>CAMDAB010000072.1 GCA_945888475.1 Saprospira grandis DSM 2844 | reverse complement strand
TTGTGCAATGCAGTAGATGAACCTTCCTTCCAAACGATTGATAAAATAGCATCTACCAATCTTCTTTCTAATTCCTGCATCCCTTTTTCAACCATAATACTGCCGATTCCCCTGGATTCAAAACCTTTTTTTACAGCTAAATGTTTTCTGAGCGCTAATTTGGTAATACTATTGAATTTTTCTTTAATGAACTCCGCTCCTACCAAAAAATCTGCTGCAATCTCATCTCTTGTGCCAATTTTAACCAATGTCATCCCAACAATTTCGGCTTCAATCAATGCCACCAATCCAAAATTATCGTCTTCCAAAAATGATTCTAAATAGCTTTTATTCAAATAATTAAAACCAAATTGAACATCAGAAATTTCTTTGATTCCAGCAATATGACCACTGTTTAAAAGTTGAATTTTCATTAATTTGCTTTTATTTTGGCAAAGTACACACAAAAATATAATTTGAAATCACAATCTAAAAATAAGTATCTTTCTTTATTAGTTATTAAGATCTGTGAATTTTAATAAATATCAGCGCAGCTAATCGTAAATTTGTATCCTAAAATATAAAGCATGTCTGAGTCAAGGCAGAACAAATATTTATTTCCTGTTTTTGGTTTATTTTCGATTTTGTACATCATCTCTATGTTTGTACCGGCCTACTGTATTCCTGATTATTACATGGATGAGCTGGTAAACAAAAGTAAGTATGCATTCAGATTCGGGCCCTTTTTAAATGGTTACGATGCACTATGGGCTGCTACTATCACAATATTTAAAAGCCCGGTTGCTTTTTTGGGATCTTTAGCTAACTTTGCAGTAATTACAGTATGGGTGCTATATTTAACCAAAATTTCGGACGATTTTAAGTTTTTAAAAAATACGCTGGCAGTAATAACAATGGTCTCTGTACTGATTTGGCCGCTTGCTTTAAAAAGTGGATTTTTAAGCGGTTATTACCTTTGGGCATTTTCTTCCATTGTCATTTCTTTTAGTTATGCTGCCATGAAAAATCAAAAGGAATTGCATGAAGATATATTGCTCGATGAACAAATAAATTCTGACGAAGATTGACAAATTAAAATATGACAAATTTTGAACAACTTGAAATATTGCTTCAAGAGCCTAAAAATATCCTGATAAGTTCACATGCAAACCCCGATGGAGATGCGGTTGGCTCTTCTTTGGCTCTTGCGCACTATCTTTTTACCCTAGGGCATCGTGTGAATGTAATTATGCCTACTGAAATGCCTGATTTTTTGGATTTTATGCCGGGTATTGAAAAAATATGGATTTATGAAAAACAGACAGACTTATGTAATCAAATTGTAGAAAATACTGATCTTATTTTCGCCCTCGACTACAATAATTTCAATCGCACCGAAATAATGGAGACTGTGTTGGCAAATTCTAAAGCATATAAGGTGATGATTGATCATCATATGGCCCCCTCCGATTTTGCCAATGCAATGCTTTGGAGAACATCGGCGAGTTCAACCTGTGAGCTTATTTATGATTTCCTGTCCCTGATGAATGCATTGGATGCAGCACCAATTGAAACTTTCGAAACTATGTACGTAGGCATTCTTACCGATACAGGTGGACTGCAATATGCTACCTCGCCTGCCCTTTTTCGCCTTGTGGCAGATATCAGTGAGCGGGGCGTGAATATTAACTATATTTCGGATCAAGTTTCCAATTCATACAGCTATAAGCGATTCCGGCTAATGGGCTATAGTATTAGCGACCGACTTGAACTGCTCGAAGATATCAATACTGGAATTATTGTGCTCGATGTGGAAGATCACAGGCATTTTAATATTCAAAGAGGCGATCTTGAAGGAATTGTTAATCTGATTCTGCGCATTAGGGATATACGCTGCGCTGTATTGATAACTGAGCGTAAAGACCGTGTAAAACTTTCCTTCCGTTCTAAGGGAAATTTCTCAGTTCAGGAAATTTGCTCCAAATATTTTAGTGGAGGAGGTCACCTGAATGCTTCCGGAGGTCAGAGTCGCGACAATCTGCCAGGCACAGTCGACAGGTTAAAAGAACTGCTCTACACTGAATACAAAGCAGCATTAATATCATGATGACACAGTTCGTAAAATTGTTTCCTAGCTTATGTTTTATCCTATCATTGTTTGCTGCTTGCAACATGGATACATCCGATTGGAATAAAACGGAGAACGGAAAAATTGAATACAAGGTTTTTAAGACTGCAAATTCAAAAAAATCCGACTCAAATATAGAATATGGCGACGATTTGCTGCTGCATGTAAAGTTGGTTAAAGAAGATGGGACAATACTGTTAAATAGTTTTGTAAAAAAAAAACCATTAAAAATAACCTTGCCTACCAAAATGCATCGCAATCAGTTTGAGGAACTCCTCACGTTTGCAAAAAATGGTGATAGTATTGTTGCAAGGCTAAGATATCTGGATGCCGCTGCTGAATTAGGCGCTTACAGCGCTGCTTTTAATGGAAAGAATGAGCAAGTGGTCCTTAGCTATAAAATTCTGGATGTTTACAGCCTCAAACAGAAAAATGAGGACAAAGAAGTTCAATATGCATTTGAAAATGCTTTTAGTTCGGTTGAAACTTTCAGAAAAGAAAGAGATCGGGTAATAAAAGAAGATAGTCTTTATCGGGAACTGCTGATTGATGGAATTAAAAAAAACAAAAAAGGATTACTGAAATTTGATTTTAATATTAAAGGGATTAAGTATCATCTTATCGATTCCGGCGACGGGGAAGCTTTCAAGAAAGGTGATAAGGTCTATTTTTATTATATGGCTGCAATCCAAAAAGAAGAAACTATCTTCGATGATATTTTCAAAGCAGGTTCGAGGATGAAAATCGAAATAGGAAAAACAGAAAAGGTCCCAAAAATGCTCTACAACGCCGTAAGTAATTTGAAAACAGGCAGCAAAGCGCTTATCTTTGTACCATCAAATGAAGCCTATGGAGCAAAGGGCAGTTTACCAGTAGTGCCGCCCTATGCTGACTTGATATTATATATTGAGGTAGTTGCGCTTAAATAATTATTATTTCATGAAAGCCCTTTCATTTATACTTTTTATACTCATTACGCTGGCGTCCTGTACAGGAAAATATGCCTTAAAAAAAGAGATAATACTACTGGAGGATCAACTTTCGAAAGACCGCAACAGTTCGGACAGTATATTGGAACCCCTATTGTTTTCCTACACCAATTTTATCCGTAAATACCCGAATGATAAATTAACCCCCTATTATCTTTATAAAATAGGCAGTATTTATATTAGAATGCAAAATTGGAATGAGGCAGCCAAACATTTCGAATTTGTTATTGATGGTTTTAAAAATGCAGAGGTCTATCCCGAATCAATTTTACTCGCAGCCTATGCTCAGGAAACTATTAGAGCAAACAACGAAGAAAGAGCTGCTCTGCTGTACAAAAAGTATCAGGTTGAATTTCCAAATGGACCGGGAATTGAAAGAGCTAACTTTTATTTCCAGCCTGAGGATGTAAAAATGCGCAGCAGGATTGCCGATTACCAAAATCAGCTTTACAGCAAAGAAGGCGCTATCGATCGACAAACGGCTCATATGTTAGTGAGACAATATCTTAGTTTTATTAGAAAATATAAAATGAACGATTTTAGTCCAAACTATTGTTTCGAAGGTGGTAAATTGGCAAGTACTATTGGTGAAAGTGCCGATGCACTTGAGTTTTGGTTGACAATTCTTGAAGAATATCCAAATTACAGGCTTTATCCCGAAACGATGCTCCTGCTTGCGGTTGAATATGAAAGTAAAATGCCGCTATACAGTGCTGACGATACTGAAAATGACAATAAAAAGGTTAAAATACCTTCGAAAATTGATCGTTTCGATCTTAAAAAAACTGATTGGAACAAAGAAGCTGAAAAAATTTACAAAAAATTTCTTGAACTTTACCCAAAACATGAACTGGCCGAACAGGTCAAGGCTTCATTGCAACAATTGGGTAAAAGTCCGAATGAGGTAGTGATGAGTTTTACAAAAAATCTGGAAGCTAAATCAAAATAATAAAAATGCTTAAAAATAAATTTTTCCTTGCGGGAGTAGTACTAATCCTACTCGCCATTACTGTTACGGTTTTTTACTTCAGCAAGATGAATCAGAAGGACACTTTTGCCTCGGTTGAGTTTACACAATTTGCTGTTGAAAATCCTCAGAAAAACCTAAAACGAATCTTTTTGGCCGATAGAGAAAATAATCTTGCCTTACTCGAAAAACAAGCTGATGGAAGTTGGAAATATACCAACAAAAGCTCTGGTAAGACATATTTCGCGAGTCCGAATGCGATGAACAATATTCTGGAAACCATCGAAAAAGTGAGGGTACGAAACAGGGTTCCAAATCCATCCATCAAAACAGTTTTGCGCGGAATTGGCACCATCGGTATCAAGGTTGAATTGTACGATATGAGCAATAAAAAAATCAGAACCTACTATGTTGGCGGTCCTGCCGATGGCGGTCAGGGTACCTTTGCAGTTGTGGAGGGCTCTGAAATCCCATATGTATTGAATATTCCGGGTTTTAATGGCACCATCGATACCCGATTTATCTGTAAGGAATCAGCCCTCAGAGACAGAGCAATCGTAAGGCATAATAGCAAGGAACTAGAAAAAATGCAGGTTGAATATTTCGCACCTGAGCAGCGCCCCTTTTCATTTAGTTTGGAATTAGGCGCAAAAACACTTGTTAAAGGCCTGCATGCAAAAAAACAATTGCCAGAAAGTAGCATAAGAAAAGAATATGTGGATATTTATTTATCTGATTTTAATGTTTTGTCATCCGAAATAATTATCTACAACAAAGCAGTGCGCGATTCTATCATCAAAATGCCGCCTTTCGCTAAAATCAGTTATAAGTACAAAGGAAAGTCGGAAGAAAAAACGATGACACTCTATCCTGTAATCAATCCGAACTATGACCGTGGCGACGGCAAAGAGGGTAATAGACAGAAAATATTGCGCTATTATGTAGATGTTGACGAGGATAATTTTTTTCTTACGCAAAATATCGTGATGCAAAAACTGTTGCGCCCTTACGAATACTTTTTCGATAATGTTTCCGGAAAATAAATTTTGGTTTTTATGAAACAATTTGTCATACTATTTTTAATGCTGCCGCTACTAATTGCATGCGACAATGCTGTAATAAACAATGAACAGCCGGAACAAAAAGACAGCACAAGTTCAAAAAAGCCAAAAGGTGATCTTTTTAAAGAAGACAGTCTGAGTGCTGATGCTCAGAGGGATAAGATTTTCAGACCTATTCTCAGTAAATCATTAAGATCTGAAACAGATAAACTTCTGGAAAAATTAAGCGAATCATATCGGATGCAATTGGAAGATGGGCTTGTGCTCAACAGATTGTACACAAGCAAGATTTATGGATGTAGCGATTCTGTTTGGGTGATGGAATGTTCCGTTCCTAAAGACAGCTTATGTAAACCTCATGGGCGCAAACAGCAGTTTTTCTTCGATGCAAAGGGACATTTGATACACAGCGACAAAGCAGCTGTTTTGAAATGGGTATTTTTTAAAGACAAAAGCGCTCCCCTGCTCATGACCTTAAATACCGATTGTAAAGGATCAGGATATCATCATTTTTATAAATTCGATCAGGGCGAACTACTCGATATTTTTAATGTGCTGCTCGAAAACACACCCCCTACCTTCGATGCAATTGCAAGCGATGGATCGGATTTTCAACCTCAGGAGCTAGAACTGAAAATGGAGGATAAAAACGATGATAAAACAAAGGATATCTGCTTTAAAGGCATGAAACAGCTTTACAAAAATGGAAATTTTATAAAGGCTCAACCCGTAGAATATGTGTTTATCTATCAGCCCGGAGAGGACTGGTTTTTGTTAAAATCTTTGAATAAATAGCAATTACTTATGAAATTTAATTCCTTCTTATTCCTATTATCTGCTGCTGTCATGATGCTGGCCTGTTCGCCAAGGTCTGCAGCAGTTCTGAAAAAAGATACACCTGAAAAAAATACAAAAATGAATAAACTGATATCCTATATTGACGGCAATAATAATGTCTGGGAAATTGATTACTCGGCTATTCATTATAAACCTGTAACTAAGCAAGAAAGCTCAAGCGGTTTATTCTCAGGTGGTAAGAACAGAAATATCGTAATCAGTCCGGAGCAATATTCGGAACTTCAAAGACTTGCTCAAGCTGCACTGGAGGACAAAACTGCCCAGCTTGACAAAAGACAAATGGGTTCAGCCCTGCTTATTTATGAAGAAGGTCAGTTGATTCTTGGCATGGATTCTAAGGTAAAAAATAGTATTGAAGGGTTTTTGAGGGAGTTATAGGTATTAATTTCTTAATTTGTAAACAGTTAAACTTCTGGAAAAATTAAGCGAATCATAACGGATGCAATTGGAAGATGGGCTTGTGCTCAACAGATTGCACACAAGCAAGATTTATGGATGTAGCGATTCTGTTTGGGTGATGGAATGTTCCGTTCCTAAAGATAGCTTATGTAAACCTCATGGGCGCAAACAGCAGTTTTTCTTCGATGCAAAGGGACATTTGATACACAGCGACAAAGCGGCTGTTTTGAAATGGGTATTTTTTAAAGACAAATGAAACGAATCCTCGGAAAAATATTGATTTTTATAACCCACAAATTTACTAAGGAAAAGATGTTCAAAGATGAAAATTTGCTCAAATGGGAGGGCGTTTTTTTTAATATATTTTGCGTCCTGTATTTTTTAAGCCTTGGGCCATTTGTGAGCAATGCCGTTTTGAAAGCACTTAACTATAGGGAATCTATGCCTGTTCTGGCTATATTCCTGTTGTTACTAATGTTTGCAGAAACATTTGCACTGAATAAAAAACTATGGCAAATTCAGCTCGGGCTCGATAAAATTCCAAAAAAATCAAATTTCATTATCTTTTTTTTGTGGCTATTACATTTTTTTTCATGCCTTTTGATGCTTTATGTTTTTTTATTACTTGCAGGATTTGAGCAAGGAGAATCTCCTCAAATGAAAAAATTTATAGAAAATTCAGCCCTTGCCATAGTTATAAAAGAGATTTGGCTCTTAATGAGGCTTCCATTCAAATGCAATATTAATGAATACCTAAGAAAAGGACTTAAACCAAAACTTACCAAGTTTTGGGGCTATGACATTATCCTGCTGCTTTTTGCCTGTTTTGGATACTCCGCAACAATTGATACCATGCTTGCCCACCCATCCTTAGATAAGGAACATATGCTGACCCAATTTTTTTCTTTTTTGAGGCTTTTTACTCTGCTCTACCTGCCATTTCGATTAGCATATATATATGAAGAGATTATCTCTACAAAAAGCATTAAAGATATCTTAAGGATATTTTTGTCATATATTATACTATTGCTGTGTGTTTATATTTCAAAATACATATATCCTCTTTTATTTTAGCGAAATTAGCAATGTCTTTGTTCTATTGCGTTTTTAACATTAAGTTGATTTGATCACTTTTCTTAATCAGAACCCTGAACTGGCTTCAACAATTCCTGAATTTCTGGATCCTCGAGTAGTGCTTTTGGAATTGACTTTGAAATTTCATCGATACCCCAATTTGATGATTCTTCTTTGTATTTATTGATTGCGAAAACTGCTATTTTCTTATTTTTCCTATGTTTAGGGGATAATTTTTCGTAATAATAACGCCACGATGAGATGGCTGCCAGCAAAGTATCCTTTTCCATTAATGCGCGCTTAATTTCTATCGATTCTTTGAAATAAATAAGGGCTTCATTATCTTTAGATAATTCAAATAATTTTATTAGAAAACTTCGAATCTTCGGCATGCTGAATAAAACGGACTTCACCCGAAAATGTGTCTAGTATGTACAAGCCATGTGGCGCAAGAAAGCCTTCGAATCTTTTTCCCATAATAACTTTTAGGTTCAAACCGATAAGCATTTTATCAGTACTTCCCCCAAAATTATATTTTTTTGAATAATATCTTATTTATTGCTGACAAATTTCTTATTCATTTACACAAAGCCAGTATCTGAATTTAATTTAAAAAGTTTTGAATGAGCTGATTCAAGTCTTTTTCTAAAATTTGCTATATTGCAGCCATAAATTATAATCATCATGAAAGTAAAATCAATATTTCTTTTTTTATGTGCAGCAGTTTTTCTTAGCTCCTGCGGCAAGAAAAGCATCAATTACAAAGAAAAACTGGAAGGTATCTGGCAATTGTCGAATGTTCCTGAAGTTTTAAAAACTTCCGGGGATGATATCAGCTTTAATGCCGATGTTTTAAGGACTGCAACAATTGCTTTCGAATCGGGTGGCAAACTCATTACCAATGTCAATAAAATAACTCAAAAAGGTAGCTGGTCAGTTTCGGATGATGGATCTGTATTGATGCTGAAGGCCGAAGGATTGAGGTTTGATGAGCAGTTAGCGCTTAATTTTGAAAATGAACGTACCATAACCATTAAGAATAACGGCAAAAAATTTGTCTTTAAAAAAGTAAAGGATTAGATAATGGCTCCCATAGGGAGCTTTTTATTTCACTAATTCCTTCTTAATTAAAATATGAAATTCGAAAAATACAATATTGTCGGCTCTTTAAAAAAACGACTCGAGGAAATTGCTTTCAAAAGGCCTACTGATATACAATTCAAAGCCATTCCGCACATTATGGAAGGTGAGGATGTACTGGCAATAGCACAAACAGGAACCGGTAAAACTGCAGCCTTTGTCATTCCAACCTTACATCGAATCGAAGCATGGAGAGATCGCCCCATTAAAGGTGCTACGCCGATTTGCATCGTCATGGTTCCTACTCATGAACTTGCAATACAGATTCACAAAGTCTTTATCGATTTGGGCAAATATACCTCGGTGCAGACCTCCGCGATTTACGGTGGAGCTGAGCAGGATTCACAAATTGCGAAACTTAAAAAAGGAGTAGATGTGCTGATTGCCACACCTGGACGTCTTTTCGATTTGAGGGCGCAGGGGCATTTGATACTCGATGCTGTTCAAACGCTCATTCTTGATGAAGCCGATCAGATGCTCAAGCTTGGATTCCTGAAAGATATTCAGGATCTGATGCGTAGATTACCCAAAAAGCGACAGACACTCTTCTTTTCGGCTACTATTGATGATCAGATTAAAGAATTGGCTTACTCCCTCGTCCTAAAGCCCATTAGAATTCAGATATCACCAAAAGATCCGGTAAATAAAAACATCGATCACGGCGTTTCTTTTGTCGAAATGGATGACAAGCGATTTTTCCTGGAGCGTTTGATCAAAGAAAATTCCGAAAAGAAATTCCTGATTTTTGTGCGTACAAAGGTTCGTACCGAGCGGGTTGTAAAAGCTTTGGAACGAGTTGAAATTGTATCAAAATCGCTGCACGGAGACAAGGAACAGAAAATCCGAAGTGAAATCCTGGACGAATTCCGCTCTGGATTGCTCAAAGTACTCATCGCCACCGATGTCAGTGCCAGAGGCATTGATATCCCCGATGTAGATTATGTGGTCAATTACGATTTGCCAGATATAGCCGAAACCTATGTACACCGTGTGGGTAGAACCGGTCGGGGTGTAAAAAGAGGCCGTGCCGTAAGCTTTTGCAGCGAAGAAGAAAAGAACTTACTGGAAGCCATTGAAAAGTGGATGGACAAAAAAATAAAGACTTTTGAAATCTCTAAGGAGGATTATGAAATGACCCTCGATTTTAGTGATGCTGCGGCATTTGGAATTAAAGATGCAATGAAGGAAATTGAAGATTCGGGCCTTCATTTTAAACAGCAAAAGAGAAAAAAGAATAAAAATTCTTAGAAAATTAGTAAGGAAGAACTAATAATTTGTCCTTTTATTTTCTTTGATTATTAGGCTATAAGGTTGTTTTCTGATATGCGCATCGAACCATAATCCCAAATCCAGATAACTGTTTAATTGTCTGAAATAAGGGTCGTTTTCAAAGCTTGGAATGGATGTTCTATACAACTGGAAAAGGTTTTTATGTTCAGAAATATTGCTTTTTGCAATTTTGAGGAAAAGATTCAAAAGATTTTCGATGAATCTCGATTCTATGTTCATTTTTCTGATTTTTTTCTGAATATTCAAAATGATATTTTCAAGAAAATCAAAATGATACTTTTCATAGTTATGCAATAATTCCACGATTTGCACTGCAATCAGAAATTCTTTTGGTACTGTTTTTTTACTATTTAAAAGTTTATGTAAAAGCTCGCCGACAGCTTCATGATTTTGTTGTGCGAAATTTGCTTCCAAAATCATTAATTGAGCTTTTGCCGTCAGATAGGAAGATTCAAGGCTATATTTTTCAATCAGTACTTTTATTTTAAGTTCGTACAGCGCAGTCATTGTTTCGAATTGATGTTCTTTACGCAACAAAACAAGGTATGAAAAGTAAATATTGAGCAGATTAGGCTGCAGCTGTTCGAATATCGAAGCATGAGATTCGGCCTTTTCTACATAAATAATAAATTCCTTTGCGGAATTAGGCAGTCTGCAGCAAAAATCTAAATAATTGATAATTGCATTTAGGAACAGTTCATTTTTCTCCTCAACCAAATAGGCATTAGATGCTAAATTGTCAACTATTTTTTTGCTCAAACGACAAGCAGTTATTAAATCTCCCTTCAAATCACTTATGATTGCATTTGTATGCAGATATAACCTTTCAGCTTGTGAACTGATTGGATCCGCTCCTTTTTCATGAATTTCAGCATTCAGAATTGATTCAATCTTTTCAATTTGCGCAGTTTTTGACAATGTTGACAAATTAACCGTTTGAAGAATTTTCTCATTTACAGCGGCTAAATGAATAAAATTTTGAATTTGTCTGACACAATAAGCCATGTCAGTTAAAACATTCACGTTGAAAGGTTCAAAATCAGTTAAATTTGAAGATAACTTAGATTTAATTCCCAAGGCCTGAAGTTTTAGTTCATATTCCTCATAAATCTCAGCATATTGAATTGCCTTATCGAGCTGAGACATGGCCTGCTCGTACATTTTCTTTTTCTGAAAAATCTCCGCATTATCAATTAGAACTCTGATTCGGCTTTGAGCTGTTTTTTCTTCATGAAAACTACGCAGATTTTTTAGTAAAATCTGTTGAAGCCTGTTTTTATGCACTTTTAGATTCCCGGCAAAGGAACTGTCCTTGAGCCTGCTTTTGACAAGTTCTTCATCATATGCTTCCATCTCATTGATAATATCGAAAAGGTCGAGCGTGTTGCTGTCGCGGGTATCTTTTTTAAAATACCTTTTCTCGGCCGATGACATAGCATGAATAAAATTGAAAAGATCGAGGCTTGGCGTCTTCATCAGTATTAAAAAACGAACTGTTGTGCAAAATATTTCGCAAGATAGTGTTTTAAAGATGAAATCCCGATAGCTATCGGGAGAAAGATGAAAGAGGAAAGAAATAGAGCGGAGAGAGAAAAGAGGATATAGGAAAGAATGTTATTTTGTATCTGACGGAACAGCGATAAATTAAATAATATTAACTTTGTTCAACTAAATTCAGCGAATAACCGATTATCAAATGAAACGCAAATTCTTAAAATTTCTAAAAATCTGTGCAATCGTTCTTTTATCACTTTTTGTGCTGTTAAGTATTTTGCCTTATTTGCTGCCGGTAAATCAACAAAAAGTTGATTTTAAAAATCCGCCTTTTGCAGAAAGTAAATTTATGAGCATTGATGGCAAAAGATGGCATTACAGACAATTCGAACCCAGTGACAGTATCAGAGGAACAATGGTACTCTTGCATGGTTTTTCGGGTTCAACCTTTAGTTGGCGAAAAAATCAGCAGGTTTTTGCCGATTCTGGATATCAGGTAATTTCTGTCGATTTACCTGCTTTCGGTTTTTCAGAAAAAGACAAAAACGCTTTCGACCATAGTTCAAGTGCACATGCTGCAAATATTTGGAAACTATTGGACAATATTGGACTTGGCAAAGAAAACATTATTGTTTTTGGTCACTCTATGGGTGCAGGAGTAGCCTGGGATATGGCTGGACTAAAACCTGAAAAAACAACTGCCGTTTACCTGGTGGATGGTGCTGGAAGCATGGGAAAAAATAGCAAAAGAAGCATTGGTGCAAATATAATGGCTTTTGTGTTCAAATATCCTCCCCTGCTACGCTGGGTCGATGTGATTGCAGGTGCTTATTATTTTAAACAGCATAAATTTGAGAATTTGTTGGCATCGGCATATGGGCAAAAAGTTGACAAGGAAGCTGCTGCAGGTTATCTGCGCCCATTTATGCTCAAAAATTCTGGCAGCGCAGTGATTGAAGGATTTCTTTACAGCAAAAAAGGCCCGGAAATAGATTATCGCAAAATAAAGTGCCCAGTTTACCTAATTTGGGGTACAAATGACAAATGGGTGCCTTTGTCGGTTGGTGAATCTTTCATAAAAAAGTTTCCATCAGCAAAACTTAAAAAATTTGATGGCGCTGGACATTGCCCTATGGAAACAGATGAGAAAGAATTTAACAGCTATGTCCTAGAAAGTACTGCAAAGAAAACTTTAAATGAGTAAAGTTTAATTAAGTCTTATCACCAACTGCCCGATGCACCTCCTCCACCTGAGCTGCCACCACCGTAGTTACTGTCTGAATAACTTGAGGAGGAATCGCTGTATGAGGAAGAATCGCTGTATGAACTTGAATTATTATTTGTATAATTATAACCAGAACCATTACTAATAGATTCCAATGCTGCATCCCCTAATTTTAGCATTAAACTTAAAATATATAAAAACGCTGTTAGAATAAAACAAACCGTGAGAAAAGCATTGTAAGAACCCCCAAATACTAGTATAAGCATAGACAGTATCACAGAGAGAAATGCACTTAGTGTAAAATTTAAAAGCTGAATAAACACTATGCCAATAATTTTTTTAACTTTTTTTGGTAATAAATGCCATCCATAGATTGCAGCACAAAATAAAGCACTTAAAAAAAGAACTTTATTTGTTATTGAATACAAAAGATTCGCTTCGAATGATATCATACAAAAAGAAAATAAAAAAATAATATAGAAAAGATTAGTAGTTACAATTGTTACCAAAATATTAGAAGCTTGTTCTTTCATCTTTTTTTTCTTAAAGTATCTGTAGAGTATGATGCCAAAAATCAATTGAGATAAAAAAGAAATTACAAAAACAATCCAAGGATTGATACTATCTTTTCTATTGAAAGGAACAGGTTTGTTAAATTTATAGGTACTGGAATTGCTCTCAGTCGTGTCGAAATAATTTTTATGACTGACATCGGACGAAAGTTCACTGATAAGAAAATCGCTGGCTAATACTAAACCCTGATAGAAATTTCCGGTTTTAAAATTTGGTTTGAGAATATTGTCAATAATATAGGCAGCTTCAGTATCGGTAATTTTATCTTCTATTCCGTAGCCGGTTTCAATCCGCATTTTGCGATTATTGATAGCAAGCAGCAAAAGAATACCATTATTTTTCTCTTTTTGTCCTATTCCCCAATTATTGAATAGTTTATTTGCATATTCCTCAATAGTCATCAATGAGCCCAAACTAGGAATTATCACCACAACTAACTCATGCTCTGTCTGCCTTTTGAAGGAGTCCAGTTTTTTACTTAGTAATTGAAATTCATCTGTTTTGAGTAAAGAAGCTTTATCCACCACCGAATAATACTGATCAGGCTTGGGTAAAACAGCCTGTGCATAAAGATTTATACATATAAATGAACATAAAAGCAAAAGGAGATAATGTCTCATATTTCTGTAAATTAATTGTCAAAAAAGTATCTAAATAACTTAGCGGAAAAAATTCAAACAAATCTTAGACTAATTAGCTTTCTTAGTATTTCTCCAAAACAAAATTATCAATCCTAAGGAAAATAATATAAAATTAAACAAAAAACCATAATAAATATATGGCAAAAAACCTTGCAAATGATTTATCTCTGAGTAGTTTACGTAAACAATTCCTAAAACAGTTAAAAACCATGAAACCACAAACAATGCTAAGGAGGCCCTAAAGTATTTTTTCGCACTAAGCATACTTTCTGATTTAATTAGAACAATGATTTGAAGTACTACAAATAACACATTGAAAAAATAAACTGAAAAATCCGGGTCGAGATCTTTCATGATCAATATTGTATAAAAAAAGATATTGAGCGAACCAAGCGCATGCCATAAGGTCTGGTACAATAAATAAATTCCCAATGGCTTAGACAGGAATTTAACATATACAATGGCATTAAAAATAAGGGCCATTGCAAGAATAATAATTAAACTAATTCGATCGTAGCTTTGAAGAAGGTACCACTTCCTATCGAGACTGTGATCGTAATTTGGGCTATAAGCTCCTCCCGAATAATATCCATTTAAGTATTTTAGAATCTCATCAATTGCGTTATTTACACCTTTGTTGTATTCTTTTTTTTCAGCTGCGGGGGCAAGTATATTGTTCATTATATCGAGTGCTGCAGTTTCGGTAAATTTTATTCTCATTGCCTTAGTTGCCTCTATCATTATTTTTTTGTCGGCAATTACTGTTAAAACCAAGAGCTCTTTAGCTTTTGGATCATTCAAAATATTCCACTCTTCTAATATTTTTTTCAAATAAATTTCCTTTTCTACACCATTCAAACTGTCGACAAAAACAACATAAATTTTGATGGATAAGCTATCATTCAGTTTAGTTAATCGTTGTTTTATTTTTTTTCTTTCAGCCGATTTCAGCACTTTTGCATCATCAAATAAAAGTGAATTGTCTTCATTGCAAGGAACATCCTGCGCATTGAGCCGACAAAGAAATAGCAGCAAAATAAAGCAACCAAAATAAAATTTCATCAAATTTCTTGTTTCAAAATTTCATCAAAAAAGGCCATCAAAAAATGACAGCCTTAGAACTTTTACTCTGTTTGTTTCCAAACATTATCCTCATCGTTTATATCTGCCAATCGCTTTGAGGGGTCAATTGTAATACTGACAATGTTTTTAAATTTCATAGGGATTTCAAATTCATAAGTTTTGTGTGTCCACCACCAATCTTTAAGGATATTTCTTTTGCCGTAATAGCCTTCATCAATTTTTTCGCCACGCATCAAGTCAAGAGGTATGTAATAGCATTCCTTTTTAGTTTCATTTCCATCTTTGTACTCGATCACAAGGTCAATTGGCATTGGCATTCGACCATTTCTGACGTTATTTTCCTTTTCGGTCCATTCCTTTCTTTCCAGTATAACTTTTGTATCTTTTTTGTCTACAGAAACTGCTTTAATTGAATAATCAATTGTATGAATGCTATTGACCCAATATTCCTTATACCAATCGAGCTCAACGCCAGATGCTTTTTCCATTATCCTGATAAAATCATTGGGATTTGGATGTTTGAATCGCCAGTTTTTGTAATAATCGAGCATTCCCCTATCGAAGGCTTCTTTACCTATGACATACTCCAACTGATGCAGAAAAACTTCTCCCTTGCTGTATGATGCGATACCATAAGCTGTATTGGTCATAAAATGATCGGCATGTGTGCTGAGCGGCTCTTCAATACCTGACTGTGATACATTGAAATATCCAAGGTAAGCATCATTGTGAATATTTGTTTCTGAACTCTTTGTATTACCCTTGCCAAAAAGATGGTCATTAACAACTTCCGAACTGTAAGAAGTAAATCCCTCATCCATCCAAGCATGCAAAGCCTCATTCGATCCCATCAACATCTGAAACCAGTTGTGCATCAGTTCATGTACCATCACACCAACTAAAGAAGGAAAAGGTCTGCGACCTGTAATGAGCGTTCCCATCGCATATTCCATTCCTCCATCGCCACCTTGTACAAAAGAATACTGACGATAGGGGTAATCGCCATAAGTCTTGCCTATAAATTTAAAAGCTTTGAGCATCGTTTCCTCTGCCTGTTTCCAATATTGTACAAAATCTGCCTCATTTTGATAGAAAAAATGAATCTCTGTCGAATCGTTGAGGCTAACTTTGTCATGAACATAATCAGGATCGGCACCCCAAAAGAAATCGTGCACAGCGGGAGCGAAAAAATGCCAGGTCAACTTTTCTTTTTTGCTATGGTCAGGATTGATTCCTTTATCCTGATATCCATATCCAATTTCATTTTTATTCTGCAAATAGCCAGTGCCACCAATGATATAATCCTTTGGCAAGGTAATTTTCACATCGAAATCGCCCCAAATTCCATAAAACTCTCTGCCGACATAGGGATTTGCATGCCAGCCCTGATAATCGTAATTGCACATTTTTGGGTACCATTGCGACATGGAATAATCTATTCCCTCGGCACTGTTGCGACCACTTCTTCGTACCTGAATTGGCACCTGCGATTCAAATTCCATATAAAAAGTATCGGCAGCTCCAGGTTTAATAGGTTCGGCCAAAGTCACTTCAAGTATTGTTTCTTCAACATTAAATTTTACAGATTTGCCATTATGCTTCAAAACTTTTATTTTGTGCCAGCCATATTCTTCAGCTTTTAGCTTAGAAATTCGACTTCCTACGCGTGGATCGGGGTCAGGCAGACTGCGCGAACGCTCATCCATCATCGAACCGGGTTGAAAGGCATTGAAATACAAATGATAAAAAACCTTTTTCAATTCATCCGGAGAGTTGTTATAATAAATTAACTTTTGAGTACCTTTAAACTGATGTTTTTTGGTGTCCATGTCAATTTCCATAAAATATTTACAACTTTGCTGCCAGCGGCCGGCATCCTGAGCCATTGAAAACATCGAAATAAAAAGTAGTGAGATAGTCCCAAAATATAATCTCATATTCAAAATGTTTTTTGTTGTTAATTTAATTGTAACAAAAGTGCTAATAAGATGCCAAATTACATATTTTTGACAAATGAAATTCATTTTTCATTATGGCTTTTCTAAAAAGAAATAATCAAATTATATTATTTGTCAATTACGAATCAAACAAAGAACTTACATAATGCTTTTTTTGGTACCAACACCCATCGGAAATCTGGAAGACATGACCTTTCGTGCAGTAAAAACACTCAACGAATCGGACTATATCCTTGCAGAGGACACCAGAACATCTAAACCGCTCTTGCAACACTTCGGCATTCAAACTCCTTTAAGGTCGCATCATGCCTACAACGAACATCAGGCAGTTGCCCAGGTTATCAATGATTTGAAAAACGGAAAAAAAATTGCTTTGATTTCCGATGCTGGAACTCCGGGTATCTCCGATCCGGGTTTTTTACTGGCGAGAGCCTGTATCGAAGCTGAAATAGATATTGTGACTCTGCCTGGCGCTACGGCCTTTGTGCCTGCGCTCGTTAGCTCTGGATTGCCTTGCGACCGCTTTTATTTCGAAGGCTTTTTGCCACAAAAAAAAGGGAGACAAACGCGACTTCAGCACATTGCTGTTATGGAAAATACTGTTGTCTTATACGAATCGCCCCACCGCCTGCTAAAATGTTTGGAGCAGTTGGTTGAATTTTGCGGTGCCGACAGAAAAGCGGTTGTATGCCGTGAGATTTCCAAAAAATTTGAAGAAAAACATCGGGGTACAGTAAAAGAGCTTTTCGGTTTTTTCAATTCAACACCATCAAAGATAAAAGGTGAAATTGTAATTGTACTAGCCGGACTTGAACCAATCAAAAAGAAGAAAAAATACCAGGATGAAGAAAACGGAGCAGAAGATTAAATACAACAAATCAAATCTTCCTGAAAAAATTTGCCTGCAATGCCAACGCCCATT
>CAMDAB010000071.1 GCA_945888475.1 Saprospira grandis DSM 2844 | reverse complement strand
TTTACTTTGTAATGGATGCTAATGGTTGTATCAAATCTGATACAGTAATTGTGAACACCAACGTGCCAACCATATCTGGTACAATAAGAGGTATTGATGTGCTATGTGATTCTTTAAGTCTGCCTTTTGTCAAATATGAAGTTGATTCTATACCTGGAATCACGAGTTACAATTGGTTACTACCTGATGGAATGACTATCATTGGTAATCCTGACGGGCATAAGATTTTTGTACAAATTGACAGTAATACATTTACTAATGGGTATATAATTGTGTCAGGTAATACAAGCTGCGGACCAACAACTCCAGATTCCTTGTATGTTGATCTTATTCCTGATATGCCAGAATTTGTGATTGCTCCGCTTTGTGGCTATTTCGATCAAAGACAGCTTTTTACAGTAAATAGCAGCATAGGTTCTACCTTGTTCTGGACAGCGCCTGCTGCTTCGGTAGTGTTAACGGGTCAAGGAAATGACAGTGTATTAATTAAATTCAGTCAAAGCTTTGTTGGTGGTTTGGTTGAAGTGTATGCCCGAAATGGCTGCGGTGTATCTCCCACAAATCAAATTTATGTAAATGCAGCACCTGCAACACCAGCAGGGATAAACGGTAATCAAACAGTTTGTACTGCCACGACACAAATTTACACCGTTGATTCATCTAACCGTGCTGATTATTATATTTGGGGTATGCCATCGGGCGCAACTATCATTGGAGACCCATTGAATGATACGATTACTGTTCAATTCAATAACTTTGTTTCAGGTAATATAACTGTGATGGCAGTCAACGACTGTGGAAGTACACCTATGGTATCATTGGCAGTTGCGGCCTCTTCTTTGCCAGCTCCGACTGCAATATTTGGTCCAACTAATGTTTGTAACTTTATCGGCACGGGCAATCCTGTTCGATATACCACACCTACCGTAAGTGGCATCACAAATTATATTTGGACTGTTCCTGCAGGTGCCACAATTCAGACTGGACAAGGTAATGATACAGTTTTTGTGCTCTTCCAGACTGGTTTCAGCGGAGGTCAGTTGAGATTAGCCCATAGCGATGGTTGTGCCATAAGTCCACAAAGAGCGTTGAATCTCATCAGTGCACAGTCTGCCACTGTAGGTGTAATCACTGGTCCGGTTGCCGTTTGCGGATTTACCAATGGTTCTGCGGCGACATATAGTATCCCTGTAGTATCAGGTGCGTTGTCTTATACCTGGGCTGCGCCAATTGGTTCTACTATTACAGGAAATGGTGCAAGTAGTGTACAGATTGCCTATCCAAATGGATTTACAAGTGGTACCGTATCTGTGACTGTAGCCTTCGGTTGTGGTGCCCCTGCGATACGTACACTTAATGTTTCGGCACTACCACAGGCTGCCACTGTTGTTGGTCCGGCCTGTATTACCCCCGGACAGGCAAATACATATACCATCAACGGTGGGGCAGGAGCGACAACCTTTACATGGACCATGTCGGGTGCTGCTTCAATAATTTCGGGACAGGGTACTTCTACAATTACGGTGAACTTTGCAATGAATTACACAACAGGTACTTTAACTGTACTGCCAAGTAGCTCTTGTGGCTCTGCTCCGGTTGATACACAGTCAATAGGTATAGCTGCGGCAATTCCTAATACCATATTCGGACCTACTTCGCTTTGTCCAGGTGATACAGTAAGCTATTATATCGATAGCTATTCGGGAGTTGATTATCCAATATGGACTTTCCCTTCAGGTATTGTGATTTTGAATTCCAATACATCAGATACTGTCAGAATTCAGGTTAACCCGTCATTCGGTGGTGGACCTATGTCAGTAATGACGGTAAATGGTTGCGGATCAAGTCCAATGATGTATATGTCTCTAAGCAGATGTCCCACAGCGCTACTCGCAGAAACAAGCGAGACGACAACGCCTGACGAAGATAAAACAGAAAATGATGTACTGAATTCAGCATCGAATGAACAAAATACAATAGAATCTTCCAATGAAAATATTAGCTTTGTGCTTTATCCTAATCCGGGAAGTGGAGAGATTCAATTTAATGTTAACGGTGGACAAATTCAGAATTACAACGTTATTATAAGAAACGCGCTTGGTCAGATTGTCTTTGAAACTAGGTTAAAAGCAGTTGATAAGATGAATTTAGAAAATCTAATGCCTGGTCTCTACTATGTTAATGCCCTGGGTGAAGATGGAGTTAGTATGACCAAACGATTGATTATAAAATAAATGTGAGATATGAGGCGCTTATTTTTTTTGATGATACTTCTGAGCACAACTTTTGCGCTTTCGGCACAAACAGTTCACATCCCCACAGCTCAGGGTGGATTTGAAAATGCGGGTGGATTTTCAGGAAATGGCTGGACTGTCGTTAATTCTACGGTGAATACCTGGGTTATCGGCAGTACGGCTGGTCCTGCTACTGGTGTAAATTCGGCCTATGTTTCAAATAATGGAACAAACTTTTTATACACGCCAAGTTCTGTCCAAACATCACATTTTTATCGCGATATAACGGTTCCTGCTGGGCAAACACTTATAAATCTATCATTTAAAATTAAATGTGTTGGCGAACCATTTTTTGATAGATTATTAGTATATACGGCGCCAACTTCTGTAACTCCAGTCGCAAATGTTCCTGCTTCAAGTTCTTCTACGCTTACTGGTGCGTCCTTGGTGTATTCTGATGCAGGTAATCTTTCTGCTTACACGAACGTTAATCTCATATTACCACAGGCTTTAGCGGGAACAACTTTTCGATTAATTTTTACCTGGCAGAATGATGCGACAGGTACCAATAATTCCCCTGCAAGTATAGATGATATTGCCTTGATTTCTTCAACTGGCGGACCTTTAAACGGGGCTTATACCATAAATACTGCATTACCTACTTCGGCGACAATACCTGCAAGCGGATCCAATTTTAACACTTTTTCTGCTGCAATCAACTATCTGAATAATTTCGGCGTATCGGGACCTGTTAACTTTCAGATAGCAGCCGGTTCTGTTCACAATGAATCTTTATTAAGTATCAATACCGGAGGTACAGTAACAGATACCATTGCCTTCGTTAAAAGCGGTGCAGGTGCTAATCCTGTAATCATTCCCGCAAGAGGTACAACAACTTCCGATGCTGCTGTACTTATTAATGGGGCCGATTACATTACATTCGATGGCATCGATATCTCTGCACCAACATCTGTACCCACCGCTCAGGAAAACATCGAATTTGGCTACTATATCCGAAATGCATCGGCAACTAATGGTTCAAGAAATTGTCGAATTAAAAATGCTGATATCACATTAAGTAACAGCTATAATTCTAATGTGGGCGTTTATATTCATGCATCAACCGCTCCTACAAACATTACTGGTGCAAATAGTTTTAATATTGTCGATTCCGTAACCGTACTAAGATCTTATGTAGGAATCAGAGATTTATCCAATACAACAATCAGAAATGACGGAACCATAATACGTAACTGTACTGTTGGTCTTAGTGCAGCGAATCCCATTGGGAACCCTACATTGACCACCACAACAGCGGCCATTCAGGTTTTAAACTCTTCAAACATCATTGTTCGTGGCAATACGGTGAAATATGTTTCTGTTAGTAATGCAGTAGATGGAATTTTTGTGCAAAATGCTGCCGGGACAAATACGATTTCCCACAATAAAGTATCAGGTGTAAGAAATAGTGGTACTGCTTCTACACAAATAGCATCAGGTATTAGAATAACCCTGGTTGCTGCTGCCACTGCTAATGTGTTTAACAATTTTGTTTACGATATCTCCCACGCGTACACTACAGTTCAATTGACAAGCAAATTGGTAAAGGGTATCAGTATCCAGCCGCTAACTGTTGTTACCAATACCACAGTTTATAATGTAGATTTTAACTCCATACAACTAGATGGTTCACAGTCTCCTAACGTAACAACCACCTGTTTGGATGTGGTACAATCGGGACCAATTGTAAATGTTCGCAACAATATTCTTTCCAACATCACGCCCAATCAGGCAGGTAATCCTGCTCATTATTGTATAACTGGACCAACAACATCAATAGCTGCTGCAGGTTCCATTTCAAATCGTAACGACTTTTATTGCCCTTTTCCTTCAAATGGATTTGTAGGACAAACAGCAACAACAAATCATGCATTACTATCCAACTGGAGAACAGCCACAGGTTTTGATTTAAATTCTTTTGCCATCGATCCTCAGTTTATAAGTGCTACAAATTTACACTGCCTTTCACCCGATTTAGACAGTGCTGCCTCTTTCTCAGGAATTACATGGATAACGGATGACATCGATGGAGATGTTCGCTCCTTAACAGTTCCCGATATCGGCGCTGATGAGTTTTCATTGGTACTTTTTGATATTGAAATGCAGGCACTCATTCAACCTACAAATAATTCTGGCTGTTTTACAAATAATCAGAATGTTCGTGTTCGTATCAAAAATCTCGCTGGCCAGGCACATGATTTCGGATCTTATCCAGTTTTTATTCAGGTAGATATAAGTGGAGCCCTAAATACACAACTTTTAACACAAATTAATGATAATGCAATGGTGGGTGGCCCTTTGGGGTCACTTCAATCGCTATTGTACGATGCAGGAACTATCAATATGTCTGCTTACGGAAATTATACCTTCCGTTGTGCAGCCTATTTTGCTGAAGATCAGAATACTGCTAATGACACACTTGCTGCACCCATAATTATTAGCAATGAAGCCCCTATTGCCCTGCCTTCCTCTGTAAGTTTTAGTGCATACAATGGAACTAATTTAAATACTGTTTTTCCCGATTGGAACGAAGCAACAGGGCTTAATCCTACAATAACAAACAGTTCCTGGGCTTCGGCCAGCGGATTGGGTGGAGGAGGAAATGTTACAGCACGTATCAATCTCAATACTGCAGGAGCTTACAATTGGATAATTGCCAAAAAAATGAGGGCAGCTTCAAATTCCCTTTTAACCTTCGATGCGGCAGTTACTGCACCTTTTTCGCTGACTGCAGATACATTTGGGCCGGATGATCGTTTGGATGTAATGGTTTCAACAAATTGTGGATTGAGTTATTTTAAAATTGATTCTTTTGATATTAGCGAAGGTTGGAATCAAAATCTACAGGCTGTGGTCATCTCATTAGCACAATTCAATGGTCAGGATATCATAATAGGTTTTAGAGCATACAGCGGAGCCAGTGCCGATGGAGATTGTGATTTACATCTCGATAACATAATGCTCTTCAATTCGAGCGCAGCGGATCTTGAACTGAAACAAATTCTCAATCCTTTGTCCACCAACTGCTTTACTTCCGCCTCAATAGCACAGGTCAATATTGCAAATGTGGGATTTGTAGATGTCAATTTTTCAACTACACCCTTGATTTTGTCTATGAGAACCAGCGGGCCTCAGGCGCTATTGCTTAGCGATACCATTAGTTCAGGATCTTTGGCACAGGGTGCTAATATGAATTTTACCTTTAGCGATGCGCTTAATTTGACAGTTCCGGGACAATACTTTGTCGATGCTTTTCTGGCTTTATCCGGTGGAGATGTTAATGTGGACAATGATACTAATTCGGTAATAATTATATCTCAAAATCCAACAGCAGCCTTAAATACAGCCAATGACACAGTATGTCTGTCAAATAATGCTGTCATTTTTTCAGATGCAATTGCAAATGGACTGGGTATTAATAATCTTCCAGCTATAAATTATACAGGGCTACCAATAGCAATTCCCGATGGTAATGCAAATGGTATAATGATACCACTTACGGTTAGCGGCACAGCAGGCTTTGCCTCACAGCTCGTCTCGATTGAAGTTGCAAATCTGAGCCATCAGTACATTGCTGATATTCGTATCGAGCTTGTTGCACCAAATGGTTCAAAAACCTTGTTATCCGAATTGTTAGGTGGTTCCGGAACCGCTTACACCAATACAGTTTTTAGGATGAATGCCCTAAATCCAATTACACTAGCTTCTGTGCCATTTACCGGAGCATTCTTGCCAATGGGTAATTTTAATCAGTTTACAGGCCCTGCTAATGGTACCTGGCACTTGAAGGTGACCGATCTTGCAAATGGCGATTTAGGTTCTGTATCTGCCTGGAATCTGGTTTTCAAAGAACCAAATTCCATTGTTTCCCATAGCTGGCAATCGCCTTTGCAAAATATTAGCAGCAATGCAGATTCTGCAATTTATACGGTAAATCAAAATAATATAATCATTTATACCGCGACCGATGTGTACGGTTGTCAGATCAGGGATTCACTCAATATTTTCAGTACCCAGGATGTACAATGGAATCAGCCATCGATAACTGCTTGTGGAATCAATAATATTCCTTTGAGTGGAGCAACACCTGCTGGTGGATATTACTTTGGTAATGGAGTAGTAAATGACACACTGCGCACTGCGCTTGCCGGTTCGGGTATTCAAAGCATAAAGTATTACTACCTGTCGGCAGGCTGTCTCGATTCTGCCTCTGTCACAGCAAATATATCACTTATTACCCTCAGCGCCGGCAATGTCACAAATGTCAATTGCAATGGAAATAGTAACGGTTCAGCTACCGTTTTGGTATCGCAGCCATCAGGAACACCGAGCTTTTTATGGAATGATGCCAGTCAGCAAACAAATGCTACGGCTAATAATCTTCTGGCAGGGAATTATACAGTCACGGTCACAGATGCTGTTTGTAGCACACAGTTTAATTTTACTGTAACTCAGCCAAGTCAGCTTATCGCCAATGCCACTCAAAGCAATCTAAGCTGTTTTGGAACTTCCAGTGGCTCAATTGATCTTACAGTGAGCGGTGCTCAAAGTCCATATAGCTACAGCTGGTCCAATGGAGCAACTACCCAGGATTTAAGTTCGCTAAACGCTGGTTTATACACAGTCACAATTGTCGATGCTAACAACTGCAGCCGAATTGAATCATTTACGATAACTTCGCCTGCTGCACTCAGCGGTTTAACACAAACACAGAATCCGCTTTGTAACGCTCAGTCCAATGCTTCAATCAATCTGACGATGAATGGTGGAGTGCAGCCATATACATTTAACTGGTCAAATGGATCAAGTGCTGAGGATTTAACAAATCTCAATGCTGGCACTTACACTGTAACAGTAACAGATGCCAATTTATGTACGCAGGTGCTAAGTACTTCTGTTTCTACGCCTTCAGCTTTCAATGTGAATGCCAATGTGACAAATCTGCTCTGTAATGGAAGTGGTTCGGGAAGTATTAATTTATCAGTAAGTGGCGCTACCGCTCCTTATACTTATCTTTGGTCCAACAATGCAACGACAGAAGATATTTTGAATCTTACTCCAGGGCTGTATGCTGTTACCATAACTGATATCAATGGCTGTACTACTCAGGAATCTGCTACAATTACGGTGCCTACTTCGCTCAGTACAACTGTATCTGTAACAGATTTGCCCTGTAATGCAAGCGGCTTGGGTTCAATAGACCTCAGTGCTGGTGGTGGCATTCCTCCATACAGTTTCATCTGGTCTAATAGTTCTACTACTGAAGATTTAAATAATCTTGCACCTGGCATTTACACGGTGAGTGTCTCTGATGTAAATGCTTGCTCTGCTACCCGTTCAGTTACGGTATCAGAACCTTCGGCACTTTCGCTGAATTTACAGCCGACCAATATTTCCTGTAATAATGAAACTAATGGCTCAATCAATTTAAATGCAAATGGGGGGACTTCGCCATACAGTTTTATTTGGTCAAATAATGCAACGACAGAGGATATAAGCGGTCTTTCTGCTGGCACTTACAACTTATCTATTACAGATGCAAATGGCTGCAGTGCCACAAATGCTACTACTATAACCGAACCTGCTCCTTACAATATTTCAGCTCAGATCAGCTTCGAAACCTTAGGCAATGATGGCGCAATAAATCTCGATGTACAGGGAGCGACAGCGCCTTATACCTACATTTGGAATAATGGAGAGACGACAGAAGACTTATCCGGGATAATTGGTGGAAATTATACAGTTACAGTTATTGATGCCAATAATTGCGATACAGTGTTGACATTTAATGTACCTACTGTTGTGTCCGTCCATCAGGTTACAGTTGAAAATAACTTGAAGCTTTATCCAAATCCTGCTAGCGAATTTATTAGTTTAAGTGCTGCATATCCGCTTATTGCAGAAATAATTACTATCATTGACGCTTCTGGCAAGGAGATTGTTCAATATCACAGCAGCAATCTTCCTTTTGAAATGGACATTCACAACTTAAGTCCAGGATTGTATATTATCCGAGTACAACAATCAAATAATGTCAGTAATCTGAAATTTGTCAAAAAACAATAGTCCCTTTTAAACTTAAATCATGCGCTTTTTATTCTTTCTTTTAACCTTCGCTATAATTATAGTATCCTGCAAACAGAAAACTGTTGAAAATCCCGAAAAGAAAGATTTTTCAAAAGAAGTGGACTCAATTTGCTCCTGTGTAAAGTCTTACCGGGAATTTGAAGAAAAAAGCGAAATGCTGAAATTTACAAATACAGATGTTGATCTTATTAATGATGTGGTTGCCCTTGAAATCCAGATGAATGAATGCCTAGCAGGACAGCAGGAAACTTACAAAAAATTACAATCTGATTTAGATCCGCTTTTGGAGAAAAAATGCCCACCAGCACTGAAGTTAATGAAGTAACTTATAATATAAAAAGCATCGGAGATTCCGGTGCTTTTGTTTTTTAACCCAATTCCGTCATTAGAGTTCGTAATGAAGGCCAAAAGTGCGAAGGAAATAAGGGCTCACACAGTTTTTTCGGGTGAAGGAATAGTCACACCTATTTCAAGCTCGAAAAAACGAGTAAGTGCTTAGTTTCAAAGCAATTTTGGGTTGTAATAGAATTTCTAATGACGGATTTGGGTTTAATTGAGCCTGCAGAATTTTTCTGCAGGCTTTTCTTCTAACGAAAAGTTAATAAAGCAGAATTTTTTTATATTGTGTTCGATTTGGTAAAGTTTTTGGATATCTTCGCTGAATTCCTAACATTAGATTTTAAAACAAATTAAAAAAAATGTGCTTATGAAACAGTTTTTTCTTTCGGCAATCATCTTTATGTTTTTCCTTTCATTCGCCTCGGCTCAGGTAAAAACTGCCCTGAAGGAAGAGAATCGTACCTGCAGCAAAGGATCTCAACCTGCACTTGTACTTAATATTCCAAACACCAGCGCTGACAAAGTAAGAGATACCTGGGAGTCTTTCATCAAAAGCTATAAAGGCAAAACAGATTACAACAAGAAAGATAAAGAAGTTTTTACAGATGATGCGCTGATTAAGGAAATGAGCGAGAATACAGTTGACATCATTGCCCGTATTGACGAAACCGAAAAAGGATCGGAACTTACAGTTTGGTTCAATTTGGGTGTTACCTTTCTTTCTCAGAAAGAATTTTCAAAGCAATTTGATGTTGCACGTAAACTTCTTGAAAAATTTTCAGATAAACTTTCGGCCGATTTACTCGAAGAACTACTGAAAGAACAGGAGAAAATCCTTAAAAAACTTCAAGCAGACTACAAAGATATTGAAAAAGAAGAGGAAAAACGTAAGAAAGATATCCTAGACTACAAGGAAACTATCCGTAAAATGGAGGAAAATATCAAAAAGGCCGATGAAGATATCAAACTTAAAATAGCGGAAAAAGCAAAGA
Organism: Saprospira grandis DSM 2844; assembly: GCA_945888475.1. GTDB lineage: Bacteria > Bacteroidota > Bacteroidia > Chitinophagales > Saprospiraceae > Saprospira > Saprospira grandis_C. The sequence continues at coordinate 8,529 of CAMDAB010000071.1, read as the reverse complement.
AAAAGACTGAAGTTGACGAACAAACCAAAAAAGTAACTGAGGTAGAAAATGATATTAAAAAATCTCAAAAATAATTTCTGAGCCAACATTTTTGAAATAGGCTACGTTATTATATTAACTAAGCTTTTATAGCTTTTGATACAATAAACAAAGGAGAAATAGGGCAATGCCGGCTGGGTGTTGTCCTATTTTTTATGCCCTGTTCAACGATTTGCAAAGAATCATTATCTTTGTAACCATTAAAATGATAAATGATGTCTCGTAAAAATATCTTTCTGTTTCTAATGTTGCTAACTTTTAGAGTTTTAGCACAGCCATCTGTAAATATTGGCAGTTGGGAATCCTTTATTTCATACAACAATGCCCAGGCAGTCACAGCTACCGAAAATACCATTTTTGCTGCCAATGAACTGAGTATCAGCAGTTATAATCTGGATGATTTTACCTTGCGTATTTATAATAAAATTACGGGTTTGAGCGATATGGGCATTAGTACAATATCCTTCAATAAACCTTACAATACACTCATTGTAGCTTATCGAAACGGTAACATAGATTTAATGAAAAGTGGTGGAAGAGTTGTAAATAAACCGGCAATCAAACAAAACACCATCATTACCGGCGACAAATCGGTGAAGCATATTTTTTGCGATAGCAATATGGTTTATTTCTCTACCGATTTCGGTCTGGTGAATTTTGATATGGAATTGGAGGAGTTTGGTTTTACAACTTTTACCCCAAATGTGAAAGTTAAAGCTTCGGCCCGAATGGGAAATTCACTTTTTTTATCAACCGTAAACGGAATATACTCGGCCCCATTAACTGTTAATTTACTCGATTTTAACAACTGGTCAAGATCGGGGACAAATAATGGCATTTTGAACGATGCATATGACTCAGGCTCTATGGCGCTGATGTCAGGCAAGCTTTACGCTGATGTGAACGATACTGTAATGGTCTATAACGGTAACAGTTGGTCTCACATAACAACCTTTTACTTCAATGAAAATATTACGCTTCCATACTGCTACAGCGGCTATGCCAATTTAAAGATGCAGCTTAATCCTTTTAATACATTTATCAGCATTGCTACAGGCTCAAATTTTGTTTTTTTGTTAGATTTAGATGGGAAATTGATCAAACAATACTACGACCCGCAGCAAAATGGAAGTGTTTACGATGCTTTACTCGACCGAAACACAACGCTCTGGACTGCAAGTGATGGAGGCTTAAAACGACTACTACCAAGCGGATCTGTAGAACTGGTTAGTTTTCCAGGGCCATTTACCAACAGAATTTCCGATATGGCGGTAAGTAGTTTTGGTGCTCTTTGGTGTGCCGGCGCTACAAGAAGTCTGCTCGGGCCTCAGTTCGACCGTGGCGGTGCATACCGTTACAGTAATCGAAACTGGGAAAATTTCAATGAGCGCAATTATCAGGAATTTATTGGGATTTACGATATCAATTCGGTAGCAGTTCACCCCAAAAATAAATCGGCCTATTTTGGCTCACTTATGAGTGGTATTGTAAGAATAACTGCCGATGATTCTATACAAATAACCGATGCTTTAACAGCGGGAACTACACTCAGCTATGCTACCGGAAATGCAGGCGTCACAAGGGTAGCAGGTCTTGTTTTCGATGAGGATGAAAATCTTTGGATTGCCAATAATCTGACGCTCGATCCCATTGTACTTTGGAAAAAAGATGGGACCTGGAATAGCTTTCCATTTTCATACAGCGAATTTTCCTATATGGATATCGACCGCTTTGGCAATCTTTGGCTGATGCGCCGCGACGGACAAGTGACGGTTTATGATCCGGGCAGCGATATAGACGATGCTTCTGATGACAGGCACATTACGCTCAATAATTCGAACAGTAATCTGGGCGGAAACGTAACCTCGATATGTGCCGACCGGGAAGGCATTATGTGGGTGGGAACTACAAATGGTGTAACAATTTACAGTTGTAATGTTTTAGAGAGCAATTGCCCCGGTTTGAGACCTATCATAAATCCCGATAATTTCAATGGCCGACTTTTGGAAGCAGAGGTGGTTAGAACCATAGCTGCCGATGGCGCCAACAGAAAATGGATAGGTACCGATAATGGTTTATTTCAACTCGATGCTGAAAATTACGAGCAGCTCGCTTTTTACAATGAGGAAAATAGCCCACTCTTTAGTAACAAGGTCACGAAAATTGCGGTAGACGGTTCCTATGGAATGATTTATATAGCCACTGAGAAAGGTCTCCAAGGTTTGAGGGCAGAGGCTACTAATGCGGTGAATTTTATGAACAAAAGCAATGTATTGGTTTTTCCAAATCCAGTAAGGCCCGATTACGACGCAGAAGTTGCCATCAAAAATCTTGCAGAGGATGCTAATGTTAAAATTACCGATATCAGTGGTAATCTGGTATTTGAGCAACGTGCTTTTGGAGGCCAGGCAGTTTGGAACCTGAACAATTACCTTGGGCAGAAAGCAGCCCCCGGAGTTTATCTTGTTTTTGTGGTGAGTGATGACGGAACTCAAAAATTGGTAACTAAATTTGCAGTTGTTCGCTAGTTTTTTGGCAAAATTCATTTAATATGTTTACTTTGCAGTGAATTTAAAGTCTCAGATATATGATACAGAACTTTATAAAAGAAAAATTGGCAAAACTTCCCCGACCACTTCGGAACAAATATGTTGTGGTGTTGGTTTTTTTTGGGCTCTGGCTCACATTTTTCGATAAGCACAGCCTTTACAAGCAAATTCAGTTGCAGGGTACTTTGGCTGAGTTGAAAACCAAACAGAGCTTTTTTAAAGGTGAAATTAAAAAAGACAGCGAAAAAGCATTGGAACTCAGTTCAGATGACAAAAATCTTGAAAAGTTTGCCCGTGAGGAACATCTAATGAAAAGAGACGATGAAGATGTTTTTATTTTTGTTGTAAAGAAAAAGTAAGAAAAAATTGCTCAATTAATAATGGAAGCCTTTTTTGTAAACCAAAAAAAAATGCCTACATTTGGGCAAATCGAAATAAACCATCTGCTGTATAAAGTACGGCACCAATTCATAACCTGTTAAAAATATTTTTTCATGTCGGTATTAGTAAATAAACACTCAAGAGTCATTGTACAGGGCTTTACAGGAAAAGAAGGTTCTTTCCATGGCCAGCAAATGATCGAATACGGAACCAATGTTGTGGGTGGTATCACCCCTGGTAAGGGCGGCACTTTACATTTAGATCGACCAGTGTTCGACACGGTGTACGATGCAGTTCGAAAAGAAGCAGCAAATGTTTCCATCATTTTCGTTCCGCCAGCCTTTGCTGCCGATGCTATTATGGAAGCTGCTGATGCAGGAATTGCACTAGTGGTTTGTATTACCGAAGGTATTCCAGTACAGGATATGATAAGAGCCAAAAAGTTTATTAAAGACAAAGGTGTAAGACTCATCGGTCCAAACTGTCCGGGTATCATTACGCCGGGTGAAGCCAAAGTAGGTATTATGCCTGGTTTTATTCATCGTCCTGGCCGTATCGGTATCGTTTCAAAATCAGGAACCCTAACATACGAGGCAGTAGATCAGGTAACTAAGGCAGGTATGGGACAATCAACCTGTATTGGAATCGGTGGTGACCCTATCCTTGGTACGCCAATGATCGAAGCGGTACAACTCCTCATGGCAGATCCTGAAACCGACGGTATTATCATGATTGGTGAAATCGGCGGTCAAATGGAAATTGAAACTGCACGTTGGATCAAGCAACATGGCACTAAACCTGTAGCAGGCTTCATTGCTGGACAAACAGCTCCCAAAGGTCGCAAAATGGGCCATGCCGGTGCAATTGTAGGCGGGGACGACGATACTGCAGAGGCTAAATATGCTGTAATGCGCGAATGCGGAATTCTCACTGTGCAGTCTCCTGCTCAAATTGGTATCACAATCGTTAATGCACTGAAAGGATAATAAATTAAAGTTTTATAGAGATTCAAAATCCCCGCTGCTAATTAGCTTCGGGGATTTTTTTGGTAATTTTTGAAGGCTTAATAATTTAATCCAAAGGCCCAGAGGGGAATGATGTTTAAATGCCCGGATTCTATATCATCTTTGACTAAAAAAGCATTTCCATCTTTTGGCAGTTGTTTTTGATTTTTACTTGAACCTCCAATTTCGAAAGTATAATTTTTAATTATAAAATCTGAGCTTTTTGCTGATATAAGATCTTGATTTACACGCATTTGATTGTAAAAAAAAGTTTCTCTGACATTGCCTGTATTCGAACGCTCAGCACCAAGGTTAAAAATTAAATTCGTGTTGTCTAAATAAACCTTTTCAACCTTTCCCAATCCCCTTATACCTCCCGTTTCATCCCTTAACTGGCCGATCATTCCTGCCTGTTCCAAATAGTAGAAGTAGTCATCCATTGAGTTTCTGCTTACTCCAAGTAGCTCCGCTATTTTTGTAAAATTTGGTTTAAATGGTACACTTTCAGCTATTATTGATAAAAGTCTTTTTAACTTCCTTCCGGTGCTCACGCTTAAATTTGCATATTGCGTTATGTCGGATTCCAAAGTCTGGATGATGATTTGCCCTAAACGTATATTTAAATCCGGCTCCATTCCAAATGGATAATAACCGCACTTTAAATATTCTTTGAATAATGGAAGTGGATGCGAAATACCCTCGAGCTTTATTTTATTCTGAATAATCTCTTCCAGACTTTTCGCAGGGTAGTTATAGTTATGAAACAGATTAAGGTATTCTCTGAAAGACAGTCCCTGTAAATTGTAAATAATTGCTCGTCGACTCAAATCGGCACTGCCTTTGAGAATATCTAAAACTGAAGATCCTGTGAAAATGACTTTAAGTTCAGGCAGCCCATCATAAATATTTTTCAATTCAACTGACCAATTTTCATATTTGTGAATTTCATCTATAAATAGATATTCACCGGCATTTTTATAAAAATCGTTTGCCAAATCAATCAGCTTATGTTCGCTGAAATAAATATCATCAGCCGAAACATAAAGGGCTCTTTTGGTATCTAAATTTTCCTTTATGTACTGAAGAATCATAGTGGTTTTGCCAACTCCTCTTGGTCCGGTTATACCCAGCAAACGACTTTCCCAGGGTAGTTTTTCATACAAATATCTTTTAAAATTGGTAGAGCAGTTGTCTAATTGTATTTCAAATCTTTGATAAAGACTAAGCATATTGAGTGTATTTTTTTGTAAAAATACAAAAACGCACAACAAAATGTGCGTTTTTTTTAAAAATTGCTCATCACGTTGTGCGTTTAAATTGATATGTGCCGGAAAAAACTGTTTTTCAGTGGTTTGTATCCTTTTTCAGGGAGAAATGAAACTAAGCCAGTCCAGCCAGGATATTTTTTGGTACAGAATTACTCTCGGCTATTTTTCCATTACTGAAAATTATTTTTCTCCCACCGAAAGCATAAATTCCTTCTGCAATTATTTCATTATCAGCATTAAGTATGCATATTTTATCATTTGGATAGAAATGTGCGCTTACTTTTTGTGCGGGGAAGCTCTGTATAATACAGTCATTATTTTCTTTCGCAGAGTCTCTAAGGAAATATAGCACAGCATAATAATTTGAACTGATTGATTCTATTATCTCATTGAGATCGAGTTTGAATTTTTCGGCAATATCAAGCGTGTATTCCAATTCCTTATATGAAATTGACCCATCCATATTTGATCTTTCAATCAGTTCGTCAACTACAGCTTTTTTATCTTCATTTGGAAGAGAAGACAGCAGCATAAATTCATTGTCTGTAATACTTCCAAGTCCCAATTCGATCTGTGAAGATGTTTTACTTTTGAAAAGATTGATAATTTTTTCCATCAATAAATTAATTTGTTTAGTATCATTTTCATTTGTAAAATCAGTAGTATTGATTTCAAGTTCATTTTTGTCGTAGAATTCAACCTCAAAGCTCCACTCTCTTGAATAGTTGAAAGATGCTTTGTCATTTATCTTATTTGCTATGTTAATATCTATACCTGCGGACAGGTTTACAGTTTCGACAAATTTTTCCAGCAGCTGATTGCCATGTATGCGTGCCTCGAGTGTGGTAACCACGTTTGGCAGGTCGTGAATGAAAACTGAATTTCTGAGGGCTCGTTTTGCGTCAAAAACGCCTTTCCCAAAGACTTTTTCTCTTAGGGTATTAGATTTTTGATCATAATTAGTTCCAATATTAATACCTTTGACTGTAGTTTTAAGCTGCGAGTTGAAATCGGTAAGGTCTTTAATTTCAATTCTTTTGGCACCCAGTGCTTCGTAAGCTCTTAGGGTTTCTTCCAGAATCATGTTTTTGATAAGATCGGCTGAACCCTCTAGTGGAATCAAAACATCATTGTGTTTTGGATGGCTAGTATAAAGTCCCAGATTGAATTTACCGGAACTTCCGCCAAAGTGCATATAAGACGGAATGTCTTCACGCGCAATGATGATGAGCATAGAACCTCCCTTCGATTTAAGGAGTGACTCCAGTACGTTGTTTTTTAGTGTGAAATTGTCGAATAAACCATAGAACAAATCGCTTTGGTTTCCAATATTGTAGTCATTTTCCATCAGGTCATTATCGAAAATCATCCATTTGCCGTTAGCATCTTCATGTTGTAACGCAATTTCTTTCGAAGGAGCCTTTGTAAAAAAAGATGTGAGATAAGTAATGGGACTTATTACATAGGAAATGGTTGTTAGCGTAGAACCTATGAGGCTGAATTGCTCGGAAATGCCACTATTTTCCTTCATTTCTTTTATTTCCTGCTCATTGTATTTTCTGCGACCGTAAACTCCGGGTTTATGATCTTTCTTCAATTTTTCGACAATTCCGTAATATCTCATAAAAGTACATTTTAAATTTCTAGGGGGAGTTTAGGCTTTTTTAATTGTTGTGCTGTAAAATTACAAAACCAACATTGAAATGTACAATTTTTTAAAAAATGTCAGGACTTTTTTAAAAAACAATATTTTATGGATAAGTGTCAAATATCCTTGTTTGATTGCAGAGCATGGATTTTATTTGTGTTGTCCAACTTGCCGTCAAAGGCATCAACAGCATCTTGCACCGAGACAAAGAAATTATCCGGCCCAATTTTTTCGACAAGTCCCGATTTTTCGAGAACATCCCGCAGCGGACCTTTGGCATCGCAGCAAAGCCATTTGATACCTTTTTTATTTAAGAACGAACAAAGTTCTTCAACTGTATAAATGGCACTGCTATCAATTCCGTTCATACTGCCAGCATCCAAAATAACTGCTTTGATTTGGTCTCCCTTTTTCAGGCAATTGTCTTTTATAAAATCATCGAAAAATGAGGCATTTGCAAAATAAAGTTCTGCATCAAATCGAAGTATAAGCAAATCGGGTCTTTCTTCCAGATTTTTAAATCGTTTCAGATTTCGGTAGTAAGGCGTTCCGGGTATTCTGCCTAAGATTGCAACATGTGGCATACTGCTTTTGTAAATCAAGAGACTCAGAGAGAGAAAAATGCCTGTAAGTATCCCCTCAACTACACCCAAAAATAGCGTTGCCGAAAAGGTTATTAGCAGCATCCAAAAGTCTTTTTTGCTAATTTTCCACAAGCGTTTAAATTCTGAAATGGCTATCAGATTCATCACAGCAACCATAACAATAGATGCGAGAACGGCCTGCGGCAGAAAATAGAAGAGGGGAGTAAGAAACAGCAGCGTAAGCAAAACCAATAATGCGCTGAAAACTCCGGACAAAGGTGTTTTTGCTCCTGACTGTTCGTTTACAGCTGTTCGCGAAAAGCCGCCATTTACGGGGAATCCCTGAAAAAATGCTGTGCCGATATTAGCTGCGCCCAAAGCAATGAGCTCCTGATTGGCCGAAACTTTAAATTCCTTGTGCTTGGTCTCCATTGCCTTAGCTACGGCTATCGATTCCATATAACCTACGATGGCAATTGTTGCAGCTGCAGGTAATAATTGTTGGATTGCATCCCATGAAAAATTCGGCAGTACAAAGGCAGGTAAACCTGCTGGTACGGTTCCGACAATGGCTACCCCGCTATTATTCAATGCCATTGACCAAACCAAAAATATAGAAATAGACACCAATGCCAAAGGGGCAGGGATATCAATTTTGTAGTATTTTTTTTTGGATTTAAGTGACATCAACAATACAATTCCTCCAATGCCGATGGAAATTGTTACCAGATTGACATTCCCAATATTAAGCATGGCATTGTAAATTACATCATGTACAAAATTGCTGTTCGGGATTTTAATACCCAATAAATGTTTTAGTTGTGAAAACGCAATGATAAGCGCCGCGGCAGAGGTATATCCGGCAATGACGGGTGCCGAGAGAAAATTGACTAAAAAACCAAGTCTTATAATACCCATCAGCAAACGTATTGCCCCAACCATTAGGGTGAGGAGCATGACCATTTCAAGATATTTTGCCGGCTCAGTTTCCAAATCAACCAGTTCAGCCAAACCCGATGCAACCAATAGCGAAGCCATAGCCACAGGACCAACAGA
>CAMDAB010000070.1 GCA_945888475.1 Saprospira grandis DSM 2844 | reverse complement strand
GCTCTGATTGCCCGAACTGATGCGAACTAAGTAAGTTCCTGCACCAAGTCCTTCAATACTCAATTCAGTAATTCCAAAATCTTTGGTAGAACTAAGCAGTCTTCTGCCTGTAAAGTCAAAGACTTCTACGCTATAAGTTCCTTCAATACTTGGCATTACAGATACTATATTATTAGCCGGATTTGGATAAATCATTGCTGAAAACCCTTGTGGAATATTGTTGACAGCCAATGGAGCGCAAGTCTCATTCACAGGACTACCATTGCAGTAGGTTGTCGCATAAAGATTGGCCGTTTCGAGTGGATTATTTTCAGCTTGCAAAATAGCATCGGGGCAACCCATTTGCGCAATTAGGAAATCGCGAACAAAATTCACAGTGGTATCCATGTAAGCCTGACTTCCGGCATAAGGAACATGTGGTGCAGCAGGGAAGGTATAGAATTTATTTTCCAAACCAACAGCACAGGCACGTTCGTGCAACATGCGGCTACCATCGAGATACATAAGCGGTACGCCCGGATTAACAATGCCACGGTTGTATTTTACAGTATTGTCATTTGTGCCGTGCACAGAACAAAGCGGAACATTGCCTGATTCGAGCCAGCTGTATTTTGCCAATGCACCACAGCCATTGATTACACCCTGAACTGTTGAAGCGTAACCAGGATTGCCGCTTGTTCCTTCGAGACCACCAAGCTGAGTGATTGTAGCTTGACTGAGGTAACTTGTCAGTTCGCATTCGTCGTGCAGGTATGCAAGGTGAAGTGCTGTGATGGCACCTGCAGAACTTCCTCCAATATAAATCATATTGGTATCAATCTTATAGGTATTGGTAGTTGCTCTGTCTTTGTAGAAAAATCTCAGTGCTGCTCTCGAGTCCTGAACGGCGCGAACTACCGCTTTTACTGCATTGGCAGAGTCGAAAGGAAAGAAACCAAGACGATAGTCGATAGAGGCGCAAACATAGCCTTTTTTAGCAAAACGCTGAGATAAGGTAACCATGTCACCATCAGTTTTCGAACCACCAATGAAGCTTCCTCCATGAATCCAGATGATGAGCGGTCGGGCAGACATAGTATCTCCAGTTGGCGCATAAAAATCCATTTTCAGGGTTGTATTGGCTCCAGTATAAGAATTGTTGGCACCATAGGTGATATTGCTTGTTGTCGTTACATTTTGAAAAACATCACTTGAAAAACGACCACCTGTGCAAGGATTCGATTGCCCAATTGCATTCAGGGCAAAGAACAGGCAGAGAAATATTGCAATTTTGTTCATGTTTGATTTTGTTTAATTTGGAAATAAGATAGAACGATAGGCTCCGGCATTCAACTCCGGAATATTTGAATTGTATTTATTATTGATTGCACGAATAAATTCATTGGCCAAAAGTGCGTTGCCTCTGGGATTGAAATGTAAACCATCTAAAGAATAAGCACCTCCGGATACGAATTTAGCACTAACAGTTACGCCATTATAAATAAAACCTGTTTTTAGATTGCTTACAAAGGCTCCGGTTTCGGCAACGGCTAGGTTGTATTGATTTGCTATAGATCTGATAGCGGCATTGTATTGTTCAATTTTATTACGAAGTTCAGCAATTTCATTGTTATCGAGTACAAATTCATCCCTCAAAGGAAAAAGTACACCCATCTGATAACATTTTACCGAATCGAGTGGAAGGCCTAACAACAAAAGTTCTGAACTGAGAATTTGACGAATCCCAAAAATATTGGCTGATGTATCTTCAATCATAAATGGATTTGCACCGAGATTAAAAAAGTAACCAATCGGATTGTAAACCGAATTGAGTGTAGTATTATTTGCAGAATCCAAATTTAGTCCGTTCCATGGGATTGTAGTAAAATAGGGCATTTCAGTGACATCAGGTATGATGCCTATTACACCTTTAGCCCCGTTAGCTATTAGATTTTGAATGAGCGTAGTGTATTCTGCCTGAAAATCTGCAGGGTCGGGTAGACTTTGGATGCCACCTGATTTTGCAAATTCCAAAACATCTTCAAAGCCTAGAAATGTTGCAAAAAAGGTTGGATTTGTCGCAGTAGCATCGGACGAAACACTTGTGGTCAAAGAGGAAGCCATCCTTGCAAAAAAAGCATTTGAAGTGGCATAATTCTGACTGTTAACATCCATCAGTTTTAGACCTGGGATGCCATAGTTCCCTAATGGGACCGTTGTGGAATATAAGTTATCGCTGAATACACTTTGGTCGCCGCTAGAGGCTATTCTGACAGGTGAAAGTGAGCTAACTCCTTTACAGTCTGTTTTATAGTTGAGGTACATTGCAGAAAGTCCGGTTAATCCCACGCCCACCGATGATGGATTAACCAAAGGCTGATTGAATTGTTGAAGTCCAACTAATTTAAGCTGATCTGCTATGAGATTCGCGACAGAGTTTAGCTGCCCTTCATTGTATAGCGCATCATCCATGTAGCCGGCGCTATGACCGCCACCAATCATAAGGAAACGATCGGGATTGATTTCGCCTTTTGAATAATTTGGATCTTCAATTGCAGGCTTGCAGGAGCTTAAGAAGAGGACTACTGCAAAAATTAAAATGCTGATATTTTTCATGACTATATTTTATAAATTAAACCAAATCCAGGTGCAATTGCTTTAGTGCGGAAAGTTCCCGATAAATTTGTTTCTCCGTTTGTTGCAGTTCTTTTTAATTGAGTGTAATACAGAGATACATCGATGGAAAAATGTTTGTTGAATTCATATCCAGCGCCTAAGGTAAAGTATCCGCGATTTGCATCTGGAGTTTCTGGCGTAACGCTACTTTCGGGTACTGGGCTGAAGCCAAAACCACCACCAATTCTAAGCTCTAGTTTTTCGATTACTTTATAACTCATGCCTGTTCTGAAAGCTACTATATCTTTATAATTTCTTGGAGATTTTGTATCGGCCAAAGAGCTGGTGTTATTTTCATAATCAAATCCCAAAGTGTCGTAGGCACTCCAGCCAACATAGTTGATATCGAGCACGGCATTAATTTTTGAATTTGGTTTGTAGGCAATGCCAAAAGTTGCAACGGCTGGCAATGGCAATGAGCCGGTAAATTTCTGATCTGGAAAATTAGTTGCCAAGGCGCCAGGTACTGTAAAATCAGCAAGGCCTTCGTTCAAATTCATTTGTACTTTTGAACGATAGTTTAGACCAACAGAAACCTGATCAGTAATATCGTAATGAATGCCTATATTATAACCAACAGATCTGGCTTTACCGCTTAACTTTGCATGTGCAAAAGTCCCTGTGCTGTCTTGTACAGGTATGTCTTTTTCGAGTTCCACATCGCCTAATCCGATTACCAATCCTGCACCAATTCCAAGCTTTGGTGTAATGCGGTAGGAGAGCGTAGGCTGTATGAAAATGGCCTGCAGTTTGAGTCTTGTTAGTGCGAAGCGGCCAATCCAGTTGTCTTCCCAAACAACCGTACTGCCAAAAGGCGTATAAGCTGCCAATCCAAATTTGAGCTGCTCCAATTTTTTCAAATGAAAAACTCCATAAGCTGAAAAAGGTGTACCAACCGGATTTTTAGTTCTAAAAGATGTATTGCTAGCGGCATCGGTATATAAAACATTAGCAATAATCGGAGTTGTTGCTAAGTTTATTGAGTTTTCATTTGAAAGTGCTACAGAGCCAGGATTAAAAAAGAGGCTTGCACCATCTTTGTACAATGCTGTACCTGCACAGCCCATTGCCTGCTGTTTTTGACCTTGAAAATTAACCTGAAAGCCTTGAGCATTGGTTAAAAAAGGAACACAAATCAGGAATAGAAATATAAGATTTTTGATTGGCATGGTTTGGTTTGAATTGGTTTTGTGCTTTAACTTGTGTAAACTCAGATTGAGCTATGGCTAATCATTTGTTCATTTGAATCAAAATTAAATATAATTTCAATAATTTAATGTGGAGCTTACAATAAATTTACATTATTGAATGATTTCAATACGAATCATTTTTAATTTGACTTATCAGCGAATGAAACCTGACAAAAAAAAGGAGTACAGTTTAAACTATACTCCTAAGAATGTTTTAAGGTTGAAATATCTTTAATCACTTCAATCTCTTATACCTAGCCAATTTCATCAGCCCCATTTTGCAAAAGAAATGCTGAAATGAAACCCGTAGAACACCCATTCCATATTTCATAGAACGCTTGAAATTGATACTGGATGCTTCCTTGAAATACTTGGTTGGGCAGGTTACTTCTCCAATGTCGAATTTAGCATATACAATTTGTGATAGCATTTCATTGTCAAAGACAAAGTCATCATCATTCGCATTGAAATTGATGGTTTCGAGTACCTCGCGACTGAACGACCTGTAACCAGTATGATATTCCGATAGCTTATAATTGATAAGCAGATTTTGAGAAAAAGTAAGGAAACGATTCGCTATATATTTATACATTGGCATGCCACCTTTCAGCGCACCCATGCCTAGTATTCTCGATCCCAAAACACAGGGGTACAAATCGTCACCTATAATATTCACCATCGATGGTATCAGCTTTGGCGTGTATTGATAATCGGGATGAAGCATAATGACAATATCGGCCCCGATTTCCAATGCTTTATTGTACAAAGTTTTCTGATTTCCACCATAACCTTTGTTTTTCTCGTGCACAATAACATGTTGAATGCCCAATTGTCTAGCGAGTTCTGCAGTATTATCTCGGCTGCAGTCATCGCAAAGTATTACTTCGTCAACTAAATCGAAAGGAATTTCATTATAGGTTTTTTCCAATGTTTGCGCTGCATTATAAGCTGGCAGCACAACTACTACTTTCTTATTTTTATACATGATTGGTGTACTATAGTTATATGGAAAAGAGTGCTAAATGAGCAATATTGGGAGATAAACAGCCGAAAAATATGAATAATATTTATAAAAGCAGCTTAGAAAATTAGCATATTAAAATTTTATTTTAGTGCCTCCTCTATACCCATGAGGTACATTCTTAATACATCCTCTGCGTCTATAGTTTCAGAAACAGTTACCCTATCGGTGTTTTGTACAAGACCTCTAATTCCATAAGTTTTATCAAAACTTTTTGTCCTTAATTTTTCAAAATCTTTTAAAACAGTTTCTTTATCATGTACTAGATTTTTATCCTTGTCATAAATCTTGATATTTAAACTTAATTTTGGTTTCATCTTTGAGTATTTTTTAGACCCAAATGTGAAGCCGATACCTCCTTTCGCAGCTATGTGGCAATTTATATCAATATAAAAATTTTGATCAGGAAACTCTTTGGTGGCTTTTTTGAATGTATAAGCCGGGAGATATAAAAGGTGTTCTGGTAGAGCGCCCATTATAAGTTTTTGTTTTGGCACTATGCTGCTGATGTTAGCTTTGAGAAAATCGCTAATAGTTAACGCGCTAATGATTGCTATTGTATCAGAAAGCTCTTTGGGCATATCTTCTATAGTAGCTATGTTTAAAAGCTTGTAATTTTTATTTTGGGCTTGCATCTGAGTTACAAGTTCAGCATCAATTTTAAATGCAATATTATAGATGACACCATTCTGCGATTTTAATGCTTGGAAAGAAAAAAACAGTGCGAATGTTAAAAGTATTTTAAACATGATTTAAGTATTTTTTTTGTTTAAGATAAAGTTTAAAACTAAAAAGCCATACCTATTAAGATACGGCTTTTAACAAAAATATATTTTAAATTACTTAGTCTGTACATCTTTAGCAATTACATTGGCCTTGATGGTAAGTCTTGTTTCAGCTGGAATTGTATTTGCATTCAACGTTACATATTTAGTTTCTGAACCTTTTTTACCTTTGGAATCAAATTCAACTTTGATTTCACCGCTCTTGCCTGGTGCGATTGGCTCTTTGGGATAAGACGGAACTGTGCATCCACATGAACCTTTGGCATCTGATATAATAAGCGGTTTGTCACCTGTATTTTTAAATTTAAATACATGTGTTACTTTTTCACCTTCTTTTACAGATCCGAAGTCATGCATTTCTTTTTCGAAAGAAATTGTGGTTGCAGTTTCTGGTGAAGTTGTAGGTTTTTGAGGATCGCTTGCATTGGTAGCTGAAACCGAAGATGATTCGCCACCTGTTGGAGCGTTTTTGGGATCATTATTAGATGCAACTGCCTCTTTAGTTTTGTCGGTATCGGCTGAAGCGCCATTGTTACAGGCAGTGAAAGACAGCACAGAAAATAAAGCTAGTGCTTTTGTAGCGTTTGAAAGACTGAAAAGATTTTTCATGTCAAAATTTAATTTTTGGAATGAAATGAAATAAAATTTGATAATTGATATGCAAAGTTACAAATTTAAAGCACGTTGTGTACATATAAAATTTAAACAGATGTAAGTTTAACAAAAAATTATGAAAGGAGTTTAGACATTGAACATAAATTCCATCAAATCGCCATCGTTTACCACATATTCTTTTCCTTCCTGACGCATTACGCCATTTTCCTGTGCACCTTTCCAACCATTGAGTTTTACAAAATCTGCATAAGCGACCGTACGTGCTTTGATAAAACCTCTTTCGAAATCGGTATGTATTACACCTGCCGCTTGCGGAGCTTTAGTGCCAATCTTGATAGTCCAGGCACGAACCTCTTTTTCGCCGGCTGTGAAGTAGGTGATGAGTTCGAGGATACTGTAACAGGCATTGATGACTTTATTTACGCCAGGTTCGCTCAGGTTCATATCTGCAAGAAACATAGCTCTTTCTTCAGCAGATTCAAGTTCTGAAATTTCGGCCTCAATTGCAGCTGAAATGAAGATAATCTGTGCATTTTCTGCTTTTACAGCCTCAATAAATCTAGCAGTATGTTCATTGCCGCTATTGACAGAAGCTTCATCGACGTTACAAACATAAATAACAGGTTTTCCGGTGAGCAGCAGTAGTTCTTTAAAAAATTTATGATCGTCTTCATTTTCCAGTTCATCGAAACTGCGCGCTGGCTTTTCAGCTTCGAGGTGTTTGAGCAAGGCCTCGCAGATGCCGAGCTGTCTCAATACTTCTTTATCTTGTCCTTTGGAAAGTTTGCGCAGACGGTCGGCACGTTTTTCGAGTGTTTCCATGTCTTTAAATGCAAGTTCCATGTCGATAATTTCTTTATCACGTACCGGATTCACTGATCCGTCGACATGTACCACATTGGGGTCTTCGAAACAACGTACCACATGTACTATAGCATTTACTTCGCGGATGTTTGCCAAAAACTGATTGCCCAGACCTTCGCCTTTACTTGCCCCTTTTATCAAACCTGCAATGTCAACTATGTCAACTGTTGTAGGCACAACACGCTGCGGATTAATCATTTCGGCCAGTTTGTCCAATCTTTGATCAGGTACAGTTATTACACCTACATTTGGGTCTTTGGTAGCAAAAGGATAATTGGCAGCCAGTGCTCCAGCTTGGGTGAGTGCATTAAAAAGTGTCGATTTTCCAACATTTGGAAGGCCGACAATGCCGCATTGTAATGCCATTTTATATAAGTTGAGATTTGATTAAATAGTTTAAGCGCTGCAAAATTATATAAATTTCATAAAGCAAGGAAGCAATCAATAAAAATTGTCAAGGATTGAGCTGCTTTAACTGCACATTTTAAAGAATACGCAGAATTGCGTATTGTGTAAGTATCAGATTAGCTGGAATTTTGTAAAAAATTTTAAAGTTCAATTAAAACTATTCGTCATGAAAAATCTAATCTTATTGCTCATTGCTTTTACAATCTCTATTGCTCATGCACAGATGATTGAGTTCAATATGGCTACGGACTTCATAATATGGAAGCCCGCGCAAAGGAAATGAACGCAAATTTTGAGCTGACAAGCTCCGATAAGGGAACTGAAATATCAGTATTCTTATAGATTTGCTTTTACAAACATAGCAACACTCTCTATATGTGCCGTGTGCGGAAACTGATCGACAAAGGATAGCATTTCGAGACTATATCCGGCCTTTCTCAATTCAATTGCATCTCTTGCCTGTGTTGATGGATTGCAGGAGACATACACTATAGCGGCGGCGCCCAGATTTATAACCTTCTGCAGTGTTTTTGGTGCGATACCTGCTCTTGGCGGATCGAGTACGATAACCCCTATTTTATCCTTGTACTGAGGGTATTGAAATAGAAATTTTCCTGCATCGGCTGCATAAAACTCAATATTGTCAATTCCGTTCAGGGCTGCATTTTCTTTGGCATCAGCAATAGCTTCCTCGACTATGTCAACGCCCACAATTGTTTTTATTTCGGGTAAAGTGCTCAACAACTGGGCAATAGTGCCTGTACCGCAGAAAAGATCCATTGCTGCCATTTCTTTATTAGCACCCGTTTTTGCCAAGGCTTCTTTTACGTATGCAATTGCTTTGGCATAGAGCAGCTCTGCACTTGCCGGATTGGTCTGAAAAAAGCTTTGCATGCTGATGTCGAAATTCAAACCTAGGATTTTTTCCCTGATTTTTGGCTTGCCAAAGAGTAATTTAGCAGCATCGGCAGGTTGTTTAGCGGCATCACCGATATCGTTGTTTACCGTATGCCATACACCTGCCAATCGGCTGCCCAAAATAGATTTGAGTAGTTCAACAAAGCCAACAGCATCGAAATTTTCAATATTTTCGGAAGTTGTAACCAAGTTAAATAGCAGCTCATCGTCGATAAAACTTTTACGAACCACCAAAAAGCGGAAAAATCCGTTCGATTTTGCAGGATTCCAGGCTGGCAAACCTGAATTGATGCAAAATTCCGAAATTCTTGGCATGTTGTTTTCGAGTACCTCGTCAAAAAGTCCCGATGCTTTTTCCATTTTTTCTACCGCCCACCATTGTCCACGACGTTTAAATCCCAGTGCAAAGCCCCAGGTTTCCTCCTGTGTTTCGATATCTGATTCCAGCACAGAAAAGGAATATTCCATTTTGTTTCGGTAGCCCCAAATTCGGGGAGAGGAGATAAACTCATCGAAATGATTTTCAATATCAGGCATTTCACCCAGGCGTCGAAACATTTCAAGGGTGCTCTTCTGTTTATATTCCTGCTGTTTTTCGATAGGCCAGGCAGCAAAGGGAGCGCCAGGTATTCTTTGATAAGGCAGGCTTATTTCATCTGCCGACCTTTTGCTTACCTTAATAAGTTTAGCATCGGCATATCTTTTTTTGCTTTTTACAATTCGTGCACTGACCGATTGTCCGGGAATAGTGTTTTCAATAAAAACTACAAAGTCGCCTTCGTTTGTTGGGACTTTTGCGATGCCGGTTCCGCCAAAAGCAATATCGCTGATGAGCAGATCCTGTAAAATTGTACCTTTTTTCATGTGTTAGTTAGCTGAATCAGAATTTGATCCCTGTTTACAGCCTTTTCTGTGTGATTTGAAATTTTTTGAAGTATTTTAGTTGAAATGATATTTCTTCCTGAGAAATCCCCAAATTTTTTGATTGGAAAATCAAACCTGGTCATTCTGAGTTTGAATTCTTTGCAAATTTCCATTGTTTTTTCATACATAGCTAATCCAAAACGCTCGAAACCTGCCATGATAAAAAGTTCCAAATGAAAATGACCGCGAAAAGGTATTATCTTCAAGGTCCCTATTTTAATGGATTGATTGTTGGAAAATTCATAACAAAGTTCTTTGCTTACTAAGGGCATATCCTCTTTGTCAATTGCTTTGGCAGGTATCTTGAAATGATAATCCCTGCTGAAACGAACTCCAAAAAAATCAGGATTGATGTACATGTTTTCTGTAATATTTGATATTAGGGTTGATTTACTTTGATCTGTTTGTTCTTTGATGCATTTTTGTCTTTACCGAATATATCTTTGTTTCCATCTCTTTTTTTGTTGCCCTGTGACATAATCATTTCAGGATTCTGAGCATTTTCGAGTACATTGTTTGGATCGTATTCGAAAACCATATTCACAAAGCCCCATTTACCTTTAAGCAATTTCAATCCATTGAAGCTACCGTCGGGAACATTGGATGGAGGAGCATCCTTGCCAATAGGAGAACCCAAAATGAGGTGATCGAAGACAATCATGTCCATATTTTGATCGTAACGCAAAATTACGGAAACAGCTGCACTGTATTGAAGAAAATATCTGCAGACATTTCTCATTTGCCCATTTACATCCTTAACTTGAAGTATATTATTTCCAAATTTTGGTTTACCTGAAAAGTCAAAATAAAGAATATCAACTACCTTTCTACGCTCGAAAAAACTGTAAGAATCTCTTCCAAGCAGCAGATACTGTGTCTCATTATTGATGCCGGTTGTAAATGGCTGAATATGATAATATAGTGCACCATACCAGTTGTCATTTTTTAAACGGGCCTGTTCTGCCATTTTTATCGATTCAGATTTGTCTTCTAGCACAAAAACTTTTTCATTGGCTGTTTGTATTATTCCGAATTGCCTGTAAGTATCTTTGTTTTCGAACACTTCCCAGCTGAAAATTTTAAATTTTTTATCGGCAGGCTCCAGTATGGAGATTCCTTTAAGCTCTGTAAACAGATGTTTATAACTGCCCTTTTTGATCAAAATTTCAGCAAGTAGTCTAGCGGCTTCCTTCGCTGCTGACAAGCGATTTTGAGCAGATGTGTCGTTATGCATTTCATAGGCATAAAGAATGAGTTCTCTTTCTAGCGCATCAAAATCTTCCGCCTCTTGTGCTTTTGAAATTCCGGCTGTTAGTGCAATCAGCAGGAAAAATATCCATTTTATCCGCATAGTTTTTTATTTTAGAACAGCCAATTTTTAAATTTATTGTGGAAAAATGAATAAATTGAAGACTATAATGTAAAATTCAGACTGAAAACCATACCAAACTTTGGTTTTTCGCCAATTTTGTATGCTCCTACAAAATCTAAACGGCCAAAGCGAAGCAATTTCAATCCTAAACGTGAGATTGCAAAATTAAATTCCATGTAGCTGCCCCGATCCGGATTATATAAAAAATGATAACCTGCCAGATTTTCAAAACCTAATTTTTTTAGCAGGGGGAGTTTATTCCATAAAAAACCTCTGAAATTGTGCTCTAAATGTGCCTCGGCAAACCAATGCTGACTGCTGAAACTATAATATGGCAAAAGCTGATAACTTCTCCATTGTAATTCCGATTTGGCGTAAATGGTCTGATTACCCAAAAAGTGTACATAGTCTAAAAACTCAATATTTCGACGATTCAGGAAAATTCCGAATTTACCCCTCATGGTCATGTATCCGAGCGTTCCTAAGGGAAGGTCATTTTTTTGTATGGTAATGCCCAGGTAATCAAAATTGGTTTTCCCGCCTAAGATGGGCATCGCTTTTTTATAATTCAGCCATATTTCCGGATATTTCGATTCGGGATAAAATCTTCTGCCGGGATAAGAAACATATTTCTGTGCGAAACGAATGCGAAGGTAGAGGTCGGCAGCAAAATGAAGATGACTTTGAAAATAGGCGCTGTCGGGTTCTGAACTGGTTCCCAAATCGAGTGGGCTGTTTGTAAAGAAATCACGTCGGTCTTTGTAAAAAAAGGAATAATCGCTCTGGTTTGTCAAGGCATTTCTTTGCTGAAAGGAAATATTTGCAATAAAGTAAAAATTGTGCAAAAATCTGCTTGAGTACTGTACTTCGGCAAAATTGCGCTCGTAGAGTTTTGCAAAATTCTTTCTTAAAAACAAGGAGTAAATGGTATTGACTAAGGTGCCAATAGGTTCGAGACTATTGTACTGTTGCACTTTATTACCTAATTCAACATCGAGCCTGGCATCGTCAATGTCGTTGAATTTTATTCTAAATCTGGCTGTGCCCCTTAGTTTTTTATCAGCAAAACCATATTGAAGTTGCGTTTTGATGTCGAACCATTTACGCCTGTCTTCGTGATACCATTTATTGAATTCAATATCCAGATTTCCGTAAAATCCTTGCACCGTGTTGTAAGAAACTGTTGTCAGAGGCGAGGGTATGCCAATACTCCACATTTTGTAACGATTGCGGTAGGTATAACCACCCAGCAGCATTCCAAAACCGGGTTTGTTCGTTTTGCGATCGATAGAGTCGAGATAAGATTTAGTTTTCCATATTTTTTGCAGACTGTCTTTTACTGTATATTCCTGCACCTCTTCAAAAGTCAGGGGTACCGGTCTTATACTATCCCAATATTCCAATTCTTTTTTATTGGCATCGTTATTTACCTTAAAAACTTCTGCATTGAAGAATTTTGAATCCAATTTTGGATTAATAATGTAATTGTTAAACACCCCTAAGAATCTTCCCGCTATTTTGATGCCGAAAACATTGAGTCCAAATTCGATTTCCTGAGAAAACAACTGTTGAATACTGTCTTGCAGTGTAATATGTACCTGCCTGAAACTTACGGTATCGAGCAGGGAAATGTTTGCAGCCTTTCCACTGGTTTTCAGCTCAGTACTGTGTATGCACCATAAATCATTCGTAATATAAATATACCCGTGAAAAAGTGCGCCAAGCTGATTTTTTGGGATGACTTCAATTTTGCTGACAATTTTACCATTGTCGATAAAAGTAGCATCTAATCTGTAGCGGTAGGAGAGCAGTGCATTTTGAGCAATTGGCGATAAAAGTTTCGATTCGTTGAGCGTCAGTTGATTTTCATAAAAATTGAATTCCTTCATAGAAACGCCCGAATTGAAACTAAAACCATTGTCATCCCCACTGACCTTCGAAGAAATCATAATTTCCTTGGTTTTCTGTTCCTCAAAAAATATTTTGGAAACTGATTCTGAAAGATAAACAATGCCATTTCCATTTGAATCGAGCCCATCTCTGAGTCTTCCAAGAGAACGGCCCATGATTTTATCGGGCAGATTTTGTACTTTTTGGGTTCCTTTTACATAACTGTCGCAGCTGTAGGGAGGCGTCTGTTCAAGGTAATATTTTCTTTTTTTAATGGCTTCCCTGATGATAGGGTAGGCCGGATCCTCGTCGGCCCGCACAATTACTTCCTCGGTTTGTATTTCGAGTTCTTTCAGTTGAACGTTCAATAATGTGATATCCGTTTCAAGTTTAACCGATATGGTTTGTTGCTGAAAACCAACATATTGAAAAACAATGCTATATTCACCTTTGTCTAGCTCGAGTTGATAAGCACCCTCAATATTAGTGGTGGTACCGATGCTTGTTCCTTGTACATATACGGAGGCAAAAGGTAGTGCCTTGCCATCGGGTCCGCTTACAAAGCCTCTCAGAAGCGATGCTTGCAGAAGCGTCGACTTAAAAATTATCAGTAAGAATATTAGTATGCAGCGATAGTACCGGCCGAGCATTTTGGAGTTTATTGTTTAGCAGGTTTCAACTTGGCATTGGGGTTTATTTTGGCTTCTTTAGGAACAAAAATAGGATCTGTAGTGCTATTTGGCGAAGTTGTTTTTGTCTGTGTTGATTTATTTAATTCTTTATCCAAAGGATTTTTTTGTTCAAGTTTTTTAGCATTTGGGATATTGATTTTGGGAGGCGTTGTATTTGTTTTTGGCGCATCTGCTACAGGGATTACGCCTGCAAATTTTTGTGAAAATGAAGCGAAGCCAATCCCTTTCGTTTTTGCCTTGTATTTTTCGATGCTTTCGTTTTTTTGTTCATTGGTCATACCCATCGATACCCTGTAAAAACCGTTATGGTACCAAATGTAAAGCTCATTTATGTCAGGCTCGCTTAATTTTGGATTGTTGACAATTGTTCTGATGTCTAATTTTTTTAGCGCAATAAATTGCAAGGTATGCGTAAGCGAATCGCCTGAATCATCGATAAAACTTTTAGTGCTTTTCTCGACATATGCTCCACTGAAGCCCCTTGATACAACTGTCGTCAGAATACGGTCGGCGGTAGGTTTGCCAATATAATTTCCGAGATAGACCCTTAGTTTATCACCTGCATATGGCTCTAAAATTACAGCACCCAGGTCTTTCAGGCGGTTGAAAATGCTAAGGTCAGATTGGTTGCTGACAGTAAGGATTTTGATTCTATATATACCGTCAGGCTGTGCAGCTATACCATGTGCTGAAAGGGAACAAATGATTAATGATATAGAAATTAAAATAATCTTAAAGTTCATTTTCTAATTTATTGATAAACAGTATTCTGCACAATGCTAAAGTTGATATCAAAAGCAATGGCAAAACAGCATAATTGAATTCCTGAATTGGGATTAAAAACATAAATAATACAATTGCATTCGATGCCAAGAGCATGTATGCGCTGTATTTTGCAAATTTACTGATTTTTTTTCTGAAAGCGCTAATTATCCATAAAATATATAGCGGATTTGCCCATAGTATGTTCAAGTTTTTCTGAGTTGCAATATGGTCGGTACCAAACCACATGAACATTAAAAATAAACCTGCCAGAAAAAAACAACTCAGTAAGATAATTTCATAAACCGCAAGGATGCGGAGCTTTTTAGTGAAAAACAAAAGCAGACTTAGGCAAAGCAAGGAGCAGCTAAGGAAAAAAGGTGTAAATGTTTGTTTAATGCTTTTTTTAGCTGGTTTTGGTAGAATCCAAACGGTATTTTCCATTAGTTTCTCATTGTTCAGACTAGCATTTTCAAGGTTTGAAGAAAGGTAGTCGGGCAAAAACATTTGCAATTCTTTGTTACATATCTTATCGGCTTCGAGACCCAAAATCAGATCAATTCCAAAATTGAGCCAAGGGTCATGAGAAATATACTCGTCGAGAAAATGTCTGAATGTTTTCTTGCTTTTTGTCTCATCGATCTTGAGTTTACCAGTTGAGGCTATCACATCTCTGATTTTTGAAGCGCAATTGTCGTAGAAGAAATCGTACAAATACTCCCTGTTCTGTGGCAGATAATTTGTTTCTAGAATTTCGAAGAGTTTTTGACGCTGTACACTGTCGAAACGGATTTTTTGTTCTGCAACTCCTCGACCTTCCTGAACAAAACTATTCAGAAAAGGCTTGAAACTACTTTTCGACAGGGTGTACATGAGTTTTCTTTCTATGAATTTCAAAATAAAATTTGGAGTTTCATAATTGAACGTCCCATAATTATAGACAAAATCGAGTCCAAGTTTGTCATCTTTTAGTCTAATGGCGCTGTGCCCGAACTGATTGTACACCTCATTTCCAGGAGTACAGGTAATCAGGCTAAAAAAAGCATCATTACTTAGTTTTGGAAGCTGTAATTTCTGTGCATTCAGCGAAAAAACAAAAACAAAAACGAGCAGATTAAAGCTTAAAAAAAATCTGTAATTCATATTGATTTGGTTGTGGAATGTAAATTTAAGGCTGTTTTTGAGTTTAGATACCTTTTTAATGAAAATTTAACAGACAATTTCACTTCGTAAAAAAAAACAAAAAAAATCGCTTAGATTAAAACTTTGTGTATCTTTGCACGCGTCTTTTTAGACACATAATAATTCCAAGTAAAATCAATGATATAGAAAGGTATCTTTGTAAATTTTTAACTATTTTTTCGAACAATGGCAAAGCAAGAGGAAACTACAAAAGTACAAATTCAAGAATTTGACATCAATCAATTTAAAAACGAGACATTGTCTGTTTTTGAAAAATACAAAAAGATTATTTCTATTGTTGGTATTGCCGTAGCAGTTATTGTAGGAGGTACTCTTTTCTACTTCATCGGCTATCTGGGACCAAAAGAGAAAAAAGCATCTGAAGAAATATTCCTGGCCGAAACCTATTTTGGAAGAGATTCTTTCCAATTGGCACTTACCGGTCGTAATCTAACCGGACAACAAGGAAATTTTACTGGTCTATTGGATGTAATAAAAAAATACGGTGCCACAAAAGCTGGCAATCGCGCTTATTTTCTTGCAGGTGCTGCACTTTTGCAAACTGGAAAATTTGAAGAATCAATTAAATACCTTAAGAAATTTTCAAGCGCTGACGGTCTCATGCAAGCACAGGCTTATGCAATGTTAGGCGATGCTAAATCTGAGCTCAATAAATTCCCCGAAGCACTTGAACATTACCTTAAAGCTGCCAATCATTTTCCAAATGATGTAACTTCTCCGATACACATCAGAAAAGCTGCACTATTACTTGCAGAAAAACTAGGGAAACCCGCTGAAGCACTTAAGCAACTTAACCGTATCAAAATTGAATTTCCAAAAGCTAATAATTTCCTAATGAATGATGTTGAAAAAGACATCGCAAGGCTAAGTGTTAAATAATACATACCCAATCATATTTCTAAACGGGCAGGCAGTTTTTCTGTCTGTCCGTTTTACATTTTATAAAATAACTTATGAGCAGTTCCGATAAAAACCTATCCGACTTTGGCAATAAAGAGATACCCAATGCATCAGGCCTCAGTTTTGGAATTATATCTGCAGAATGGAATGAAACAATAACAGCTGCCTTATACAAGGGCTGTTATGAAACCCTTGTAAAACATGGTGCAGATACAAAAAACATTCATAGTATCTGGGTGCCGGGCACTTTCGAGTTGCCTGTAGGGGCAAAAATGCTGGCGCAGACACAAAAGCTCGATGCTGTAATTTGCTTAGGCTGTGTTATTAAGGGTGAGACTTCGCACAATGAATACATAAATTTATCGGTTGCTAATGCGCTGCAGCAGATGAGTATCGTTAGCGGAAAGCCTTTCATATTTGGCGTGCTTACACCCAATGACATGCAACAAGCCCTTGACAGAGCAGGAGGTATACATGGAAACAAAGGTGATGAAGCGGCAGTGACGGCAATTAAAATGGCTGTGCTAAGGAAATCTTTGGCAGAACCTGAAAAGAAAATCGGTTTCTGATTAAAATGACCAATTAAACAGATAAAAATGAAATTGACAATAATTGATACCGGCTATTTTAAATTGGATGGCGGAGCAATGTTTGGCGTAGTTCCTAAAACAATTTGGGAAAAACTTGAAATGCCCGACGATAGAAATCTTTGTACCTGGGCTATGCGTTGTATGCTGGTGCAGACTGCCGATAGAAATATTCTCATAGATTGCGGAATTGGCAACAAGCAAAGCGAAAAGTTTTTCTCCTATTACGAGCCGCATGGCGATTCAAATTTATTGAATTCGCTTGAAAAGGCGGGACTTAGTCCCGATGATATTACAGATGTTTTTCTTACGCATCTGCATTTCGATCATGTTGGCGGAGCAGTTTCTATTGTAGATGGCAATTATGTTCCAACTTTTTCTAAAGCAATCTATTGGTCGAATCCTCAACATTGGAATTGGGCAATGAATCCAAACAGCAGGGAAAAAGCATCATTTCTGAAAGAAAATTTTGAACCGCTGATGCATGCCGGTGTTTTGAAATTTATCGATGCATCAGCCTATGACAAACAGATCAACTTCTGTGAAAACTTTGATGTAATCTATACATACGGACACACCGAGGCTATGATGCTTCCCTGTTTGACCGTAAATAATCAGAAAATTGTCTATTGTGCCGATTTGTTACCTTCGCCAAGTCATATACCGCTGCCATATGTTATGGGTTACGATGTGAGACCCTTGCAAACTATGATTGAGAAAGAATATTTTTTGAAACGCGCTGCCAGTGAAAATTGGATTTTGGTTTTTGAACATGCAAAATCGGTGGAGGCCTGTACCGTTAAAACGGATGACAAAGGACGTATTGTAGTGGATAAAAGCGGTAAATTATCAGATTTAATATAAATGAGGAACCGATCTCGTCACATGACAAGAGAGCTCCACGCAGTGAAAGACTAATAGAGGAAAGATAAGTCTCGTAAGAATGACGAGATGAAAGATGAACCTGTCTAGTTGTTAAATAAATAAAGGCTTAGTGATAAAAGCCCATTATGCCTAGTATTGCCGGAATGACAATTACCCAGATTCCCAATTCTGTCATGAGAAATATCATACCTGTTTTGCTGTTTGTAATATCTGCTGGCTTTGAACTGCGTTTAGCAAACTTACTGAGCAATGGATAAATCCAAAGGACATCCAAGAAAAAACTAAATATCATAGCTGCAAGGTGAAGCAGATTTTCGCTACCAGTATAGGGGAAATTATTTACCCAGGCCTTTCCTATTTCATAAAAACTTACTAGAAAAAGCAATCCAAGCATTATGGGAATTCCTATTCCCAAATCCTGTGACATTGTTCGATTACTGTTAGTCCTTCCAAAAATTGAAATCAGAATGAAAGAAATGCAAAGTGCGCCAACCTCGAATAAAGTCTTTTCTGTCCAGAAAAGCCAAAAATTTTCCTCTAGCCAGATATAATTTGTTAGTGTTAATCCGATTGAGACAGGTAAGAAAATCTTACTCAAAAGACTACTTTTTTCTTTCCTATTCTGCCAGAATGCATAACCCAAAATCTGATAAAGCAGTAATACGGCAATCCCCAAAATAGGTAACAAAAAATAACCTTTATTCAGGATACCTGTGCCGATATAGCCCATAAATGGCAGAAACAAAAGGTATATAAGCTCAATAAGGCTGATTATAGAGAATGCTTTTTGCATTTATTAAACAATTGTTTTCAGCATAAACATTAAAAAATCTATTTGTCAGTCTTTTTCAATTGTTCTTTTTCAGCTTTTTTTTTAGGTTCAAAAGTTAATGAAAGCGAGTTTACA
>CAMDAB010000069.1 GCA_945888475.1 Saprospira grandis DSM 2844 | reverse complement strand
AATGGCTATCTGCACATAGGTCATGCAAAAGCGATTTGTGTAAATTTTGGCATTGCCCAAAAATTTGGTGGCAAAACCAATCTGCGTTTCGATGATACCAATCCCGATACTGAGGAGACTGAATTTGTAGAGGGTATAAAGCGCGATGTTCAGTGGCTTGGTTTTCAGTGGGATGAGGCACCTTATTATGCTTCCGATTATTTTCAGCAGCTATATGACTATGCCGTTCAGCTCATCAAACAAGGTGATGCCTATGTCGATTTTTCGAGTGCCGAAGAAATGGATATTGAGAAAAAAGCGGCAAAAGCAAGTAAATATCGTGAGCGCAGCGTAGAAGAAAATCTTTCGGATTTTGAAAAAATGCGCACAGGCGCCTACGAGGAGGGTACCTGCGTACTTAGAGCCAAAATTGACATGAATGCCGATAACTGGCTACTTCGCGACCCAATCCTCTATCGCATTAAAAAAATGGCCCATCACCGCACTGGCGATAAATGGAACATTTACCCGATGTATGACTGGGCACATGGGCAATCCGATTCCATTGAGGGCATTACCCATTCGCTTTGCACCCTGGAATTTGAACCGCATCGTGCGCTTTACGACTGGTGTATCGAGAAACTGGGGATTTATGCGCCACAACAGATAGAATTTTCGAGGTTGAACCTGAATTATACCATCACATCGAAACGCAAACTGAAAGAACTGGTCGAAAAAGGCTTTGTCACAGGTTGGGATGATCCGCGCATGCCAACCATCACCGCTATGCGTCGCCGTGGCTACACCGCTGCATCTATAAGAAATTTCATAGAAAAGGCTGGCGTTTCGAAACGTGAACAGCAGATTGAAATCAACCTTTTGGAATTCTGTCTGCGCGAAGATTTGAACAAGGTAGCCACCAGAGCCATGTGTGTACTGCAGCCGATCAAAGTTATTGTCACAAATTTTCCTGAAGGTAAAAGCGAAGCAATGCAGGTGGAAAATAATCCGGAAATGGAAGGAAGCGGAACACATATTATGCCTTTTGGTCGAGAAATTTACATAGAACAGGACGACTTTATGATCGATCCGCCAAAGAAATATTTTCGACTCGCTCCCGGTCAAATGGTACGCCTGAAAGGTGCCTACATCATTCAGTGCGATAATTATCTGACTGATGCAGAAGGTAATGTTACTGAAGTGCAATGTAGTTATATAGAAAATAGCCGTAGCGGCTCTGACACAAGCGGACTCAAAGTAAAAGGTACCTTGCACTGGGTATCAGCTACGGAGGCTGTACCTGTTGAGGTAAGATTGTACGACCGACTGTTTTCGAAGTCGGAACCGGGCGCAGATGGCAACTATCTGAATGATTTGAATCCTAAGTCACTTGAAGTTATTTCAACTGCTTATGCCGAGCCCTTCCTCAAAAATGCAACGGCCGATGACCGTTTCCAGTTTATGCGCATTGGCTATTTTTGTCTCGACAAAGACAGTAGCTCAGAAAAACTGGTTTTCAACAGGACTGTAAGCCTTAAAGAGGGTTTCTAAAATATTGGGATTAAATTATCAATAATGAACATTCTTGAAAAATATGCCGACCTCTTGGTCAATTACTGTGTGAGTCTGCAGCCGGGTCAGAAATTATACGTCAACTCGAGTACCCTTGCCGAGCCGCTGGTAAGGGAAGTGTACCGCGCTGCGCTCAAGGCAGGCGGCATAGCTTTGGTTTCGCTCGATTTTAGAGATCAGGGACTCCTCACTTTGGAAGAAGGCAGCGATGCGCATTTGGAATTTGTCGACCCCTATTATGCCATGGCAATGCAGGATTTCGATGCTTATATTCACATTCGCGCACCATTTTACAGCATTAGCCCAAAAAACGCTCCAGCAGGCAGGCAACAGCTTTATTCAAAGGCCAGGGCACCCTACAGTAAATTGTATTCGGAACGAACCGCCCGTTTTGAACTAAAAAGAAATCTTTGCGAGTATCCAACCATAGCACATGCACAAAATGCAGGCATGACACTCGAAGAATTTTCCGATTTTATTTTCAATGCCTGTTGTTTGTATGAGGAAAATCCAGCTGAAGAATGGCGCAAAGTAAGCCGTTTTCAACAGCAGATTGTAGACGTTTTAAATACCAAGGATAAAATTCATTACAAAGGCGAAAATATCGACATCAGCTTCCGGGTGAAAGACCGCATCTGGATCAACTCCGATGGTAAAACCAATATGCCATCGGGTGAAGTTTACACCGCACCGATAGAAGATACAGTAAATGGTACCATACATTTTGCCTATCCATCTATGTATCAGGGACAAGAGGTAGAGGGCATTACACTTTGGGTAAAGGACGGACAGGTTGAAAAATGGGAGGCAAAAAAAGGTAAGGCTTTACTGGATAAAATTTTTGCAATCGAAGGTGCCCGTTATTTCGGAGAGGTAGCCATTGGTACCAATACCAGGATACAGCGCCCGGTAAAAAACATCCTCTATGATGAAAAAATTGGCGGTACCGTTCACATGGCTATTGGGCAAACTTATTATCAGTGCGGCGGCAAAAATCAGTCTTCCATACATTGGGATATGATTGCCGATATGAAAAACGGGGGTGAAATTTGGGCAAATGATGATAAAATTTATGATAGCGGAAAGTTTTTATTTTTGTAACTTTAGGGCATAATATCCAGCATGTCATGATTTACAAATTACTTTTGATGCTAACATTTTTTAGTTTTTTCTCCTGCAGTCGCACCTCAATCCCCGACGGTGCAAAGGCTGTAAGTCCTTTCGATAAAGATAAATACCTGGGTAAATGGTATGAAATCGCCCGTTTTGATTTTAGTTTTGAAAAAAATCTGAACAATACAACAGCCACTTATTCATTGAATACCAATGGGACAATTCGCGTTGAAAACAGGGGTTATAATTACAAACGCGGCAAATGGCAAAAGGCCATAGGCAAGGCTAAATTTATTGGCAGTAGCGATAAAGCTATGCTCAAGGTTTCATTTTTTGGCCCATTTTATGGCGGATATAATGTAATAGCATTAGATAAAGACTATAAATACGCACTTGTAGCCGGAGATAATCTCGATTACCTTTGGATTTTGTCGCGAGAAACTAGCATACCTGAAGCTATCAAAACTGAATATCTTAATATTGCAAAAAGTGTTGGCTACGATTTATCCCGACTAATTTGGGTTGAACATGGAAAAACAAAATCTTAAGTATATGCAGAACAGTTTTTTAAAAACAATGCGCATAATCTTTTTTGCCCTACTAGCTGGACAGATAATTTTTATTGTTGTTGCGTTTTTTATGGTAACAAACAATCCGCCACAAAGCCAGTCGGATGATCTATTTAATATTATAGTACCTGTTGCGATTGGTTCGGGATTATTCATGTCAAGTCTGCTTTTCAAACAAATGCTGGCAAAGATTAAAAAAGACGATTCCTATGAGAAAAAACTTGAGGCATACCGAAGCGCCCTGATTATCAGATATGCTCTTTTGGAAGGTCCTTCGATTTTTTCAACCGTTGTTTATCTACTTAGTGGAAATATTATATTTTTAGCATTTTCAGGGGTAATGATTCTGGCATTTATGACGAATATGCCCAGCCGGAATAAGACGACTCAAGACCTTAATCTGAGCAGCATCGAAACCGATAAACTATAAAAAACGCTTTTTATGAGAAATTTACTTTTTACATTCTTAGTGCTAATTTTCATTAGTGAAGCAAATGCCCAAAATCTAATTTGGCAAAATTTTACCGATTCAATTCCGACGCTCTCATCACCAAGAGCCTGCGATTTGAATAACGACGGTATCAAAGACATAATTATTGGTGGAGGCACCGATGCTCAGTTCAGCAATAACGGAATTATGGCCTACAATGGATTAAACGGCAATCTGCTATGGAAAAGGTCATCTAGAAATGAGGTCTTTGGATCGGCAATTTTTCAGGATGTCAACAACGATGGCATCAGTGATGTGTTTATCAGCGGCCGCAGCGCTCAGATGCTATGTATCAACGGCAGCAATGGACAGCTGTTATGGGATTATTTTCCACATCCTGTAAACCCAGCCGACAGTGGTTTGTACAATTTCTACAACCCTCAGTTTATCCCCGATGTCAGTGGAGATAATATTCCTGACATTCTGGTATCGAATGGTGGCGACCACGCAGCTCCAGCCTGGGAGATCAACCGCCCCGAGGGTTATTTGATGGTTATTAATGCTGTAAACGGTGCGCTTATCGCCAAAGCAGTTGTTCCCGACAGTGCCGAAATTTACTGTTCACCAATTGTTGCCAATATCAAAAACGATGGCAATCTTTGGATACTTTACGGTACCGGCGGCGAGACACTTGGTGGCAGTTTTTGGGCTTGTCGTCTCAGCGATCTTTTAGGAAATTCATTACAAAATTCAGTTGAACTCTTGCACGATAGCCAAATTGGATACATTGCTCCTGCTTCGATTTATAAAAATCTGAATGGCACCTATGATATGATCGTACAAAGCTTTGGTGGTAAAATTTCAAGAATCAAAGGTTCCGATTTTTCGCTGCAGTGGACTGCAAACTTTGCAGGTTGTGAATCGAGCGCCGCACCCGTTATTGGCAACTTTACTGGCAGTATGGTTCCAGATGTTTTTGCGGTACTTTTCAAAGGCTCTACCGGCGGCGGATACAGCGACTTTTACCAGGTGATGATTGATGGAGAGAATGGCAATGTAGTTTTCAGAGACAGTATCGGCAGTCTGCATTTCGGTTCGGGCAATGCAATCGACCTTAACAATGATGGCCGTGATGAGGTATTGGCTTCCATCAGCAGTTTTGATAGTGGCAGATTCCGTCATCAGCTTTATGCTTTCGACTTTGTAAACGGACAGACCTCGTCGTTCACAAACGTACAAACCGGATTGAACCTGGCCTCTACCCCACTTATCGAAGACATCGACAATGACAGTAATCTCGATTTGATTTATGTAGTCAAAAAAGACAGCTTAGACCCTTCCGGATGGAAAGGCATTTATCTGAACAGAATGAATCTGAATATTGCCGAACCTTTGGCAGGAATAGCTTGGGGTTCATATATGGGCAACAAAAATAATGGAATTTACAATTACAGTCCACAACCTTGCGGAACGGGCGCGGTTATCGCATCTGCACCACAGGCCAATCCAAGCTGCAATGGGCATAGCGATGGAAACATTACACTCAATCTTACCAACGCTTCACTCTCACATACCTTTAGCTGGTCGAATAATAAAACCACGCAGAATATCACAGGCCTTAGTGCAGGAGTTTATCAGGTACGTGCAGTTGACAGCAACGGCTGCTACGAAGATGTCACATTCTACCTGAACGATCCTTTTATCATCAGTTACGGAGGAATCACACCTGTTGCCTGCTTTGCCGATACGACTGGAGCGGCTGTTCTTTCATCGAGCGGATGCCAGTGTATGTTCAGCACCTGTACCTTCCTTTGGGAAAATGGAGTTACTACCAAACCAAACAGCAGCTTAAGCGGAGGTTGGAACAGTGTGAGGATTACCCATATGAATGGTTGTGTAGTGATAGACTCAGTTTACATTCCAAGTACCGATGCGACGCCCCCCGCTATCATTGCACCTGCCGATATTGTTGTGAACGCAGACAGTGGAAGCTGTGCAGCAACTAATGTTCAATTAGGCAATGCTCAGGCCAGCGACAATTGCGCAATTCGTTCAATTGTAAACGATGCCGGACAATTCAGCGTCGGAGTAAATACAGTAAT
Source organism: Saprospira grandis DSM 2844 (assembly GCA_945888475.1). Taxonomy (GTDB): domain Bacteria; phylum Bacteroidota; class Bacteroidia; order Chitinophagales; family Saprospiraceae; genus Saprospira; species Saprospira grandis_C. Next base: position 13,119 of record CAMDAB010000069.1, on the reverse strand, counting down.
ATGGACTGCTACCGATGAAAATGGCAATACAAAATCTGACATTCAGCTTGTAACGGTGCTTGATGCTGAAGCGCCACAGATTCAATGTCCCAGTAACATTAGTATCAATGTCAACAACAGCGGCTGTTCTGCTCTCGCAAGCTGGACATTGCCTGTAGTAATTGACAATTGTGATCCAAATCCGCTTTTGACTTCAAATTTTGTAATTGGCGCGGCTTTTCCAGTTGGTGCTACATTAGTAAACTACAATAGTTTCGATTCTAGCGGCAATCAGGCTTTCTGTTCCTTTACAGTGACAGTTACATCAGATTTTACAGCATTTGCATCCGTAAACAATAATAATTCAATCGATCTTTCAGTCAGCGGTGGCACTGCACCTTACAGCTATCAATGGACAGGCCCGAATGGATTTACTGCATCTTCTGAGGATATAAGCAGTTTAACATCGGGTGTTTATAATGTCACAATAACAGATGCAAACGGTTGCAGTTTTGAATTAAATGAAACTGTTCAGAATGTTAGCGGCAATTTAACTATCGCCAATGATTTCGAAGTTAAGTTTTATCCAAACCCTGCTAAGAACGAGCTGAATGTTGAATTGTTAAATGGTGCATATGAACTCGAGCTTTACGACGGGCTAGGGCGCAGACTTTTCAATGTTTCTTTCAGTTCTGAAAAATATAAATTTGATATTTCTACACTAAATCCTGGAGTTTATTACTGCAAAGTTTTTGACATTAAGAACGGAAAAAGCCATATCCAAAAAATTACTAAAATATAAGCTATATCAAGAAATAACCATACCAGACGCCGGCTCACACTTTAAAACAATTATTATGAAAGTAAACAGTAAAACCGTAGTTGTGACCGGCGCGGCGAAAGGCATTGGCCGTGAATTAACCCTAATGCTTCTTGCAAAAGGAGCCCGTGTTGCAGCAGTTGACATGGATGAAAAAGCCCTGGAGGAAACAAGAGAACTTGCGGGCAAAATGGAAGGCAGACTCAGTCTGCACAATGTAAACGTAAGCGAGCGCGAAGCAGTAGAACAGTTACCCGATGCCGTAATTGCTGCTCATGGTGCGGTGGATGCTATCATCAACAATGCCGGCATTATTCAGCCTTTTGTTAAAATCAATGCCTTAGATTATGCAGTGATTGATAAAGTCATGAAGGTCAACTTCTATGGCTCTCTTTACATGATTAAGACTTTTTTACCCCACTTACTCAAAAGACCCACGGCGCATATTGCCAATGTCTCGAGTATGGGCGGATTTCTTCCTGTGCCCGGTCAAGGTATTTACGGCGCATCGAAAGCTGCTTTGAAACTCATGACGGAGGCCCTTTACTCGGAGCTAAAAAACACAAATGTCAGGGTAAGTATTATTTTTCCAGGTGGCGTAGGGACTAACATTGCCGCCAATTCTGGCATTGAGGTTCCGTCAATGAATAGCAATGGTAAAAAATACAAGATGCTGGAACCTGTAAAAGCTGCTGAATTAATCATAAATGGCATCGAAAAAGATAAATTCAGAATCTTAGTTGGCTCCGATTCACGATTTATGGATTTTATGTACCGACTCAGTCCAAAATATGCTACGGATCTTATTTCAAAACAAATGAAAAATCTGTTAAAAGAATAAGTAATCAAAACCAAAACCTAAACTGCCATGTCAAATTTCTTTGATCCCCGATATAAAACCACATCGCGAGCCGATGTTGTACTTGTAGGGGCCGGGATAATGAGTGCCACCCTTGGTTTTCTGTTGAAGGAGCTGGATCCAACTTTAAAAATCGAGATTTACGAAAGGCTTGACAGGGTTGCAGCGGAGAGTTCCGACGCTATGAACAATGCAGGAACAGGACATGCCGGGAATTGTGAATTGAATTATACTGTGCAAAAAGAAGATGGCAGTATCGACTGCGCTAAAGCTTTTAAAATTGCCGAACAGTTTGAACATTCGAAACAATTTTGGGCCTGGCTTTGTGACAAAGGCTATATTTTACATCCCGAGGCTTTTATCAATAAAGTACCGCATCTGAGTGCTGTTTTTAATGAGGCCGATCGTGACTTTCTCAAAAAACGTTACGAAATTCTGAAAAGCAATGCACTTTTCGAAGAGATGGAATTCAGCGAAGACCAGGAATTGCTCAAAAAATGGATGCCTTTAATGTTTCATGGCAGAGCAGCAGAAGGTATCTTGGCGGCAACAAAGGTTGACAAAGGAACCGATGTCAATTTTGGTGAATTAACACGAATACTGCTGAAACTTCTTTGCAGGAAAGAAGGCGTTCAATTGTTTTTGGAACACGAAGTGCGCGACATAGATAAAGTTGAGGAGGAAGAAGGAATCTGGCAGATGAAAATCAGAAATCTGAAAACCAATGAGAATAGATTCATCGATACAAAATTTGTTTTTATTGGAGCAGGTGGGGCGGCATTGCCACTATTACAAAAAACCGATATTCATGAGGCAGATGGCTTCGGCGGTTTTCCAGTGAGCGGTCAATGGCTCATCTGCAAAAATCCTGAACTGGTAGCATTGCATTCTGTGAAGGTTTATGGCAAGGCAGCTGTTGGTGCACCGCCTATGTCAGTACCACACTTAGATACCCGAATCATCGACGGTAAAAAATCACTGCTTTTTGGACCATACGCTGGCTTTTCCACCAAATTCCTAAAAAAAGGATCTATGTTCGACCTGCTTGGTTCCATTGAATTTGACAATCTGATTCCAATGATAGCAGCAGGTTTGCAAAACATTCCGCTCACCCGCTATCTCATTGGACAGGTTACACAAAGTGCGGAAGATCGCTTGGAGTCACTGCTGCAATTCATCCCCGATGCCAAAATTAAAGATTGGGAATTACAGGAGGCCGGGATGAGGGTACAAATTATTAAAAAAGATAAGTCCAAAATCGGTGTACTTGAATTTGGAACAGAGATAGTACACACAGAAAACGGAACGGTTGCCGCTTTACTTGGGGCCTCTCCAGGTGCTTCTACAGCAGTTTCTATTATGCTAAATTTGTTGGAAAAATGTTTTAAAACTCGAATGGAAAGTCCAGAATGGCAAAATAAAATCAAAGAAATGATTCCCTCTTATGGCAAATCATTACTTGAAGATCAGGAGCGCTGCAGAACACTGAAAAACAAGGCTGAAATAGCTTTGGGGCTTATTTAACCTAACTTTGAAAATCAAAAAAATCTGATGAAGTTTATTACAACCTTAATGCTAAGCCTTTTACTTTTTGCAGCGGCAAATGCCCAAATCGTAAAAGGGAATGTATCACATTATCCCAAAGGACCTTTCCAAATGACACATGAGGAAAGCCTTGCAAGGATAGAACTCAATGGCGGTTTTAATTACACACTGAAGGGTTTTATTAACTTCGAAAAAGACAATATCAATTTTGCTGTGGGTGCTACTGATAAGTCGGAAGAAGTCTATATGAAACTAAATTTCGAAGAAAAAAAACGCAGAATGCACTCAGTAATTGAGGATTACAAATATTCATACAATCATTTCACCTTATTGGACAGCCGAAACGTAAAAATCTATCTGGATTATTATCCTGGCAAAATGTTTGGAACGGACAAGGGAGTCTTTGTCATCAGTAGTATCGAGGATAAGTACATGTATTTTCTAAAACCTAATATAGAAGAAGCGGAAGTATTGAAAATAATTGAAAAATATCGATAAGACCTAGAATTTCAGCACGGCAACTCTTTTGCCATTTTTGTGACTAAGGCGTGCAATCAGGATTTCATTTTTTCGGGTTGCAGCATCTAAAATATCTCTGTACTGCCCCGGGAACTCAAAAAAGTAATTTCTGCTTTCTCTTAAACGGCCCATCATATCGAAAATTTCCAAGGTATAATCACCTGCTGTACTAATTTCAAATTTGAATAAGAACTGGTCTTCTGTCCATTTTTGAAGTGTCATTGTATTCTTAGGTAACGAAAAATAACTGTCCAGCATTTTCATGGAATTGCCAATGTTCAGGCGACCTTTACTGTAGGTTTTTGCTTCAAAAGAGCTGAATTTATCTACAGCGTTCAGTACAATTTCCTTCATAAATAAAGCCGCATTTTCGGGCGATGTTTTCAACATTTCGGACCATTCCGAATTTGGGAAAGATGCGAGCAAAGCAACTGCTCCAGTTACATGCGGCGCAGCGCCCGAAGTACCGCCAAAAGTATTGTAAGTATTGGCCGGACGTAAGGTATAAACGGCGCCAGGTGCAGCAATATCGACGTTTTTAGAGCCATAGGCAGCGTTCAGATCCATAGCATCGTAGCGGCTGCTGTTGGTAACGGCAATATGAAAAGGCGAAGGACAAAGGGTAGGCATATCGCCCGTTTCATCTATATTCACATTGTTATTCATGACTGAACCAACACTCAAAATGCCTTCTTTACCAAGCGAATCATAGATTGAACACCAAAGCGGAAAATCTTCGGGACGACCATAATCGACACCTGCTGAGAGGTTTACCGCAACTACAAAAGCGCCCTTTTCCCCATTACTTTCCCGATAAAGACGGCGTTGTTTTAGTACATAAGCATAAGCGCTAAGCAAATTCGATTCGAGCAGAATATCCTGCTCAGCAGCCGAAACCTGCATGAGTTTTACATTCCAGTTGATGCCGCTGATTCCTGTACCATTATTTCCAACTGCACCTATAATGCCCGAAACTGAAGTCCCATGCGAATTGGCATCATGCACATCGTTGGCATTAACCGGCTGCCAACCTCTGAAATCGTCCACATAGCCGTTTTCGTCGTTGTCGATACTATCGTTGGGAATTTCATTGCGGTTATGCCAGATATTTTCATTTAAATCCTCATGCTGTATGTCACAACCACCGTCAATAACAGCAACAACGATGGTATCCCCCGATGCTGTAAGACCTCCTGTGCTGTAAGTCCAGGCTTCAGGCAGGCCCAAGAGTTCCATATTCCATTGCCATTGCCCATATTTCGGATCATCGGGTAAGTTTCTAAGTTTTAACTGATGATTTTCCTGCACATGAAGGATGTCGGCATCGGATTTCAGTTGCTCAAAGAGTCTGTTTTTTTCTAGACTATTGCATTTCAGGATGTAAATATTCCATTCGGGCAATAGGGCGGTATATTCAAGAGTGTTGTTTTTTGACAAAATTGCTTTAGCTGCCGTTTCGGAATTTTTAAACTGAACCAACAACTCCTGATCCAATGGATTTTGGGCAAAGAGCGCTGTTGAAAGTAGTATCAATATAAAAATCCGCATGAATCTAGTTTAATTTTAAAAACGGTCTAATCAAGTCTAATGTTTTAGATTCATCAGAAAACTGCTCAAAATCTGCTGAGTTTCGGCTACTGCTTCAAACATACCCATGTGCGCAATGGGAAGGGTGTAGGCCATTGCATCAGATCTTAAACTTTGCTGTGCTTTACTGAAATCTGCCGGAATTGCCTCGTCAAATTCACCAACAATGAAGAGCAGCGGACATTTTAGATGCCTAATAATTTCGGAGCGATCGGGTCGCTCAATCATGGCATCTGTAGCGGCAATTATTCCGCTTTGCAGATATTTTTCGGCTTTAGCAATCATCGATGAAAGCAGATCGGGATTATCCCTGGCAAATTCTTTTTTAAAAAGCTTAGGAATAAGTTCTCTGACAAAGGGGCCACTACCCCACCTTTTCATAAATTCTATGGTTTTACGGCGATTTTCTTTTTTGTCTTCGGTATCTTCAAAAGGATGTGAATGAAAAAGACAAAGGCCCGACAATTTCTCTGGATATTTTTCTGCAAAAGCCATTGCAACATAGCCGCCCATAGAGTGTCCCACAAAACAACATTTTTCAATTCCTTCCTTTTCAAGGATTTCATTGATACAGCTTGCCATGATTTCCATACTGATTTGATCCTTTGCTTCCGACAGACCAAAACCTGGCAAGTCGGGACAAATGACCGTATAATCATTCAAAAAAGGAATTTTGAAATTGTCCCACATGCTGCTGTCTTCGCAGAAGCCATGTAAAAGTAAAAGAGTTGGCCCATTTCCCAATATGGTATAAGAAAGCACTTTTGACACTAGCCCCTTTTTTCAAATTTGCAATGTTGTTTCAATGTCTCAACGCTATAGATACCACCTGTAATAGTATTAATAAAACCGGATCCTATATTATAGACCCAGGCATGCAGCTGTACTTTATTGCCTTTTTCCCAGGCACCACGAATAATATTGGTATTGCCAAGGTGACTGACCTGCTCAATAGCGCTGAGTTCCACCAGACGGTCGAAACGGGCAGCTTCATTGGTAAGTTTTTCGAGTTCATCCTCGTAGAAGTGCATGGTATCTCTTATCTGCAGCAGCCAATTGTCGAGAATGCCATGACTGGCGGTTCCCATTGCTGCTTTTACACCTCCGCACTGATAATGGCCACAAACAATTACATGTTCAACCCCAAGGTATTCGACTGCATATTTTAGTACACTCAAGAAATTAAAATCGGTATAACTCACCAGATTGGCAATGTTGCGGTGTACAAAAAAATCGCCGGGTTTGGTTCCGGTAATTTCATTGGGCGGCACGCGACTATCGCTGCAACCTAACCAAAGCACTTTGGGTTCCTGCCCCATTGCCGATTTTTTGAAAACATCAGGATCCTCAGCCAATTGTTCTTTGACCCATTCCTGATTATTATCAAGCAATGATTTTATGTAGTCTTCAGTCATAACATTCAGTTTTTAATAGCACTTTTAGGATAAAAAGTATTGAAATTCAGCATTATAAAAAATACATATATATTAACACCAATTGACACAAAAAGGGTGTTTTCCGTTAGCATCGATGTAAAAATAATAACATAAACCAATAAATCCCAAATCTTTTTGTATGCTTTTTGGTAAACCAAAGGCCAACAGAAAAAGAAAAGGAAAGACAAAAGTCCAAGTATTCCACAACCAGCATAAAAAGAGATGAACTGGTTATGTGGCTGCATGGGGCCCAATTCGGGATAAAACTCTTTATAGATTTTTTCTTGCTCGCTGTACAAATCGCCTGCGCCCACTCCTATCCAGGGATTTTTTGCTGCAACTTTTAAGGCAACTTCATAAGAAATCAGCCTTTGCGTATCGGATAAATTTGAAATTTTCCCGCTTTTGTACTGTTCCCAGTTGTAGCGCATGAGATAAAATTTCTGACGAATTCCAGGTACAAAGTAAAATGCCAAAACAGGCATTATAAGCAATAGTAGTAATAACGCTACACCCAAAATCAGCTTCTTTCGTACAAAGATGCTTTGAATGACTATAATTGCAATGCCAGTGTAAAATGCTAAAAGTCCGCTTCTAACCGATAAAATATGCAGCATAAGCAATAAGAAAATACCCAGGAAGAGTTGCAGGTATTTTTCAAACTTTGGAAAAAATAGATAAAATCCATCAAAAAACAATTTAAATGCAGCAAAAACCGATAAAGCAAGGAGTAAACTGAAACGTATATGATCCTCCTGCGGTGTGGGCAATGTTTTGCTGATGGAAAGCTGCTGCTGATAATATTCAAAATTAGAAAGGTAGTTCCAAAGTACCCATAGGGCAGACAACGACAGGAGGACCACTAAATAATAAAGTACCATGTTGGTAAATTTCCTGTCAAATGTTGGAAGCAGACCAAAGGCAAATGGCAGTAATAACAGCGGCAGCATGACCTGTATCAGTCCCCAAAAATTTCCAGTATTTTCAGAATAAATTCCACTGATCAATACAGTTATAAAAATACCGGCTGGTGCAAGAATTACAGGGTTGCTGATAAGTTTTTTAAAATCCTTTAGATGGTCATTACTCAAAAGGGCCGACAAAAGCAGCAAAATAATTCCAACACTGATTAGAAATTTGGAAAACACCAAACCCGTGAGCAGGACAAGGCAAGAAAACAAAGCCAGCTTTTCGCGCAGCGTATCAAATTTCAAAACGAAGGTATTTTATGCTAAGTCCCTTGCTTAGGTGCATTTGCTCATAAAAAGTTTTGATACTCCACTCCGGCATTTGCTTTTCCTGAGCATATATATTATCGTTGGAAAATTGCAGCGACAGTTTTTCCTCTTTTACAGTTTCGAGGGTATATTCATAGAGCTCGGGCGAATCGGTTTTGAGGTGTACAAGACCGCCGGTTTTAAGAACCTCGCGATAGCGTGGCAGAAAAAAGGGAGAAGTCAGTCTTTTTCGGGCTTTGGTTAGTTGCGGGTCGGCAAAGGTAATCCAGATTTCAGATACTTCTCTGGGTGCAAAATACTGGGTAATAAAATCGATCTGGCTTCTGATAAAGGCCACATTTTTAAGTCCATCCCTTTGCGCCTCCACAGCGCCTTTCCAAAGGCGGTTACCTTTCAGATCCATACCTATAAAGTTACGCTCGGGATACATACGTGCCAAGCCAACAGCATATTCACCTTTGCCACAGGCCAATTCTATGGTAATAGGGTTGTCATTTCCAAAATATTCTTTCCAATGACCCTTCATAATTTTTATTTCGCCATTGGCAGCAATGAGATTGGGCGAATGCACCTCATGACTTTGAAAAACATTGGGGAGCGTCCCAATTTCTATAAATTTCTCCTGTTTACCTTTTTTGCTCATATTCCCTACTTGTTAAAATTATTGCGCAAAAATAGAAAAAATCCGAACACAGTTAGCTGTTCGGATTTGATGATATTTTTTCATGGCACAAAAACTCATAATTATTTTGGTTGCATCAGTCTTTCATACACCAAATCGGTATGATTATTTTTGAAAGCCGGACCCTTCATTTTGGCGCTGATATAAATCGCCTTCAGGTTGAGCTGCTTTTCATCTCCTTCGCGTAGGGTTATCTGACGATAGTCGATAGCGGCTTTCAAGCTCTGTTGCATCTGAGCAACCTCCTCTTTATTAGCTTCGCGTCCGCCGTTTTTCTCAAAAAATTTATCCGCAAGTTGTTCGGCAAGGGTTTTCTTTTTGGCTTTTACAACTAAGGCCAATTTGGCAAATTCCTTGTTTTGTTTATCCAAAGCTTTTTTGGCAGCGGAAAACTTTTCCTGAAGTTTGGGATCGGCATTTTCGAAAGCCTCTACATAGGCTTTGTACGCTTCCTGAAGTTCCCGCACTGCAAGCAAATCTTTTCTTGCCAGATTATCTTTTTTCACTTTGCCGCTCACTTCATTTTTGATAACAGCAAATTTAGCTTTCATTTCCTCTGTAGCCTTTTTCAATTCCCCGCTTTGGGCTTTAATATCCACAATTCGCTCCTCCTTATTTTTAGCTGGCTCTTTCTTGGGAGTTTTTTCTTGCTTCGGTTTGGCTGAATTGCCAAAAGTTGCTCCGAGTGCAGAGGTTACAGCACCGTTTTTGGCCACAGTTGCTTCCGCTCCATCAGATTCCGGTTCTTCACTGTCTGCACCGCCTTTATCAATTACATTGGCACAAAGACCAACCTTGCTCAGTATTACTTTATCAAAAGCACGGGCTCCTTTCGTTTTGATGCGGCCATGACGAATTTCGAGATTAAGCTCTTCGCCCTGTTGGGTTTCTTTTCCAAAGCTTGCATTGCCAAAAGCAAAATCTTTCTGCGAACGTTTTCGGGCTGTGTTTTTGTAATATTTCTCCCAGGTTCCTCTAAAATCGCCAATTACAACAAAAGGGAGTTCCTTGCCGGGCAGGTCCGGAAAATTCCATTCGGTCATGATCATAAAATTGGTGGTCTGTCCGGGTTCGGAACAGGCCGCTTTCATGCGTTTCAGTTCTTTGATGAACATTTTTCGGTAATCGATGAAACTAAGTCCCTCGATGTCGTCGGGTAGTATTTTAGGCTTTAACATAGCTTGGTAATTTGAAAATGAGCTAATTTGAGGATTTGAAAATTGCTACTATTTTATTTCATCTGAATTAAAACTCAGGAATTAAGTTGTCTTGCTTAGATTCAATTCCACAAAATAAGGAGAAAAAATTAAAGTAAAAAGCCTGTCCTAAAAATTTCGAAGTTTGGACTTATTTTTTAAATATATTGAAGAGCTGCGACTTGCTGTTGATGCTCAATTTTTTGTAAATATTTTTAATGTGGGCTCTTACCGTGTCAATTGAAATTCCAAATTTATCGCCAATCATTTTATAGCTGAGACCCTCGAGTATAGTATTGGCTATTTCTGTTTCTCGATCGGTAAGGTTATCCAGCACCTTCTTTTTGCCGCTGAAAAAATCCATTACTTTGCGGGCAATTTTGGGCGTCATGTAAGCACCGCCGTTTTCAACCGATTTAAAAACATCGATAAAGGAATTGTCGAAACTTTGTTTGTCGATATAGCCCACGGCACCTTTTTGCAATGCTTTGAAAATTGTTTCGGAATCGTCTTTGATGGAATTAATAATAATTGAAACATTCGGAAGTTTAGCCAAAATCTTATCAATTGCTTCGAGTCCATTCATCTCAGGCATCATAATATCCAGAAGAATTATATCGCAGCTATCATTGAATTTTAAAAATTCAACCGGATTGAGATAATATTTTTCGCATAAATACTCGCCCTGATTATTGATTTGTTTTTGTATCAACTCAGCAATAATGCTATTGTCTTCGATAATAATTACTTTTTTCATAAAAATTTTTTGTCGGCAGAGCTAAACTTCAAAGCTAAATTGCAGGCAGGTTTCGACTGCAGTGTTCGTTGGGGTATTGAATGCTCCATTATGCCTAAGTGTTCTTTTCTGAAAATTGGAAAATACATCTCCAATTTTATTGTAATTTAGGGCAATTTCTGATATTCCGCTAATTTTAACGGTTAATTTAATGTATTTTTTCAGATGTTCCACTTTTATTTCAACTGTACTGGCATTCTCATTATTTTTAATTAGACCCACCGCATCGAATATACATAGTTTCAAGTCACGGTACAATTCTTGTCTCAAAGTAATGTTTTTACCCAAAATATTGAAATTGAATTTCAAATCTGAATTTTTTGATGTATTGATTAAAAACTCACGGATATCATCTTCGAAATCCAATAATGTAGGTTTTTTTGACTGCATCGATTGAATAAATGCCCTTATATTGAAGAGGGCATCGTTCAGACCGGATTTAAGCATTTTCGTTTCGGGGGTCGATTCTGCATTGCCGTTTACCGTCATCAGTAATTTTGTAAGCGTGGTTCCAGCTTCATCGTGCAAATCCAAAGCAATGCTCTCCTTGGTTTTATTTTCAATTTTGAAAGATCTATAAAACTGAAAAAAAGAAAGTGAAGTAAGTAAGAAAATAAGCAATGCTATCAGTACAAAAAAGAGCCTTGTCTGATAAAAAGGTACCATTGCTATCAGTGTTAAAGTTTTTTCGTCAACAACTACGCCCAAAGGATTAAGCATTCTTACGCTTAATTTATAAGTACCGGCGCTGAGGTTCGAGAGTCTGATTCTGTTGTCAACAACAGGTATCCACTTTTTATTGTCATTTCTATACTCAAAGCGATAGCCCGACCTGTCCTCATAATCGAAGTTGCTCAGATAGATAATCAATTCTTCTGTTCCTGTATTGTAGCTTATTTTACCCGAGCCGAAATCGGATAATGCATAAAAACGGCTTTCCTTTAGATTCGTTTTTTGAATTCCTGTAATTGAAAAACGATCTAAGTAATTATTATTATTCAATATGTTTGTATCAATGATATCGTACATATTGATACCACCAAAGACAAAGCGTCCATCTGCTAATTTTGCAGCGCATTTGTAGTTGAATTCTTCATTTCTGAGCCCGTCCGCCCTGTCAACAAAAAAAGTTTTATTGTTCTTGTAATCTATAACTATTATTCCAGAATAGGTACTTGCCCATATCTTCCCGCTTTTATCTTTTTGCAGCGCGGTCACTTTGGGATGTTTTATTTCATCGGGTTTTGAATACTCTTTAATTTTGACAAAATCGTTGAGTCTTCTCAGCTCAAGTCCATGATTGGTTGCCAGCCAAAGCTCTTTTTGTCCGGCGTCAATCAGAATGTCCTTAACTGCGGTTTTGGTGGGTACTGTTTTTTTGCTTAATAATATCTTGCCGTCTTTGTCAAATTTGAAATTTAACAATCCAATATCGGTTGCCACCAGAAAGGTGCCACTATTTTTATCTTCCTCAATATCATAAACATTCAGCTTTTTTCCGATGGGGTAAGTTGCATTTGTTTTGGATTTGATATTATATACTACTATATTAGCTAAACCACCCAGCAGCAGCGTTGAATCATTAACAGTAGATATATGAAATAAGCCGCTTAATGAATCTATATCAGAAAGTGGGATTTTTGACAATTTTGAGCTATGTAGGCTGTAGCTGTAAAAACCTGAACCTTCGCTCGTCAGGTATATGACAGAATCAATGATCAGTCCGTCGTAAAAACTTACCGGTTTTTTTATGTCGGTCAAATTCTTAAAGTTTTTCGATTCCGAATCGTACGCTACTAGCGCAGGGAAACCCATCATGTAAAACATACCCTTATCTCCCTCCAGAATTTTTCGGCGTACTCTCAATGATTTCGATTCAAAAAAATCGTTGTCGTCAATATTCTTAACGTACTTTTGAAATTTGTAGTTTACTTTAACGAGCCCCTGATTTGAGGCAAACAAGACAGTGCGCTCATTTATTTTCAGCATTTTTTTTAACTCCACATTTGGCATTTCAAGATGAAGAAATTCGTAAAATGAGAGTGAATCCGATACGTTTACTCTTTTAACATCAAAGATTACCTGACTACTACCATCAGCATATTCACTAAATGATGTCACAATCTTTCCCGACTCAACACCTGGAAATTTCTTAAGGTTATTGTCGGTTCCAAAAACCATCAATTTATTACTCAAATTGAATACTACGCCATATTTATTGGAAGGGTATAAAAAATAACCAGTTTCATTAGCTTCGTAAAAAACTCTTTCCTGCTTTAGATTGCTGAGATTGTGTTCAAATATTCCACTATGGTAGGAACTGACATAGATTTTGTTGTTGTGAATAACTATGTCGTCTAAAGATCCATACTTCAGTAATTTTTTTAAGCTTGAGTTATTTCCTTTTTCTATTTCCAAAAACCCGTCGCTGTAGAGGTATGCCGTTAAACCATTTTTCTGAT
>CAMDAB010000068.1 GCA_945888475.1 Saprospira grandis DSM 2844 | reverse complement strand
CCAGAATGGTGTAATGTATATAATCGGGTTGAAATCACATTGAGAACTCATGATGCCGGAAATATTGTCACTGAAAAAGATTTTTTGTTAGCAGCCGCTATTGAACAGATCTTTTCTAAATTATAATTACACATGTACCGATTTTTTGCTATATTTTTTTGCTTCGTTTTTTCCTTTTTCATGTCGGGTTGTGCGGCGCCCGTTGCCATGATATGGCTGATGCAGGATATTCATTCAACAGCTGATAAAGGTATAGAAGTGGAGTCGGAGGAATTTGAATTTGAGGTAGATGACCCATATATCATAAGCGTATATGTTGAAAACGCAAAAGGAGAAGAAGATTATTATATATATGCAAGCGAATACAATTCTATCAGGATTATTTTGCCTGAAGGCGTAGATGCGAATGATTTGGAATTGACAACGTCTGCAGGTACCATAGAGAGAACCAAAGAGGATTCTACCCTCTACAGGCTTTTTGTTAAGGAGCCTAATCTGACACTGGAGATTACTGCCACTGATAAAAAAACTGGTGCGCAGGGCTTTTTAATAACCGAAACAATTGAACTTAGCGCCCCAACTTTGGGATTTAAAGACTTTAGCACAGGAGAAATTTCGGCTGAAGACATTAAAAAGCAGGGACAACTTATACTTTTTCACGATGAAAATAATCGGTCAATCTGTCTTTGTAAAGGATTTAAACTGACAAGGGTTCCTGCTGTAGGGAATAAAATAAGTGTTAATAATAAATCAGAAATTTTTGACCAGGAAGTAAAATTACTTTTGTCAAAAGCCGCAAAGGGTGACATTTACATTTTCGATGAAATCATTATTTCCTGCAATGGCAATCTTGCCGATGATAAGGCTTCTACCCTGGTTTACATCATAAATTAATGCGCATGAAATCCTTGCTATTTTACTCATCTGTTATGTTTTGTTTCTATGCCTGCAGTATTGCAGACAGTCAACCAAATGCAAATACAGATAAAATAATTGAAACTTCTTCAGATAGTACCGACCCCAACCAAAAATACAATATTGATCCCAACCTAAGTGCCGAGGACAGAGAAAAGGTAAAGTCAATTATCGATAAAAAGTATCTGATGGGCAAGTTCGACCCGCTAAAAGACGATCGTTTTGCGCCGATTCCTGCTAACATTTCATTGTATCCAAACAATGCTATGTATATGCGTAAAGAAGCATTGGAGAAATACCGTCAAATGTTTGATGCAGCAGCAAAGGAAGGAATTGTACTTAAGATTCTCTCCGCCACTAGACCATTTGATGCACAAAAAGCAATCTGGGAAAGAAAATGGACCGGTAAACAAGCATCTAACGGGGCTTATCTACCCGAAAATCTAAAAGGTAAAGACCGCGCCCTAAAGATTCTGGAAGTCAGTTCCATGCCAAGTACCTCGCGCCACCACTGGGGCACAGATATCGATATCAATGATGTAGAACCTGCTTATTGGTCAACCCCCACGGGTGTAAAAACTTATAACTGGCTGGTTAAACATGCACATGAATACGGATTTTGTCAGCCTTATTCGAAAATGGGCCCCGATAGACCCGAAGGTTACATGGAGGAAAAATGGCACTGGTCTTATATGCCTGTAGCCCGAGAATTGGTTGAAAAGTATAGAAAGGATATTCAGGATGCCGATATAGAAGGATTTCTCGGTTCTGAAACGGCAAAAGATATTCAAGTAGTTAAAGTTTTCGTTTTAGGCATCAACCCGGAATGTAAATAATTTAGCTTAAATGGTCCTTGTTTTAAACTGAATTCACAAATTTTTAAAAAAATTAAAAAAAATTATACCTTAGCGGTAACATATGAACAAATAGCTTCATTATACCTTCGATAAGCTTAATTTTCAACTTTAAAAAATCTCAATATAAACCCATGCTTACTCAGGATCAAATCGAAAAACTTGAACTTTACCATAAAGGAAAATTATCTGATAGCGATAAAAAGGAAATAGAATCTTCTATTTTAGAAAACCCTGATTTGAAAAATGAAGCAGAAGGGCTGCTTGATTTATACAAAGGTTTCAATAGTATTCAACTTGAAAACTTAGAAACCCAAATGAATGAATGGGAAAAGGAATGCATCAAGGAAGTCGTTGCAACAGACAAAAAAGAAACAAAAGTTTTATCTATTACTTCTTTCGTTTTTAGAAACCGTTTGGCTGCGGCTGCAGTTATTCTCGTACTAATGCTTCCATTGAGTTATATGCTTTTTCAGAACCTGAGTTCTTCAAAGAGCGATCAACTTTTTGCTGCGAATGCCGATCACTACAAAGCGATTCAAATGAATACAAGATCTGGTACAGGAGATGCTCCTGATCCCTTTCAGGATGTTAAAGATAAAGGCATCGTTTCTTACAATGAAAAAAAGTACGACGAAGCACTGAAGCATTTGAAAGAATATTACAGCAAAACTGATGAAAAGCACAAAACTACCGAAATAAAACTTTATTTGGCTCTTTCACACCTTTTTAGTGGTAGCACAAAAGATGCAATTACTTATTTTTCTGAAATTTTAGCCAAGGAAAACAGCGGAAATTATAAAGATGCTGCAGAATGGTACTTAGCATTGTCTTACCTAAAAGATATGAATGTTCAAAAATCTAGAGAAATACTCAAAAAGATTTCCGAAACAGAAAATCATCCTTATCAAGACAAAGCAGCTACACTGCTGCCTGAGATTTCAGCATTGAAGTAATACTTTAAATTATCTATAAGAAACCGCAGCAATGCGGTTTTTTTATTTTATAAACTTAGATGCAGCCCTTTCCAGACGGTCGTTCATTGCGGCACCTATACCCTCTTCGGGCATAAATTCAACCAAAATTAAATCAATATCGAGCGCATCCATATAATGAAGTGCAGCATAGAGCCTGCTTGCCGCTTCGTTTAAATCACCACTTGGGCTCAAAACAACTAGTTTATCAGCATCGATGGGATAGTTTTTTTGAAAACTGATGATACCAATTTTTCTGTCGCGCTGTTCAAGTATCAATTGGTCAATATTTTTACTTTGCACCAATATGGTGTTAGGCGAATAGTGTTGCTTCAGCATACCCGGCGAAACCGGAGCATTATCATCTTTGGTTTCGAAACTGATATTCGGGATTATTTTTTTTAATTCATCAATCCCTAGTGCTCCTAAACGGTGTAAATATGCCTTATTTTCTCTAAAAGCAATAACGGTTGATTCTAAACCACTTTTGCAGTGCCCGCCATCTAAAATATAGGGTATCTTACCCCTTAGCTGATTATATACGTGTTCGGCACTGGTAGGACTTATGTAGCCAAAAGGATTAGCACTGGGGGCTGCAAGCGGATAATCGAGCATTTCTAACAGCGATAAGCTGAGCGGATGATTGGGTATGCGTAAGGCTACATCCTGTTTTCCGGCTGTGGTAATGTCGGGTACTATATCTTTTTTGGGCAGAATAATAGTCAGTGGCCCTGGAGAAAAGGTCTCGAAAAGTTGAAAAGCTAGCGCTGGCACCTCGGCAGCATATTTCTCTACTTCGTTAATGTCTTTGATATGAACAATAAGCGGATTATATAGCGGACGTTTTTTGGCTACATAGACCTTCGATACAGCCAGCTCATTCAGGGCATTGGCCGCAAGTCCGTAAACAGTTTCGGTAGGTATGGCTACAATTTCATTACTGTTCAGGTAAGCAGCAGCCTCGTGGATATCGGTTCCAATATGCGTTTCGAAATTCATGCTTAAAAATCTTCTTCTTTTTTCTTTTCATTGACATATTTCCAAATTGCATAGGACAAGCCCGCATTCGGAACCAGACAAAGCAATTCCCATGCAGAGCGTACGCCCGACTGCCAATGCGGATGTTCCATAAAGAACAGGGCAACAGAGGCAATCATGAGCAAAATACCCCAAAACAATATGCCTGCAAAGGCAATTTTTTGGAGTGGTTTTACCCACAAAACCAAAATAATTATAATTTCGAAAGCAGCGAGGGCATACAAAAACAAAGCAGCGCTGTTGCTTCCTGTCCCAAAAGCATTATTTAACCCTTCTATCCAGGCAGCTTTGTGCCCGTAATAAATTCCGGAGGCATACCATGCATAAGCACCTAAGGTAAGCGTTAAGCTCAATTTTAGTGTGTTCATTATCCTGCCAATCGGAATTTTGGTAAACTGCAACTGATAATAAATCAACGGTGTAGCAAATTGCGAGCTGTAAAGCAGCAGGGTTGGCATTTCATAAGCATTCGAAATACGGTAAAGCTGAGCAAGTAGCAGTAGGGCAGCTGAATAAAAAACAAAAATATTCCCCCAGCGCGTATCTCTTTTATCTAAAGTAAAACAAAAAATAACCCCAAAAAGGTAAAACCAACCCATTACTGTGGTAAGTTTATCGCTGAACCAATCGGTGAAACCGGTTTCGCCAGAGAAAAAATGCTGATAGGGTGCATCCCAAAAAAGATGCTGCCAAGCTCTTCCTGCCAATAATATAGCTGCTGTAAGCTGTAAAATTCTGATTAACTGAAATCTTAACACTACAATTTTTTTTTAACGGTAAGCAGATGATCTTTCACTGTCGAGTTTGAGCAGAATACCTACCATGATACTAAATGAAATCATGGAGGATCCGCCATAACTGATAAATGGTAGTGGAATACCAATAACAGGTAAAACTCCAATGGTCATTCCTATATTCACAAAAATATGAAATAATAGTATTGACGCAACTCCATAGGCATAAAACTTAGCAAAACTGAATCGCTGCCGTTCTGCCAAAAAAAGAATTCTTAAAAGCAGCGTAACGAACATGGCAATAACGATAAAACTGCCAAAAAATCCCCATTCTTCTCCAACAGTACAAAAAATAAAATCGGTCGACTGTTCGGGTACATAATCGAGCTTTGTGCGCTCGCCTTCCAAAAAGCCTTTGCCAAAGTAGCCTCCCGATCCAATGGCATATTTAGATTGTTCTAGGTTGTACAGTGAGCCCAGCGGATCGCATTTTTCTGGCCTTAGCCAAACCCAGATACGCTCCTGCTGATGCTCCTTCAAAATATTATTTACAAGGTAGTTGACCGACAAGCTGTATATAAATGCAATTAAAATTACTGCGGTTGTAATGACCGTAATCTGCCAATTTCTTTTAACAAGATTCAGCGTAATAAAAATTAATGCAAAAACTAATTGTATAATCAACAGCATTTGAATTGAAGCAGCATATAAATACCAAATTATCAAACTTATAACAATAAAGGCCAAGCCATATCTTTCGTCTTTTTTCCAAAATCTGAGCATTATAAAGTTCCCTAATAAAAGCATTATATGCAAAATTCCCCAAACCTGATCGAACATCAATGATGCTATTGATAAGAAGAAAATGAAAATGCCCGCAAGGAAAAATGTTGATGTAAATCCAGCACGATAAAGCACTAGAAAGAAAGACATATATACTAATGTTGAACCTGTATCATTCTGTAGTAAAACCAAAAGCGTAGGAACACCCAATACAAGCAAAGCCTGAGTTTTACCGCTAAGATCCTGCATTTTGATATCCGGAAGGCTAAGCAAAGAGGCCAGGGCCAATGCTGTAGCTGTTTTGGCGAATTCAGATGGTTGAAATCGAAAACCACCCAAATCGAACCAGGAGGTTGCCCCATTAACGGGTTTGGTGAATAAAACAGCCAGCAGCAGGAACAATGATATACCTAGTAATATAAATGCTATATTTTGGTAAATTCGCCCTTCGATAAACTGTAAAAATATCATCGTAAGCAGCCCTAAGGCAATCCATAGCAACTGTTTACCATAGCTTTTTTCAAAATTAAAGATACTGCTGAAGGTATCAGGATTATATTCCGAGGCAAAAATCATCAACCAGCCCGTGAGCATGAGTAGCAAACAGAGTATGATAGTGAGCGGATCGTAGCTCTTTATTTCAAAAAGTTGATTTCTTACTGTTTTTGACATGCCAAATCACTTAATAATCACCATTATAAGTTTGAATTACCATTCTAAAAAAGGCATCAAGCATATCGGCTCTTACAGCACTTTCTTCCATTCCGTCGGCAATACTATTGCATTTAACAATCTCTTTCTGAATAAAATCGTTCAGCTCCTGAATTGGTTTGATGCTATCTTTTTCGTTGGGCAATAATGCCTTTTCCCAAAGCTCCATAACAATTGCTTCAATGTTCGAAAATGGTTTTAAGAGAGGCAATAGCTCTGCAAAGGTCATTGGTGCGGAGCTTTTGTGCTGAGCAATCCACATTGCTGCCAAAAGTGGCCGCATTACGTATAAATATTTTTGAACGTTGATTTCCGACTCCTCGCTTATTCTCCTATAGGCATTTCCTGCAAGAGAAAGGTACTGCTGAATACTTGAACGAGCCTGAAAAAAATGTTGGGACAATGACCAGATCGCTGCTTTGAAATCTTCATCGGTCTGATATACTATAGGCGACTGTAACCATTCGAAAGCTGTTATATTAGATTTCATCATCAGTCTAAGTACTTTTCTTATGTCCCATCCATTGATATCTAATTCTTTATCGATAAAAAGATCCATGCCGTCATCCTGGGGTAATACCGACAGATACCAGCTGGTGGGATGCAGAAAAATAAATCTGATATCATAATCACTTTCGGGTGAAGCAAAGCCCCATGCGCGACTTCCACTCTCGCAGGCATATAAAATCCTGATATTGTTATCCTCAGCGATTCTGAGTAATTCTCCCTGTATTTCAGTTCTAACAGAAGAATTTATATTATAAATTTCTTTATTCATACAGCTGTTATTAATTATTTTGCTGATTTGCAGGCTTTTTTATTGGTTTCTGCCACTTATTCATCAGATTCGATTCAATCATTGATTTTTCTAATAACTTTCGCATTTCACTTTCAATTTCTTTCCTTAGATATTTTTCAATGATTAAACTTGCTATTGGTGCCGCAAAGGTTGATCCAAAACCACTGTTTTCGACATAAACGGCTATGGCAATTTTGGGATTTTCTTTTGGTGCAAAGGCAATAAAAGTGGAGTGGTCAATTCCATGAGGATTTTGCACCGTACCTGTTTTACCACAAACCGAAACTCCGGGAATAGCAGCATTGATAGCTGTTCCGGCAAGGACAACCATTTCCATACCATCGATTATCGATTCGAAATGCCGCGGATGAACCTTTGTGTACTGTTTTTCTTTGAACCGTTTCAACACATCGCTTTTATCGCCTCTGAATTCTTTAGCCAGGTGCGGTATATAATAATAACCTCTGTTGGCAATAATTGCAGTGATATTAGCCATTTGCAAAGGGGTTATCTGCATTTCACCCTGACCTATGCCCACAGAAACAGAGTTTGAAAAACGCCAGAGACCTTTGCCATACCTTTTGTCGAAATAAGCTACACTTGGAATATTACCGCTCATTTCACCGGGTAAATCTACACCAATTTTTCGTCCCAGACCAAATGCCCTAAGATGTTCAATTAGTTTATTCATTCCCTTTTCCGGAAAATCGTAACCATAAAGGTTAACAATATTGCGATAAGTCTGACAAAAATAATTATTACAGGAATAAGCAATAGCAGAGGACACATCGGAAGTTGCGCCATGTCCATGACATCCGACTCTTAGATTACCCATAATAAAGCCACCTGGGCAGGGAATCGATTCATCTGCCTTTATGGCACCTTCCTGCATACCTATTGCTGCAATTACGGTTTTAAAAATTGATCCTGGCGGGTACTGTGCCATCAACGCCCTGTTAAAAAGCGGATCTGTTGAATCGGCGGCGAGTAGCGCAAAAGCTGCTCCCCTATTTTTGTCAATAGCAAGAATTGTAGGGTCGAAAGTTGGAGAACTAACCATAGCCAGAATCTCACCGGTGGAAGGCTCAATTGCTACCACTGCGCCAATTTTATTTTGCATCAGTATTTCGGCATAGCGTTGCAGACTAAGATCGATAGTTGTGACAAGGTCATAACCCGATTTGGCGGATTTGTCTAAAGTACCTCCTTTATAACGGCTTTGAATTTTGCCCCATTTATCTTTCAGTACATGTCTTTCACCCCTCTCGCCCATGAGTTGTTTTTCATAAGCAAGCTCCAAACCGCTCGCACCAATATAGTCGCCCTGTTTGTAAAGTTTTTTATTTTTTTCAATCTGCTTGGATGTAACTTCGCTGATATAACCCAAAAAATGAGCTCCAACATTTACGGGATATCCTCTTACGTTGCGTATGATACTTTCAAATCCGGGAAACTCAAAAAGATGTTCCTCGAAACGGGCAAAGCTGTCGGGGTTTAGCTTAGTCATGAAATCGAATGGCTTTCTTTTCGAAAATTTAATATCAGACCAATCCTTCTCCATATTGACGTTAAACTGTTCAGGGCTTATCCCAAGTAACCTGCAAAATTTTAAAGTGTCGATATTTCCTCTTCGTACCGATTCATGCGTTACCTGAAGGTCGTATAGCGCTATGTTATAAATTAGCAGGCTATCGTTACGGTCGTAAATTAGTCCTCGGGATGGGTACTGCGTAATAATCTGCCTGAAACTTTGTTTCTGCTGATAAGATTTGTCCCAAATCTGTAGCTGAAAACAACGGAACAACAGGATGATGCCAAGTAAAATGACAACAGCCTGCAGTATTTTTTGTCTCGACTGGTACAGATCGTTCGACATAATCAGATTTTGGGATTAAAAATAAATTGATAGAGCAACATTAAAAGCATCGAAAGCAAAAAACCGATAAAGACCCTTGCAAGCATAAACCAACTTAAACTGAGCTCTTCGAGCAGAATGACAAGAAACATATGTATGGAGGCAATTACAGCACTGTAACGTATAAACCAACGAAATCCAAGATTGCCGGCGCTTAATATTTGCCCTACTTCAAATCCTCCCCTTGGCTCCATAAGTCCGCAAATCAATGGTCGGGCAAAAGCGAGGGCAACCATTACCGAAGCATGCAGACCAAAACCATTGTAAAAAATATCGACCGAAATGCCCATCAAAAAGCATAAAAAGACCAACAGTCCATGCGGAATTTCTAATGGGAGCAACATCAGAAAAAGCGGATAGATAAAAAGATAAATATTTTTGTAGCCAATATACTGAAGTACAAGACCCTGTATAAGTAAAAGAAAGAAAAATCTGAATATATTGGCACTGTATGGATTGCGGAACATTTATTTCTTAATTTTTTCCTCCAGTTGTTTAAGTTCGGGTTTCATAATATCATCAACTATATATACATATTGCAGACTATTTAGGTCGACAGCTAGTGATATTTCAATGCTATAAAAGTTAGTGCCTGTTTCGTTCGAAAATTTATCGATGGTACCAATAAAGACCCCCTCCGGAAAAATCGTAGAATAACCGCTACTCACAACACTGTCACCCTTCATGACTTTTGCATGTTTGGGAATAGCATCCAGTGTTAACTTGCGGGGATCTTTACCATTCCAAACTGCTAGTCCGTAAAATCCATTTCGTTTGATTTTGGCACTAATTCTAGATTCTTGATGCAGTACAGACATTGCAGTTGAAAAATGATTCGAAACGGCAACAATTATACCTACAACACCTTCCCCAGTGCCATTCAGTACTGCATTCTGTAATTTTACACCATGTTTTGCACCTCTATTGAGCGTAATGTAATTATTATTGCGGTTCACTGAATTATTTATTACAACTGCTTCGGTATACTGGTAGCGCGGTTCAAAAAACTCATTCATTACGGTACCGCTATCACTAAGATTTGAGAACTGAGAACCGGGCAGCCTCATTTTGAGTCGTGCATTTTCTTTGGCAAGTGCATCGTTGAGCGAGGAAAGATTCCAGTAACTCATCCATCGATTGCTGTAATCATAAATATTGCCAACAGTTCTGTTTGCCGAACTCAAAAAGGCAGTTTTTTCTGAACTCATATTCTGATTAAAATAGAAGTAGAGGGAAAAAAATTCCAAGATGAGAAAGGCAAAAAAACCATTAAAACGATATAAAAAAGCAGCAATTTTGTTCATAAAATGCAGGATTGCTTAAAACAGAAAATGTCGGAAACCACCAATCCGATTTCCAACATCCTGTACAAAAGCTCTAGGGAAAAATAAGTTCCCTTTGTGGCTTAGAGATTTTTTTGAGAAATCAGGAATGAAAATTTTGATATGTTTTTGAGTGCAATACCAGTGCCGCGTACAACTGCGCGCAGAGGATCGTCAGCAATGTGCACAGGCAGCTTTGTTTTTTGGCTGATACGTTTGTCGAGCCCACGAAGCAAAGCACCACCACCTGTAAGATAAAGTCCGGTACGATAAATATCGGCAGCAAGTTCGGGTGGTGTACTCTCCAGCGCCTTGAGAATCGCCTCTTCAATTTTTGAAATTGACTTATCCAAACACTGAGCAATTTCGCTGTAAGTAACAAAAATCTGTTTTGGAATACCAGTCATAAGATCGCGACCATTCACAGCATAATCTGCCGGAGGATTGTCCAGTTGATTAATTGCTGCACCAACATGAATTTTAATCTGCTCTGCCGTTCTTTCACCAATGAGCAGATTGTGCTGGCGACGCATGTACATAAGAATATCGAAAGTAAATTCATCGCCCGCTGTGCGGATTGACTGATCGCATACAATTCCTGCAAGTGCTATGACTGCAATTTCAGTAGTACCGCCTCCGATGTCGATAATCATATTACCAACCGGCTCTGTAACATCAAGGCCAATTCCGAGCGCAGCTGCCATAGGCTCATGAACAAGGTAGGTTTCTCTTGAACCAACATGTTCGGCCGAGTCGAAAACAGCGCGTTTTTCCACCTCTGTTATGCCCGAAGGAATACAGATGACCATACGCATGTTGCGCAATAGTTTTCTGCGATTTGGAATCATATCGATAAGGCCTTGAATCATACGTTCGGCAGCTTCAAAATCGGCAATTACGCCGTCTTTCAATGGGCGAATCGTCTTGATTTTCTGGTGCGTTTTCTCGTGCATCATCATCGCCTTTTTACCCACGGCAATGACTTGATTACTGTTTCTGTCTACGGCAACAATCGATGGCTCGTCAACAACTACCTGATCATTGTGAATAATAAGCGTATTGGCAGTCCCCAGGTCGATGGCAATTTCCTGAGTGAAAAAACTAAAGAGATTTTTAAATTTGAACATTTATATATCTTTGTATGGTATGATTTTGTAATGAAGTATTTTAGGTCTTAACCAATCGCAAAACTAGTAAATTTTTTGCATATTTTCTTATTAAAAGAGGCTATTTAAATTGATAAAATTTATATTCTTTAATTGAGATTTATTTTAATTGATAAGGACAACAAATATTTTTGAGTGTAATTAGCAAAGCATAAAAAGTTACGAATATACATTGCCGTTATTTTGTTTATATAAAGCTTTTCATTATCTTTGACCTCCGACCATTTTTTATCACTGACACTTTACTTATACTACCTTTTCAGTCTCCGACCAAGACATGAGCCTACATAAATCTGACAAAATCAAAGCGGGTGCAGCAGTTGACAAAACTGCTATTCCGCCTACGCAGGGAAAATCCTTTCTGGAGATACTCCTGCATGAATCGACCGGCGATGATTTTTCTGATATGGAGCAGAGTACTTTTGGCGAATTGGCAATCCCCGAAAAAAATAAGCGCAAAAAGAAATTTAAAATCATCCGATTTCCAAATCTGAAAGAATTATTGGATAATATGAATGAATCAGAGCAAGAAAAGCCTGATGCCTATATTATTTTGGACAGTGATAAAACCATTAAAAATTCTGAAATAGAAGCAGTACAAAAGGAAGCTGAAGAGCGGGACGATACAGAGGAATTTTTGAATAGCATTTCTGACCGACTCAAAGAATTTACATTTAGAGGCTTAAAGAACTCGCCTAAAGACAGCCTATCCTGGATGGATAACAAAGATGCTTTGGAGGCTGAAATCATCAAAAGTATCACTGAAGACAACAATGTTATTTCCGAAACTCTGGCCAATTTACTTGTAGCACAGGGACAAACTTTAAAAGCTATAAAAATGTATCAGGCTTTAAGTTTGCAATTTCCGGAAAAAAGTATTTACTTTGCAAAGAAGATTAAACAAGTAAAAGAATAATAGTTCTACTAATTTAAAAATCAGATTATTAAGAAAATATTTTTATTGTTATGATAACTACCTTATTAGTAATTCTTATCGCAATTGTATCGCTCCTACTGATACTTATTATAATGGTTCAAAATCCTAAAGGCGGCGGATTGAATTCTGCTTTTGGTGGAACTGCTGAGGCTCAAAAAATTATGGGTGCAGCACGCTCAACAGATATTCTTGAAAAAATTACCTGGGTATTGGGTGGGTCACTATTGATACTGACACTCATTGCAGGATTAGGCTAAACACACATCTGCAAATACGATACAGGTTCGCAGCGCAATGCCCCGCGAACCTTTTTCATTGCATACTGTTTTCATTGACAATTCAGCTTAAATGGTAGCCAATCAAGAGACAAAAGAAGAAAAAAGCGGAAAATCTTCAAAAAAAATTAATCCTGAAGGACTTAAACGCGGCAAACAGTTGCTACGTTATATTTATCCCTATAGGTGGCCCTTTATTGGTTCGCTGCTCTTACTCACTATTTCAAGTTCTGTTTTTCTAGTCTTTCCCTGGGCTTCGGGCGAGCTTATTGCCATAGCCAATAATCGATCGGAATATGGGCTCAATTTTCAAGGCATCGGCATACTTTTGCTTTGTCTGCTAATTTTCCAGGGAGTAACCTCATACGTTCGGGTGCTGCTCATCACCTGGGTTTCTGAGAAAAGTATCGCTGACATCCGAAAGGATTTATATGCAAAACTCCTCTGCCAACCAATATATTTCTTCGAGCAGCGACGAGTCGGGGAATTAGCGAGTCGCGCCACAGCCGATGTATCCTTGCTTCAGGATGCGATTTCGCTAACACTTGCAGAGCTTATTCGTCAAATTATTATACTCATCGGCGGTTTAACTTTTATTTTCCTAATAGCTCCAGGGCTAACGCTTATTATGCTTAGTACCTTTCCGCTGGTTATTGTGATTGCCATTATTTTTGGCCGTTACATTCGAAAGGTTTCTAAAAAAAGACAGGATGAACTGGCGCAAACCAATGTGATTCTCGACGAAACGCTTATGGCTATTTCTGTTGTAAAATCTTTTACCAACGAATTTTTCGAGCACATGCGCTATGGTCGTTCTATAGACCGGGTTGTAGATGTGTCTATGAATTTTGCCAAGCTGAGAGGTATGTTTTTTGCCTTTATTATAGCTGTTCTGTTCGGAGCAATATTTTTTATCCTTTGGCTGGGGGCCACAATGATAGACGATAGCCCAACTGGCACTTTCCATACAGAAGATTTTATACAATTTATAACTTTTACTGCTTTTTTGGGAGGATCGCTGGCAGGCTTGAGCAATTTTTATGAGCAATTGGTACGAGCTATTGGTGCATCTGAACGTGTATTAGAAATTTTGGATGAACCTTCTGAACTTGAACTGAATTCCAAACAGGAAAATATTAAAATCGATGGTAATATTGAATTTCAATCGATAGATTTCAATTACCCTTCTAGGCCTGAAGTGAAGGTACTCAATGGCATCTCATTCAAGGTTGAGAGCGGAAAGAGAGTTGCACTTGTGGGCACTTCTGGTGCGGGTAAATCAACAGTTATGCAGCTTTTGCTTCGTTATTACGAAAGCGATGGTGGGAATATTCTCATCGATCATAAAAAAATAGAAGATTTTAATATCACAGCGCTTCGTCGTAAAATGGCTATTGTACCACAGGATGTGATTATGTTTGGCGGCAGTATCCGTGAAAATATTGCATATGGCGATCACAATGCCTCTGAAGCCGAAATTATAGAGGCTGCAAAAAAAGCCAATGCATGGAATTTTATTTCTGAATTCCCCGAAGGATTGGAAACAATTGTTGGAGAGCGCGGTGTAAAACTTTCGGGTGGCCAGCGGCAACGTATAGCTATAGCAAGAGCCATTTTAAAAAATCCGGCAATTTTACTGCTTGATGAAGCAACCTCGGCACTCGACGCGGAATCTGAAAGATTGGTTCAAGAAGCACTCAATAATCTGATGGAAGGTCGAACTTCACTCATAATTGCACACAGGCTTGCAACCATACGCGAGGCTGACAATATTCTGGTACTCGATGCTGGCAAAATTGCCGAAAGTGGTCGTCACGATCAGCTTATGGAAAATGAAAAAGGACTTTACCGACAATTGGCTATGCTGCAGTTCGATTCGGAGGGAATTTGAGCGCGTTAGAGGAAAGAGCTGAAGAGGAAAGATTTTTTCAATTTGAAAATTTGAAAATGAGACAATTTGAAAATTTCAATTCGAAGATTTTTTCCAAACGGCTTTAGGCCTTTGAGAAAAAACAATAGCAGAGGAGCGCGGTATTTTAATGCCGCTGTAGAGGAAAGATTTGAAGAAGAAAGATTTTTTCAATTTGAAAATTAGTTAATTTGAAAATTTGAAAATAAGATTCGTGAACCAAAGCTCCGCGAAGCGAAACCAATCTCGTCCGGCAGACGAGACCAAACAGCCCTCGAAAGCCCCGATAGCTATCGGGGGGGCCTTTGTGAAAAACCCCAGCAAACAAGCACGGTATTTTAATGCTGCTTCAGAATAAAGATAGAAAGAAAACTTCAAACTTCTTCTCGTCCGAAAGACAAGACTAATTTCTAATTTCTGACTTCTAACTTCTTCCCGATAGCTATCGGGATTCTAATTTCTAATTTCTGAATTCTAACTTCTTCCTTCAAATGTATTCTTTATTCATGGAGTGGGCCATGCTTCATCGCCCTTTTTTCGCGCCTTTAGTTCATCCTAGACCGGACCAAGAAAATGCAATCGCGCTGGATATGAGCAGAGATGGCAATGAAGCGGCTAAAAACTTACGTGAGCCGATATCCTTGGAAAATTATTTGAATTCGAGATTTACTCAAAGTGGGGCAAAGATGGCTTTGGGAGGTTACCTCGAAGCTAGAAACCTTTATAGTGATTCAAAAATTTTCAAACATGAAAAGGCCGAGGAGGAGCGCTACATACACTTGGGTGTTGATATCTGGATGCCCGCCGGAACGGCAGTTTTTGCTCCTTTAGATGCTAAAGTTCACAGCTTTGCTGAAAATATTGGTTATGGAAATTATGGGCCAACCATTATATTGGAGCATAATCCGGCTGCCGAAATCCGTTTTTACACTTTATATGGACATCTGAGCAGAGCGGATCTTGACATTATTTCAATTGGAAAAAGAATTGAAAAAGGACAGTGTTTTGCTCATTTTGGCAATAATGAAGAAAATGGTAACTGGGCTCCCCACCTGCATTTTCAAATTATTTTGGATATGGGTAACAATGTTGGGGATTATCCCGGCGTAGCCTCTGACAGTATGTTGAAATATGAAAAATACAATTGTCCGGATCCGAACATAATCATCAACTGTCCGCTGATTTGATTATATTCTCTTCTTTGTAAAAATCCTGTTGTAAGTACGATAGACAAAGCTTATCAATTCCTTGTTATTTGGAAAATCGAGATAGGTTTTGGGTGGATTGCTAAGGTATTTTTCTAATTCGTCTAAGCTGATGCCGAATTTTTTGGCGATATATTTTTTGTCTTCATCAATCAGTTTCTCATCGTATGATTTGTGTGAAAACTCATTTAATGCAGCCGCTCTGCTAATCTGACCAGCACAAATTTGTGCAGAAAGTGTTGTGCGGCGATAGTCCATTTTATACTTTTCGGGCATCACGTATGATTGCCAGAAAGCGGTAATTTTCGATTCATGATGTTTTCCACCATAATCTTCCCAGCCATATTGCTCAATCAAAAATTGTTTTGCTTTATCCTTGTCGTAGGGGATATAATTTAGTGGATAAACAGTTTTTATGTTTTTTAAAAACTTATAACAAAACTCCCCCCAAATGCCCACAGTAGGGATTGTTTTCAAAGCTTTTTTTGAATATTTTTTAACGATGTGCCTGTAAAGCCTGATGTCTTTGTACATATGATAACCCATTTGTAATGGCATAATAGCTTCACTACTTAGGTTCCCACCCGAGAAAATATATTTAATGCCGTATTTTGCTGCTGCTTTATAAATACTGGAAAGTATGGCTATATCAGTGGGCATTTCAAGGTCAACAATCGAAGATTTAAGAAAGGCAAGTTGAATTTCACGAAACGCTTCCCAGTCTAAAACCTGACAATCATATTCAAATCCAAGTTTATCGACCATAGTGGCAACATTTTTCACAGAAATTTTGGTATCCCATCCATTATCCATATGAAAAAGAAGTGGTCGTAGACCATACTCTTTGCACAAATGTGCGGTATAGGAACTGTCAACACCACCGCTGATGCCAACTATACAGTCAAATTTTCTATTTTTGCCAGCTGATTTTACTTTATCAAGAATATGTTTCCATTGTTCATCCGAAATCTCTGAATTATATATCAGTTTAGAAGTTCTTTGTAAATAATCCTCGCAATGATTACAATTACCTTTTTCATCGAAGTGGATGAAAACATCAGTAATATTATCCATTACGCATCTGTTGCAGATTTTGTAATCAAGAGCGCTCATAGCTGAAAGTGTAATTTTTGGAGGATGGGTAATTAATGAGCACTCCTTTCATTTGGCCTTTAAAAATAAAAAGGCTGCCGGCTGCTAGTCCATTGAGGCCACTTTCGCTGTATAGTTTTTCAAGGTCTTCTTTTTTTGATGCTCCACCTAAACCAACAACAGGTATTTTTAATTTTTTTGCAGTGTTTTTTAAAAATTCATAATCATATCCAGTCATGGTTCCGTCTTTTGCAAAGGATTGCAGGATGATTTCTCCAACACCGGCCTCTTCCATGAGCAAAGCCAACTTTACAGGATCTTGATTGACTGCCTTTTTATGGGGAGAATATACCAATGGTCGACCTAAAAAATCTTTTTTATAATCGATACAGACAGAAACAGTTGAAGAACCAAAGGTCTCGCAGAGTTTTTTTACAAAATCAGGGTTAGAGATGGCCTCAGTTCCAATAACAACTCTTTCTGCGCCATAACTCAGTAGTTTTTGAGCCATTTCCATTGTTTTGATTCCACCGCCAACGGAGAATGGCATATTCGCCTCCTCTCCTATTTCTTTAACAAGTTCGAGGTCGATATTTCTATTCTGACGCGAGGCACTAATATCCAAAAGTACCAGTTCATCAGCTTTAAGGTCGTTAAATATCCTTACAGCATTGATAGGGTCACCAATATATTTAGGGTTGGAGAACTTTACAGTTTTTACCAACTTATCATGATCGAGCAGCAATACTGGAATAACTCTGGGACGATACATTTACAATTTCGTTAAATTTTGTAATAATAAGTTCCCGCTGTCATGACTTTTTTCGGGATGAAATTGTACCCCAAAAATGTTATCACGCTCAACAGCAGACACAAAATCGTATACGTAGTTGCTTTCGCCAAGTATATCCTGAATTTTACTTATTTGCATATGGTAAGCATGTACAAAATAGAACTCTGATTGCTCAGAAATATTACTAAAGAGATTAGAATCTTTTCTTTGAGCAACACTATTCCATCCTATATGTGGTATTTTAAAACTAGTACTGTCTGAGACTTTGAATCTGATAACATTTGCATCAAACCAAGCAAGTCCCTCTACATTTCCCTCCTCACTACTTTTTGCCATAAGTTGCATTCCAAGGCAAATACCCAAAATTGGTTTTTTTTTAATAAGTACAGCCTCATTCAAACTATCCCAAATTCCAAGTCCTTTTATATTTTCAACTGCCTTGGCAAAATGCCCAACTCCCGGTAAAATTATTTTATCAGCTTCATTTATACCTTTATTCGTGTTGGTAATGTAAGCATTACAGTTGAACTTAAGCAATCTTTTCACTACTGAGAAATGATTGCCCATCCCATAGTCCAAAACTGCAATCTTTTGAGGCATAGTTAAATTTTATGTAAAGTTAAATTTTTTTCGGTTCTGCTTCACTAAATAATAACTAATTAAGCATAAAGATTTATTTTGAACAAAAGTTAGTTTTTTAATAGAAGGCCTGAATAAAAAACAAAAAAATCCCTTTCCATTGCGGAAAGGGATTTTTTGAAAACAGAAACTATCGCTGTATACTTACTTTTTCAACAGCAAGTAATTTACCCTTTTCAGAATTCAATAAAAGTACAAAATTACCAACAGGCAAGTCACGAACATCTATCTGTACGTTGTTATCATTCAGATTCGTAGCTTTATAAATAACTCGACCCATTGCATCAACAATCTGCACATTAAATGTTTCATTAATTTCTGTTGTGTTAATTGAAATCAACTCATTAGCAGGATTAGGAAAAACAGTAATTTCTTTCAGCTCAAGCGAGTTAATTGCAGTATTTTCATTGTAACCTTTGAATTCAATATCTCTGATACTTGTTCCTGTTCCGTCCATGTTGATTCGGACAACAGGGATTTTTGAACCTTCTCTAAGGAAATCATAACGGAAAGTAGTGTCATTGAGTGGGATAGGAAGTTGTCCGGCGATTGTGCTTGTTACATCGAGCCAAAAACCACTACCGAAAGCAGCAACATAAGCTTCGATTGTTGTGGCATTTATCACCTCTACTTTTTGCCTTAACACGGTATAAGTTGAATCGAAAAGTGTTACATCGCCAAAAGCATCAACGATTAGTTCAGATGTTCCGCTGATATTCAAGCGAATAGAATCGGGACTTACAGGAAGACCTAGTTGGTCAATGAGCATGCGTAAACCTTGAACACTGTCGACATGGGTAGCAAATCTTAGCTGATGTGTATCATTCAGTGTTGTACCATAGCTTAGTGGAGCTGTCTGAAGCGTTTGTGTATTAACAAAGGGGGAAACAAATGTGAGTCCCATAAGATCGATACTTGCACCAACCATTGTCATTGCGGTAGCATCTACATCAACATAGCCTTGTCCAAAACCTGCAACAGGCAAAATGATCTCAGTATTTGGGAAACTGCTAAAGGAAACCCCGGCTGAAGCAAAACGAACAGAATCGAGGAGCGTAGCATCGGTTGTCAGAAAACTCATGTTCCAGCTTTGCGCATTCGATGCTGGTGGGGTAATTGTTATCCCTCCTGTTGCAACAGT
>CAMDAB010000067.1 GCA_945888475.1 Saprospira grandis DSM 2844 | reverse complement strand
CGGTGGTTTCAAGTCAAAATCCGCTATTTTCCTGGAATGCAGTGGAGGGTGCAACGCATTATTTTCTGGAGATTTATAAAGAACCCTATGCAGTGAATCAAATCATTGAAAGAAAATTACTTACGGATACTTTTTTTCAAACTAACCGTGTTTTTCCGCCTCGCCCATCGAGTTTTCCATATGCATGGCGCGTAATGCCGTTCAACTATGGAAATACTTGCAGAGGATATAATTTTCCCACTAATTTTAATACACAAAACATTACAGCTGTTTCTGTTGAAGAGATTTTTAATGAATGGGATATCCGTCCAAATCCTGTGAATGCTGGCAGTTCACTCCGACTTTTTATTCCTCAGGCATTGGAGGAAAATACGCAATTGAATATTTATACTGCTTCGGGCGTAAAAGTTTGGTCTGTTGAGATAATAGCTGAAAACAGTACTGATATGGAACTGATGATTCCTCAAAACTGGAGCAGCGGACTTTATTTTGCTGAATTAAACAATATGAAAGGTGTACGTTCTGTGAAAAAATTTGTGATTAAATAGCTTCTTCACACCATTTTGCTGCTCTTTTTCATCTGTACCTTCGTTATTAGTTTCATATTCCAAACATATGCCCATTATACTCAGGTTTCTATTTGTTTTGTTTTTAACAGGTTTTTCCGGTTTTTTGTTAGCACAGGAAACTGCCCGAATTATTGGTACAGTAAGCGACTCGGTAAATGCTGAAGCTTTGCCTTTTGTATCAGTTGTCGTGGTAGTTGATAATCAACAGATAAGTGTTTCCAGGACAGAAGAAGATGGAAGTTATGACATCAGTGTACCTGCTGAAATAAATTTCGATCTGGTGTTTATAGCAACCGGTTTTCCAACCAGATCCATTGCTAATTTGCGCCTCAAATCGAAAGATGTGATTCGCTTAGACGTCAGAATTAGTAACCTCATCACTGCAGAGGTTGTTGTGACCACTTTCGAAGAAAAAGAGGCAGATGCATTGCGTATCAGTGCCGACGATATCAAAAATCTGCCTACAACTACCATGAATCTGGAATCTATGCTACAGTTTATGGCAGTAGGTGTAACCGCAGGACCGGGTGGTGAACTCACATCTCAGTATTCAGTCAGAGGGGGTAATTACGACGAAAATCTGGTTTATGTAAACGGCTTTGAAATATACAGACCCTTGTTAATCAGGAGCGGACAACAAGAAGGGCTTACCTTCCCAAATCCCGATATGCTCGATGCCTTGTCATTTTCTTCCGGCGCTTTTAAGGCTCAGTATGGCGATAAAATGTCCTCGGTACTCGATGTGCGTTACCGACGTCCAACAAAAACTTTCGAAGGTAGAGTTACAGGTAGCTTATTAGGCGCCTCAGCCTATCTGGGGGGCGCTAAATATCTCAAAAACAGCAGTTCGCGTCGCTTTACCTATACCCTGGGTGCCCGTTACAAAACGACCAGATACATACTCAATACTTTAGATATCCAAGGTGAATATGTGCCAAATTTTGTTGATGTACAGGGAGATTTTATTTACGACCTCAGCAATCGTTGGCAATTAGAACTCATAGGTGGTTACAATAGCGCCGAATTTACGCTGGTGCCGCTATCAAGTGCTACTACAACCGGACTTTTTAATCAGGCTATTCGCCTCAGTTCACTATTTGAAGGTAAGGAAATTTCAGATTTTCATACCAATTTTGTCGGCACCTCGCTCACCTATTCACAACCGGTTCAGAACAGGGAATTGAAGGACAAAAAAATTAGCATTCAAACTGCTCTGCGACACCGTTTTATGTTTTCTGCCTACCAAAGCAGGGAAAATGAGCGCATCGATATTCAAAATTTTTATCGACTGGAAGAAGTTGAAACCGGACTTGGTGAAGAGAATTTTGGTGAGGTTGTCGGAACACTCGCTTATGGCGAAACCCATCTTTACGCAAGAAATTTCCTGCGGGCCTCTGTAATGCAGGCTCAGTATGTGGGCGCACTCAGTCATGAACGGAGCAACAACAAGAAAGGATTTGAAAACAATCATCTGCTGCAATGGGGCTTTACTTATAAGAACGAATATATTTTCGACCGTTTGAAAGAATGGACCCGATTCGATTCGCTGGGATTTACACTGCCTTACGATACGGTTTCGCTGCCAATTTTCGACTATATAAATACCGATACGGTACTCAATTCGCATCGACTCTCTGCCTTTGTTCAAAATACCTGGGAGTTTAAAAATACGGCACATTTCCTTCGTATGACTGCAGGTGTGAGAGCCCAGTACTGGACCATGAATGAGGAACTCCTTATTTCTCCAAGGGTTCAGATTTATTACACTCCAATGCGTTTTCACAACCTCCTGTCAGATACGAGTAAAAGAACCAAAGATCTTACTTTTAAACTTGCTGCAGGAGCTTATCACCAACCGCCTTTTTACAGGGAATTACGCGACCTGAGGGGTAATATCAGCACTGATGTCAGAGCACAAAAGTCGATTCATGTGTTGGGTGGAGTGGTTTGGGATTTTGTAATGTTTAAACGAAGATTCAAGTTTATCACCGAGGGTTATTATAAGCACCAGTGGGATTTAATTCCTTATGATGTGGAAAATGTTCGCGTAAGATATTATGGCGATAATGTAGCACGCGGCTATGTTGGCGGAGTCGATTTTAGGCTCAATGGGGAATTGGTACCCGGTATGGAATCCTGGATTAATCTATCCTTCCTTCGTGCCCGCGAACAGTTCGATTCGGTACAGCATAAAATCTATCGCCTGGTAGGTACCGAAGTTGATACCGTTTTAACAACAGATGTTCCCAAACCTACCGATCAGTTATTTATTTTCTCTATGTATTTTCAAGATTATTTTCCTGGTGCTGAGTGGTTTCAGGTAAATCTGGCATTGACAGTAGGAGCGGGGATGCCTTTCGGAATTCCGCGAGATAATGTAGTCGCCCGAAATTTATATCGCTATCCGGCTTATCACCGTATCGACATTGGATTCAGTTTTGGTTTGTGGAACCGAGATAAATTCGTGAAAAAACATTTTGCAGAGGAAGGAAAGGTTTCTATGCCCAATGCTTATGAGGAGTACCGCAAGCGAAAACATGTCCTCAAACATTTGAATAATATATGGCTGAGTGCTGAAGTTTTTAACCTGATGGCAGTTGCCAATGTGGCTTCGAATACCTGGATTAAGGACTTTACAAACACCAGTTATGCTATTCCTAATTATTTGACATCGAGAAGGATTAATGTCAGACTGAGGATCGAATTCTAAGATTTTTACCATAAAAACATGTTAAAAAATAATATCTTTATAATGCTCTTTTTAATGTTTGCATTTTTTGCAAATGCCCAAAAAGAGCTGTTCGACAAGGCAGATGCTTTCTATAGTGCTCATTTGTACAAAGACGCTATTTTGGCTTATGAAAAAGCATTGTCTGAGTTGCCCGATCAACCCATAGCAATTGCTCGTCTGGCCGAATCCTATTACCTTACCAATAACCTTCCCAAAGCAGAAATCTGGTACGAAAAGGTGTTGGAGTTTCCCAATTCTCAACGCTATTTTTTCAATTATGCACAAACATTGAAGTCGAATTCGAAATTTGAGGCGGCCAGAAAATTTTATCTCGAATCGTCGAAACAACAGGCTCAAAGAGGGATTTACTATGCTTCTTCAATAGATTTTATCGAAAAGCAACAACTCGCCGTTCCGCTTTTCGAAGTCAGATCGCTTCCCGAATTGAACAGTAAAAATGCCGATTTTGCTCCGTTTATCACTGATAAAGGCTTGCTTTTTGCATCAAGTCGACCGGTAGCAATTGAAAAGTCAGGAGATATGACCTGGACAAACGACGCATTTAATCAGTATTACATCTCAAAGGATCTTAAAAGCTCCAGCCCATTAAGGAATTTTGTGGGCAAGGACATCAATGATGCACCCATGGGTTTTTCCTCAAATGGCGAATGGGTGAGCATTACTTCCAACAACTTTATGGATGGTATTCGTCACATTGACGGCAGCGGCTTACTGATGGATATTTACCTTTATAAAACAAAATCTCAAAATGAATGGGACAGCGATTCAGAATTGTTTTTTCCATTTAATGCTAATGTAAATTCCGACAAGCCTTATTCTACCGGACATCCATTTCTAAGTGCCGATGGTACCACACTTTTTTTTAGTTCAAACAAATCGGGTGGTTTTGGTGGCTACGACATTTATGTTTCTATCAAAGGTAAAAACGGATGGTCTGAACCCAAAAATCTGGGCCCTCAAATCAATACACCCGGAAATGAAATGAGTCCTTTTTTTGATGGCTTTGGAAATCTTTATTTTTCTTCCGACTGGCATCATGGTTTTGGAGGAATGGATGTTTTTGTAAGCAAGCAATTCAGCGACAGCTGGTCCGAAGCGCTCAATTTGGGTAAACCGGTGAACTCGCCATACGATGATATGTATTTTGTGTTCAATGTGCCTCAGAATACCGGCTACTTTAGTTCTAACAGATTGGGCGGTCAGGGCAATGAAGATATTTACGAAGTAAAATTATTGCGCCCCATTCAGCCTGTTGCCAGAAAGTTGCTCAAAGCAGGTGAAAAAGTAATTGTTTACGATGCTTTTAACCTATCGGCTAAATTTGTTTCAAATTCTCATGAGTTTGCTACCTTTCTCGAGTCGCTCAAGGCCGATCCTGCCGCAGTTGTGCAAATTTATACCCACAGTGATTCTAAAGGTTCAACGGCATCCAATCTGAACCTTACTGTGAAACAGGCCAAAGCTGCTGCCGACTATTTGATGGAAGCGGGTGTGCCGGCCAACAGAATACGTTATGAAGGCAAAGGGGAGCAATTCCTTAGCAATGGCTGCGCCGATGCAGTTCCTTGTTCTGAGGAAGAACACAGGGCCAATAAAAGGGCAGAATTTATCATCATAGGCCGACTCGATGAGCGCGGACAGTTTTTGCGTGAATTTGAGCCGCAATTCAGTACACCAGTAGTTGCAAAGCTGGTTCAAAATATCGATAACCCAAACAACTCCGACCCCAACAAGGCTACCAAGGTATTGCCCGATGTGGTTTCGCCGCCAACCAAAATTGAGCCTGAACCGATAGTAACTGTGGTAAAACCGGTCAAAAAATCGCATTATGCGGTAGGCGATGTGATTGAAGTGGCAAGTATTTTTTATTTGTCCAATGCAGCCAATGTAGATGAACGCTCACCCGGACTTTCACAGCTCATCGATGTGTTAAATACGCACAAACACGTGATACTCGAAATTGCTGCACATACCGATGCTGTTGGGCCATCGCAATATAATCTTGAACTTTCACAAAAAAGAGCCGATGCCCTCAAAGCCTATCTCATCAGAAAAGGCATAACTGCCGACAGGCTCAAATCGAAAGGATATGGCGAAACGCAAATTAAAAATCGCTGTAAAGAAGGTGTAAACTGTAGCGATGCCGAACATGCCGTAAACAGAAGAACAGAATTCAAAGTCATTGGCCATACCGGTTTTAAGGTGGGCGATGTTATAAAAGTGGCCGAAATTGGTTATCAGATCAACTCTGATGTACTCGACATGAAAAGATCGATAGGCCTGCAGGAAATTATTTATATCCTCAAAAATAACAGTGGCATCAGTGTTGAAATCAGGTCGCATACCGATGCGCAGGGAGCTTCCGATCTCAACCTGAAACTTTCCGAAAAAAGAGCTAAAGCAGTCTATGACTACCTGGTTCAGAGCGGTATTAGTAAAAGCAGGCTAAAATTCAAGGGCTATGGCGAAACTATGATCATAAACCGCTGTAAAGAAGGTGTTTACTGCTCCGAAGCAGAACATGCACAAAACAGAAGAACCGATTTTAAGGTGATAGGGTTGAAGTAGCTAGTGATTTCAATAATACCCATGTAGGGGCGCAATGCATTGCGCCCATACATGATTTATTATTGAAAAAATCCAGCCCTGTTTTCTTTTTATTTTTAGTATAAACGCCTATATTTCGGATTGTAAATCTACTTACAAGCAATTATCCCCAAAACCATGTCAAAAAATAAAAAAATAAATGTAAAAGGTACTGAGGTTACGGTATACGCTCAAAATGATATTGACTTTATTAGTCTGACTGATATGACGCTAAGTTTTAAAGAAGGTAGCGGATTAATAGGGAAGTGGATAACTAACAAAAACACTTTGGAATACCTTGGTACATGGGAAAAAATAAATAATCCTGATTTTAATTACCCCGAATTCGGGGTAATTGAAAACGATGCAGGAGTGAACCGTTTCATCATGTCTGTTGGTCAGTGGATTGAGAGAACTGGCGCTGTTAGTCTTGTTGTTAAAGCAGGAAGATATGGTGGAACTTATGCACACAAAGATATTGCATTTCATTTTGCTATGTGGCTAAGTCCAGAATTTCAAATTTACCTTATCAAAGAATTTCAACGGCTGAAGGCAGATGAAAACGATCGCCTCAAATTGGAATGGAACCTGCAACGCACCTTAGCAAAAGTAAATTACCGGATTCATACCGATGCCATTAAGGAGAATCTTATACCAAAAGAATTGAGCAGGGCTGAGACTTCTGTAGTATATGCCAGCGAAGCTGATTTGTTGAATGTTGCCTTGTTCGGTATCACTGCAAAAGATTGGCGTGAGGCAAATCCTGATGCAGATGGTAATATCAGAGATCTGGCGACTATTGAACAGTTGGTCGTACTATCAAATTTAGAAAGTATCAATGCTGTATTGATTCATCAGGGTTTAAATCCAAGTGATAGACTGATTCAGTTGAATCAAATTGCCATTACTCAAATGAAGTCTTTGGTTAACAACAATCGTCTTGGGAAATTAAGATAAATCTTTTCAATACCTTGAGAAAATCTTTAGGTTTTAACCTGGGACTGTTTACAGCTCCATCGGAGCGGCCTGTTCTTAGCCGCAGGCAGGAACAGGATTTGAGCCACAGCGTGGTGACCTTGCTGAAGAAGGTATTTATCCGGACAAACTGCGAAGCTAAAGCATCGCGCTCAAATGGTGTTAGCTTTCAGAAGGCTAAAGCCTTCTTTCGCAAAAATCTGATGCTTTTAAGCTCAGATTTTACAACACCTACAGATACCTGGGTTTTAACCCAGGGCTAACCCAGTACCGAATCTTTACGCTTCTAATCTTTAACTCTTTCATCCTTTCATCCCCCGATAGCTATCGGGGTCTTCCTTTTATCTCAAAAAAATCCAGCCCTATTTTCTTTTTATTTTTAGTATAAAGATTTATCTTGTCCGCTAGAAATACAGCTTTATTGACTTGTTTGATACGCTAATCTAGATGGCTTGTCAATTGTGGGGTCAGCAAAGCCACAAATTCAAATTATTGATAATCAGCAGTAGCTGTTTGTATTTTCAACAAAATCACATTTGTTTAAAATAGACAAATGATTGCAGGTAAAGATACGATACGTCACAATGTAGGTTCGCAATGCATTGCGAACCTACATTGTAACATAATTCATATTTTTAAAATATCATCCCCAACCCATGTCAGAAAAATTCCAAAATAAATACCGAAACACATCGGCCTGTTTGCAGACCTTGGTTTACAGTTGGGCAGGGGCATATTTTATTACATTAAACAAAATTGTATTCTTCCCCACAATACCCCCCCCATGACCCCCATCATTTTTAATTCCCTTCTTTCGTACTAATATTGGGTAAAATTCCCAATATATGTACTGCATACCCTTTAATTAGATTAGTAATTCAGATGTCTCCAAGGTTGGAGGCAAGAACGCCTCCCTGGGTGAAATGACCCGAAAACTGGGCCCTTATGGCATAGAAATTCCCGACGGATTTGCCGTCAGTGCCGATGCATATCGCCTTTATTTGAGCGAAAATAATCTTGAGGCGGAACTTGAATCGACCTTGAAAAGATTGGATAGCGTGACCCTCAAGAATTTGGCGGAGATTGGCAGCGCCTGCCGCGCGATACTTGAAAAGGGTAAAATTCCCGATATCATCGGTCATGAAATATCAGCAGCATACCGCTTGTTGAGCAATTCCACTTATCCGGTTGCTGTGCGCAGCAGCGCCACTGCCGAAGATCTGCCTACAGCCAGCTTTGCAGGACAGCACGACAGTTTTCTGAATGTGCTAGGCTTGGAGGATATTATCCATTCCGTAAAAAAATGTTACATTTCTCTGTACAATGACAGAGCCATTAAATACCGAATCGACCATGGTTTTGAGCATAAAGAGGTGGCTTTGTCGGTTGGTATACAGCGCATGGTGCGGGCCGATTTGGCAGCTGCCGGCGTGGCATTTACACTCGACCCAGAAAGCGGAAACGACAAGGTGATATATATCACATCGGCCTGGGGACTTGCCGAAAATATTGTACAGGGCGCCGTTATTCCCGATGAAATTTATCTCTTCAAAACAGCGCTCGAAAAAGGTAAAAAAAGCATCATCTCCAGAAAAATAGGGGAGAAGGCACAAAAAATGATTTTTTCTGGGAACGGTAATGAAAAAACTACCCTGAATGTGCCCTGCACAATTTTTGAGAAACATCTTCTGAGTCTGGATGAAAAGGAGCTGGAAATATTGGGAAAACAATGCCTCGACATCGAAAAGCATTACGGAATGCCTATGGACATTGAGTGGGCCAAAGATGGACCAGATGGCCGGATTTACATCGTGCAGGCCAGGCCAGAAACCGTACATAAAAACATGGCATCGCTAAGTATAAAAGAATACCTGCTCAAAAGCGATGCAAAGCCAATCTGCAGAGGCATGGCTGTGGGGAATTCAATCATCTCTGGAACCGTAAGGAAGATTAGTTCCATCGCCGATGCCGATAAGGTGCAGAAAGGTGACATTATAGTGGCTGAAATGACTAATCCCGACTGGAATGCCATGCTGCGCAAAGCAGTCTGCATTGTAACCGACAAGGGCGGACGTACCAGTCATGCCTCCATTATTGCAAGGGAGTTGGGCATCAGTGCTGTGGTAGGTTGTGTTAATGCCACCGAGCTCCTGACCGATGGTCAGCTTGTAACAGTCTCCTCTGCAGGTGGCAACGATGGATTGGTTTTTGATGGAAAATTGGACTGGGAAGTCAAAGAGAGTTATCCCGAAGCGATTGCAAAAACAAAGACTGATGCAATGTTTATTCTTGCAAATCCAGATGCTGCCTACCGACTTTCCCAGTACCCGAACAATGGAGTTGGCCTCTTGCGCATGGAATTTATCATCAGCAATAGCATCCGAATTCATCCTATGGCTTTGGTAAAATTTGATGAACTGCCCGATTCGAAGGATAAGGAAACAATAGGGGAAATCAGTGTAAATTATGCCGATAAGCGTAAGTTCTTTATAGAAAAACTCTCCGAAGCTATCGGCACTGTAGCAGCTGCCTTTTATCCCAAAGAAGTGATTGTGCGCATGAGCGATTTCAAAACAAATGAATATGCACAGCTTTTGGGTGGTAAAATGTTTGAACCAGAAGAGGAAAATCCCATGCTTGGTTTCAGAGGTGCTTCGCGTTATTACGATGAACGTTATCGTGAGGGCTTTGGACTTGAGTGTGCAGCTATTCGTTATCTGCGCAATGAGATGGGCTTCGACAATATCAAAGTCATGATTCCTTTTTGCAGAACTCCCAAGGAGGGAAAAAAGGTTTTGGAAACCATGAAATCATTCGGGCTCGTACGCGGTAAAAAAGGATTGGAGGTTTATGTTATGGCCGAAATTCCCTCGAATATAATCCTTGCGGACGAATTTGCTGAAATATTTGACGGATTCTCCATCGGTTCAAACGACCTTACGCAGCTTACTTTGGGCATCGACCGCGATTCGGTAATTATCAGCAAACTTTTCGATGAAAATAATCCGGCAGTGAAGTATATGCTTTCGGCAGTTATAAAAGCGGCAAATAATGCTAAAAAGAAAATTGGATTTTGCGGACAGGCGGCAAGTGATTATCCCGAATTTACCCGTTTTCTGGTAGAGCAGGGGATAGATTCTATTTCATTTAGTCCCGATTCAATCCTGAGGGGCATCAAAAACATTGCAGCAGCTGAGGATAAAAAAATCTG
This sequence comes from Saprospira grandis DSM 2844, assembly GCA_945888475.1. Lineage (GTDB taxonomy): Bacteria > Bacteroidota > Bacteroidia > Chitinophagales > Saprospiraceae > Saprospira > Saprospira grandis_C. Next base: position 9,553 of record CAMDAB010000067.1, on the reverse strand, counting down.
AAACAGATTCTTTAAAATGGCCCCTTGGTATAATTGTCTAGAAACGTTTTCAATTTTGCCACTGCTAGTGCCCGATGGCTCATTTTATTTTTTTCTTCCAAGCTCATTTCGGCATAGGTTCTGTCATAGCCATCAGGTATAAAAATCGGGTCATAGCCAAAGCCATCGTTACCTCTTTTTACCTCGCTGATGCTACCATAAACAATGCCTTCCATAAGGTATTCGTTGCTGTTCATTTTCAGGGCAATAACAGTTTTGAAACGGGCTTTACGGTTGTTGATTCCCTGCATTTCGCGCAATACCTTATCCATGTTTGCATTTGCATCCCTGTTTTCGCCTGCATAATGAGCAGTTATGACGCCCGGAGCACCGTCGAGTGCATCGATCTCGAGTCCTGTATCTTCCGAAAAACAATGGTAGCCGTAATTTTCAAAAACATGACGTGCTTTTTGTAAGGCATTGCCTTCAATTGTATCAGAGGTTTCGGGAATTTCTTCAAAGCAGCCAATCTCTTTAAGCGAGAGGAATTGGTGTTTGTTACCGATTTTATTTTGTATTTCAATGATTTTGTTTGGGTTGGCAGTCGCCATTACAAATTTATCCATGGGATTTTATTTAAATTGTATTTATTTTGAATTTACAAAGGTCGCAATTTAGAAGTTCATTTCAAATTAAAAAGAAAAAACACTAATTTGGCACAATGAAATTTAACAGCTTTTTACAGTTGCTCATTTTAGGGATATTTTTCTGGGCAGGCTGCAGTCCCAAAAAAGAAAATCCTGCCATAGCTTTTTATCACTGGAAAGCAGAAATGGATATCAGTCAGGCCGAAATGGACTATATGGATAGTCTTTCGGTGCGTAGATTGTATGTACGCTTTTTCGATGTACTTTTCGATAAAGAAAGACAAACAGCGGTTCCTGTGTCGCAACTCGATTGGAAATTTTTTGATATGGGGCGTAAAATGGAAATTGTCCCTGTAGTCTTCATAACGAACAGCTGTATGGGGAAACTTGCTTATCCCCAGGGCGTTGATTCGCTGGCAAAAAACATGTCTGAAAAGCTGCGTTCGATGATTGCCAAACTGGATACAGTGCGTTTTAATGTCAAAGAATTACAGCTCGACTGTGACTGGACACTTGAAACTCAATCGAATTATTTTAAGTTGATTGAGGATTTAAAAAAATATATGCCCGAAATAAGCAAGTTTTCGGCTACCATCAGGTTGCATCAGGTCAAATATTTTACCACTACCGGTGTGCCGCCTGTCGATGAAGGAGTACTTATGTTTTACAATATGGGCGACATTGGCAAAGACAAAGAAAAAAATTCGATTTTAAATCTGCAAAAGGCAAAAACATATCTCGAAAATTTCGATGTTTATCCTTTAAAACTGGACATTGCATTGCCACTTTTTTCATGGGCTGTACAGTTCAGGGAAAACAAGGTGCTACAGCTCATCAATGATTTATCGGCGGATGATCTGGATAGGGATTTGAATTTTAAAAAATTGGAAGAAAACCGTTATCTTGTTCTCAATAGCTGTTTTATTAAAGGTATTTATGTATACAAAAACGATCAGCTCAGAACCGAAGGCATAAAAGAAGCGGATTTGATGAAATCTGTTAAATTATTAAAAAAAGCATTCGGAAGCAAAAGCTTCAATCTTATTTTTTATCATTTGGATGATCACATTGTGAAGCAGTTCAAACCGAATTTAATTAAATCATTATCCGGGAACCTACAAGCAAAACCTCAAATATGAAAAAGCTCATCTTAGTTTTTCTCGCCAGTCTCTTATCGTCGAATATTTCTTTTACCTGCTGGTTCGACGACAGTGCTGTTCATTACTCTTTTTTCGATACCGAGGAACTTTCCGACCCAACGATGATACTTTTTCTCGATTATGAAGCCGGCTTGGGTTTGGGTTATTCCGAAAAGGCAAAAGATGCTGAAGACGCAAATTTGAGCGATTGGAAAAAATACCTCAAAGCCAAGGTGAGTGAAACCGACCTCGCTGCGCTTATTTATACAATGACTTACGATGAAATTGCAAAACTACAAAAGGATAGAATTGCGCTCAGCAAGGCTGCTGCCGGTAATACAGTCCTTGCACTTTGGCTCAGCGATACAGCCTTGAAAAAAAACATGGGGAACTATCTGCTTTTTGCAAAAAAATGCGAGGAACAGGCATTGAAAGGTAGCGATTATTGGAACGAAGATGATAAAAAAGATCTGAATCAGCTCAAAAAATTGAGCGATGAAGGTCAAAAGGTGTACAATAAAGAAAAGGATAAATTTTTGAAAAACCGCTATGCATTTCAGGTTATCCGAGCTGCCTTTTACATGCAAAAGAACGATGATGTGCTTAGTCTGTTCGATCGTTTTTTTCCTAAAGGAACTGAAGAAAATTATATTTATTTCAGAGCGCTCGAACTCAAAGCAGGTGTTCAGCGCATCCGGCAGGACGATGAGGCTGCTGCCAATTATGCTCGGGTTTTTGTCAATTGTCCCGACCGTCGCAACAGTTGCCTCAATAGTTTTAGCTTTACTAATTCCGACGATTGGAACGCAAGTTTAAAACTTTGTCGCAGCAATGAGGAAAAAGCAGTTTTTTACACTATGCGTGGCCTGCAGCCCAATGCTTCGATGATTGAAGAGCTGGAGGAGATTTCAGCAATAGCTCCCGAATCGCCAATGATGGAATTATTGGCTGCCCGTTATATTCGTCAAGTTCAACAACTGGCTTTTCCGACTTATGTGAGTGAGGCGAAGACTTACCCGCAAAACGATATGGAAAAAAGCGAAAACCTGCGCAGATTTAAAAATCTGTTGAAAAAAATGGCAGAAAATAAATCTATTAAAAACAGACATTTTTGGTCACTTGCCGATGCTTATTGTGGGCTAATTCTTAGAGATTTTAATGCTGCAAATCAAACTTTGGCTGCCATCCCAGCGAATTCGACCTATTATGCACAAGCCCAGACCTTGTTGTATGTTGCCAAGCTACTCGCATTGACAAATCTCGATGCAGAAAGCGCAGAAAAACTTTGGGTGGAAATTCAGGAAAACGAAAAAATAAAATACAACGAAACGCTGATTCAGTTTTTCAAAGATGTATTCAGTCTTCATTATCAAAAACAAGCTGATATTGCTAGAGCCTATCTGACTTATTTTAATCCTTATGATAACAAAGGAAGGCTCGATCTCAATCTGCTCGAGGCTTTGGAAAAGTTTGTTGACAACTGTAATCTGAAAAATAAATACGATGCTTTTCTGATAGAAGGTCGTTATGGATCGATAAGCGAGGCAAAAAATATCCTGAACGAACAGAAGGGAGTGTATTATCTGCAGCGGAATATGTTGGATAAAGCAATTGAATGCTTTTCAAAATGCGATGAGCAGCACAAGAAAGTAAGCCCTTATTTTGAATCGCTCTACCTCAATAAAAGCATCTGGTTCGAATCGGTAATTCATCCTTATTTCAATGTAGCAATAGCTGAGCAAAATGTCAGTTTTCTCTATGAAAAATATCCTGAGTTGAAAAGGGATTTTAATCTGCTTAGTTATGCACAGACATTGAAAGCGCTCGAAACAAAAGCAGCGAATGAACCTGCTAAAGCAGCAGAGTATTACTATTTACTGGGTATCGCTTGGTACAATACAGGCGTACAGGGATGGCATCGTCCAGCAATTTACTATTCGGAATCGAATGAAGGAAACTATGCCTGGTGGTCAGCCGATGATAAATTGGAGTCCCCAAAAGTATTTAAAGGTTACGACTGGCTCAGCGATCGATACTACACACCAGATATCGCAGGCAGCTATTTTGAGAAATCCCTCAAAAGCAGTGGAAACGATGAATTGAAAGCCAAAGCCCTATATATGCTTGCCAAGGTTGAAAAAACCCGGGATTTGGAACAGACTCAAAATATTTGGAATGATACCCCACAATACAGTAAACGCTATTATGAGGCATTTAAAGATTTAAAATCAAATTTTGCCAATACGGCTTTTTATAAAGACATATTGAGAGAATGTACCGACTTTGGAGATTATGTGAACCGCAATTAAATGCCCCTATTTTTTTTCTCCATTTCGACAACGAGCTCATTGTCCTGAATAGTAAACTGCAGCGTCAATTTGTTTTCTTTCAGCGCTTTTATTTTAAAGATTAAATCTTTGTTCTTCAGTAAATGTATTTCATCGTTTTTAAGGGTAAAATCTTGTTCCGGATTGATTCCTGCGCTTTCGAGAATCGGAAAATTTAATTTGTCTCCTTTTACAATAATTTCGGCATTTTGCATAAGGTCGTGGTCCGCACCATTATTAGTAGCTTTTTTACAGACCCAGGTTCCCTGAAGGTCATCATTTTTGATGCTGCTTTTGTCGCTTGTGCAGGAACTCATGATTGCCAAAACTGTAAATAAAATAAGGGTGTAATTTTTCATATTAATATTTATTTGATTTTTTTAACTGAGTTGTCTGATCATTTTAACTTTTCTTCCTGGCAAAAAGTCCCAACTATCCTCACCGATGCCTGCAGATGTAATAAGCCAAAGTACAGGTTTTCTGCATTTTACATTTGGAGTCATGGCATGACCATCAGTAAAATAAATTACAGCATCGGGATTATAAACATCGTTGGCATAGCTTAAGGGCGCATTAAAATCGGTGCCACCTCTTCCGCTGATTACCTCGGGTGCTTTTCCCTTGTAAAAATAGTTATTGTGAATTGCAGTATCGCATTCTACAACATAAATTTCTGCACCCTGTTTCCAAATATGATAAATTTCCCCAAAAAACTCCTTTAGTTCTTCATTGTCGACAGATCCAGAGGTATCTACAGCAATGAGAATTTTCTGTTTTCGCTGAATTTTTATGCCTGGAGTTGTTCCGTAACGTTTCGAGGGGCGGCGTATGGTGTTTTTTATTTGAGTTCGACTGCTGCTTGCCGCAAAAATTCGCAATATTCTACGCCAATTAACATTTGGTTTGAGCGACTCGGCCAAAAGATCGAGGTATTGCTGAAGTCCGGCAGGTAAATTTCCATATCTGCGGTCTTTCATTCGGGCAACACTTTGCATAATTGATTCATTGATGGCAGCATCCAGAATTTTTCTTTCGGCATTGGACAATTTTTGAATGTCATCCCATAAATTATGCTGGTTGAGCTGTTTATGGTTTTCCTGATTCATCAGCTCAAGCAGTTTTCTTTGAGCATCTGTCATGATTTCATTTTCACTATCTGCATCATTTTCATCTCCCGAATTTTCCATACCCCCACCTTCCATACCATCCAGCTCCTCTTTTAACCTTTTGTAATAATAATCTAGACTTTGGCCACGATTGAGGTTAAAGTCGGGAAAATCTTCCAAACGCACTGCATCAAAAGTGAGTTGATCTGAATTGATATATTGATTGGTTGCAATATCGGCGGCAATATTGAAGAGTTTCTTATTGCCAAATTCATTACTTCTTGTGAGGTGTTTGAATACGATGTGCAGGATTTGATGTTTGATGCTGCCATAGCGTAAATTCTTGGTAACATCCTCGTTATCCGATTTCAGGTCATTGTTCCAATAATTTTCGTTCACTAAGAGCTTGAGCATTTGTTTTCCGCTCATGCTCAGTGCTACCGAATCGGTCTGATCGCTGACATCTTTCAAAATACTGCTGAAGAAATGCCCATAGAAAGGCTCTTTTAGCATCAGTTGAATGCTTGTTTTTGCAATTTCTTCGAGTAATGGATTCATGTATACTTTATATTAAAATTAGGCTCTTTCACAAAGTTCGAAAAACAGGAGTGCATCAATCAGAATATTGGCACGATAGTGAAAAAGCGATGGTTTTTTATAATAACATTCGATGCTAATGTATTCATAATTTGCTTTTGCAATAAAACTGAAAACAAAGCTTTTCCACTCATAGTTGATAATCGGGTCGGATACTGCCAAAAGCTGTACTTTGTCGCAATAGCTATTGCCGCCCCAAATTCTGAAAACCCCCTGGCCATTGTAGCCTGCATATTCTGCCGAACGGCAAAGATCAACTTTGAAATTATAACAGCTATCCTTCATAATCGGGGAGGGCAGACGGCAGGAGATTGATTCATAAGTTTTATCTTCTCTGGCAGTCAGTCCCAGATAACTGTTTCCTTCCTTAGGTTTTTGTTTTACTCCCCAGGGACCGGGCATAATATCGGCGGTTGAATTTGCACCGCAAGCTTGCCAAAACTTTGGTTCAGCGCCAATTTTAGGTGTGCCTTCAAAAGAACCGTTGGGAATGTAAATTTTTTGCTGTCCAAAAAGAGGTAATGAGAACAACAAAAGGAAAACGCTAAATAGTTCCAATTTCCGCGTAGGCATCAGACAAAAAGCGTAATTTTTTTTCCAATTTTCCATCAGCAGGTCTTGAAAAATTGATATCAGTTTTCGAAAATTATTATTCAATAGCGTATCAGCAAAGAAGATACCAAATCAGAAAAGCAATGCCGCTGACAATTCGATACCAGCCCCAAATTCTGAATCCAAATTTTTTTAGAATACCAATGAAGAATTTTATGGCAATCATTGCAACAATAAAAGCAACCAGATTTCCAATAATAAAGGTGCTGAGATTATCTCCCTGTAGTATGATTTCATATCCCTTCATTTCGCTTTCGCCAATGTTCCAGCCTTTAATAAAGACAGCATACATGCTTACTGCCAGCATAGTGGGTACTGCAAGAAAAAAACTGAATTCTGCTGCAAGTTTCATACTCAAACCCTGTTGCATGCCACCAATAATGGAAGCAGCTGAACGGCTGGTACCAGGCATCATGGCAAAGCATTGCCAAAAACCAATGATGATTCCTTTTTTAAAACTGATGCCGTTTTCCGTCTCAATTTTTTGTCTGCCGTCAAATATTTTATCAATGAAAAGCAGGAAAATTCCACCTAATATGAGCACGATTGCGATAGGTACAGGTTTTTCGAGCACAGCTTCTATATAATCATCGAATAGTACTCCTAAAACCAGGGCGGGTAAAACAGCCAAGGCAAGTTTTATGTAAAATTTGAGGTTACTTAGGTCTAAAAACTTTTTGTAGTACATTACTACCACAGCCAGTATAGCCCCAAATTGTATCGAAACCTGAAATAATTTCACAAATTCATCGTCCTGATTACCAAAAAGTGAACTTGTAAAAATCATATGTGCCGTAGACGAAACCGGAAGAAATTCGGTTAGTCCTTCAACAATAGCAATAATTATCGCCTGAAAGAGATCCATTACGATTCTTTTTCAAGTTTTTGTTCCTTTTCGTCTTCGCTTTTATCATTGTAGAAAATGGCATAACCTACAGCTGCCAAACCTAACAGTACCAAAAAAGGAGCAAGTGTTATTCGTGTAAAACTGTATATTATGCCGGCATCCCATTTGCTTTCATCTGTCATAGCGCCTCCCGACATCAGGAAAAATCCAATAATAATCAGCGTGAGTGCAACAGCAATAATGATAAAATGCTTTTTGCCAAAGATTAAATCGGGTTTTACTTTTTCATATTTCTTGTCCCAATATTCAGCAGCTTTGCTTTCAGTTTCTGCTTTTTTTGGATTTATGCTATCTTTCTTTTCGATGATGACCTTGTTCTCAGGCTTTTTGTAATTTCTCTTAGACATGGTATTGATAGGATTATCTTTGTTTTGATTTAATATTTAGAATAGTTGTGATTTTGGCGCCTGCGGCAAACAGAATGATTCCCAAAATAAATACAGCAGTGCAAACAATAAAGAAGTTGAAAGTGCTGCCACTAAAAGCAGATGTATCAAACTGTTTTCCAATCATTACAAAAGTTAAAAGCAATGCAGCAAAACTAAACAATCCACTGAATAAAGCAGTTCTGATGTTCTTTTTGAACAATTTTTCTACAAAATTAGTTTTTTGAGAATTTGTGTCAGACAATGAACTTGTGCTGTTGCTTTTAACGATAACGAATAGTGCCACAAAGATAAAAAATATTAACAAAAAGGAAGCAATCAACCTAATTCTCTGTAAATTGTAACTAAAATTAGTTACAACAAGCTGATTGCTGATAACTTCGGCCACTGCAGGCTGTTTTTTTAAATCGGAAATTATTTTATTCAACTTAGCAGCATATTTGCTTTTTAATTGAAATTCAATAATGTTGGGAAGTATATTTTCGTCAAAAACGTCTATTTCTTCTTTTTTTAAATCATTGCCCAATATTTTTTTTGAAGCCTCTTCTTTTGGAATAAATTGCAAAGATTTTGCAACGCAATAATCACTTTTAGAAATGAGTTGTTCAATACGGAAAATATCAGCCTCGTCGCAACTGTCGCGCAATTCTACAATGAATGGAATTTGCTCTTCGGCCATATTTTCTACCCTGAAACTGTAAGTAATAGTCAGTATAGCAATAGCGATGAGGTATAAAAAACCGGATACGATTAATAGTGTCAGAATATGGTCGCTGCCTTTGTTTTTCGAATCTTTTAGCATCAGATTATTATTGTTAAATCAATACATCTCTACAAAAATAAGCATTAGTTTTGTCAATTGCCATTTAAAATAACAGATATGAAAAAAATTGCCGTTACAGGACCCGAGTCTACTGCTAAAAGCAGCCTAGTGCAATTTTTGTCTGCACATTTTGGCATCCCATTTGTACCTGAATACGCAAGAACATATTTGCTGGCAAAACCCTCGGGTTACAGCTGTAGTTTTGATGAAATAACTGCTATCGCTTTGGAACAAATACAGCTAGAAGAAAAGCTACTGCAAACTCATCAGCTTATTTTTTGCGATACAGATGTCCTGGTATCAAAAATCTGGCAGGAACATGTTTTTGGCAAATGCGACCCTTTGGTTGAAACTTCATTCCAAAATAACTTTTACCAACTGCATTTGCTCTGCAGTCCCGATATTGAATGGGAGCTCGACCCACTACGCTCTAATCAGTACGACAGAGCTATACTCTTTCAAAAATATAAAAAAGCGTTGGATGCGGCTTCAAAACCTTACAAGATAATCAGCGGACAAGGAAATGTCCGTTTCAGTGCTGCTGTAGCTTTTGTAGAAACTTTGCTGAAGTAGGAAATCTGAATCTGAAGTTAGAAATTAGAAATTAGAAGTAGTAAATTAGAAGTCAGAAATTAGAAGTTAGTCTCGTCTTGCAGACGAGATGAAGTCAGAAATCTGAAGTCAGAAATCTGAAGTTAGTCTCGTCTTGCAGACGAGATGAAGTTAGAATCCCGATAGCCCCGATAGCTATCGGGGGGAAGAAGTTTTCTTTCGATCTTTATTCTGTTTCGGCATTAAAATACCGCGCTCAAATGGTACTACTTTTTCACAAAGGCCCCCCCGATAGCCCCGATAGCTATCGGGGGGGCATTCGAGGGCCATTTGGAAAAATTCGCTACGCGGAACTTCGTTTCTTTTCTCTTCGTTTCTTTCGATCTTTATTCTGTTTCGGCATTAAAATACCGCGCTCTGTTGGTTTTGTTTTTCATAAAGGCCGTTTGGTCTCGTCTGCCGGACGAGATCGGTTTCG
>CAMDAB010000066.1 GCA_945888475.1 Saprospira grandis DSM 2844 | reverse complement strand
TAATTAGGCGCTTCTTTCGTTATCTGTATCGTATGCGGATGGCTTTCGCGCAGGCCGGCATTGGTAATCTGAACAAATTGGGCTGTCTCATGCAGGGCATTCAGGTCTTTGGCACCGCAGTAGCCCATACCCTGACGGATGCCGCCAATGAGCTGAAAAACAGTGTCTTCGACATATCCTTTGAAGGCAACGCGACCTTCAACACCTTCGGGTACCAATTTTTTGGCATCGTGTTGGAAATAACGGTCTTTACTGCCTTTTTCCATAGCAGAAATGGAGCCCATGCCACGATAAACCTTGAACTTTCGACCCTGGTAGAGTTCAACACCGCCGGGGCTTTCTTCGCAGCCTGCAAAGATAGAACCCAACATACAGACTGAGGCGCCAACGCCCAAAGCCTTGATAAGGTCACCTGAATATTTGATACCACCATCGGCAATAACAGGCACTCCGTATGGAGTTGCAGCCTCGGCACAATCGTAAATAGCTGTAATTTGTGGAACACCAACTCCGGCAACAATTCTGGTAGTACAGATTGATCCTGGTCCAATGCCAACTTTCACGCCATCGGCCCCAGCTTCGATCAAGGCTACAGTTGCAGCTGCTGTTGCCACATTACCACCGATTACCTGTAATTCAGGCCAACGTTTTTTGATGGCACTTATCATTTCCAGTACTTTTACAGAATGTCCGTGTGCCGTATCAACCACAAGAACATCGACACTAGATTTAACGAGTCGTTCAACACGTTCCATGGTATCGGCTGAGGTGCCAACAGCAGCGCCTACAAGCAAGCGGCCCTTTTCATCTTTGGCTGCATTGGGATAGCGCTCCGATTTTTCAATATCTTTAATGGTAATCAGCCCGCAAAGTCTGCCGTCGGAATCAACCAGCGGAAGCTTTTCAACACGGTGCTTTCGTAAAATGGCTTTCGAATTTTCCAAGGTCGTCCCCACAGGAGCAGTCACCAAATTTTCCTTGGTCATTACCTCACCGATTTTTTTATTGAAATCGATTTCAAAACGAAGGTCGCGATTGGTAAGTATGCCCACCAATATACCGGCATTGTCGCAGATGGGAACACCCGAAATCCTGTATTTTCCCATGAGTGCCTCGGCCTCATGAACAAAATGCTCGGGCGTAAGGAAGAATGGATTGCTAATGACAAAGTTTTGAGAGCGCTTCACTCTGTCAACTTCCTCGCCATGCTCGTCAATACTCATGTTTTTATGAATAATGCCGATTCCTCCCTGACGTGCCATAGCAATGGCCATTTCCGACTCGGTGACAGTGTCCATAGCGGCACTTACAAGCGGAATGTTCAACCGGATTTTTCTGGTAATTTGTGTACTGAGATTGATCTCGTGTGGAAGAATCTCCGAATAGGCAGGTAAAAGTAGGATGTCGTCGAAAGTGAGACCCTGTTTCTGCAATTTCCTCATATGTTTAGTTTTTTGTATTGCTTCCGAAAAAATTGCAGGCAAATTTAGAAAGGATATTTGGTATTTGGTAGTGTTATTTGAATTCTGTTGTAAATTTATTGTTAACTTTCTATTGATATAGTTTTATATTCGGGCAAATGTCGCTAATTTTGCCCTTCAATTGAGCGGTTTTGGAGTTGTTTTATAACACAAAATCCTTATTAATAGGCTCTTATGCCGAAAGTACAACATCATATAATATGTCAAATCAAAAACAAAGCGGATTGGATATCGATTTGGGTAATCTCTGCTCAAAAGATGCCTTCGATTGGGCAAAAACTACCTTTCGCAACCGTGAAAATAAGTCGGGCGCTATTGCGCTGAAGGTTGACGGTGTGTTTTCCAATATGCTGCTTTTTGGTAATCAGCGCATCGGAATCGGTTCTGATGGAATCGGGACCAAAATAGAATTGACAGAACGAACAGGTATATACAATACTTTGGGTTATGACCTCGTTGCAATGGTTGCCGATGATTTGGCTACTGCCGGATTTGAACCAACCAGCATCTCCAATATCATCGATGTTGACAAGCTTGACCGAGAAATTATCAATGAACTGATGAAGGGCTTGGCCGAAGCTTGTAATTTTGCAAATATGAGCATCACCGGCGGTGAAATTGCCGAATTGGGCAACAGAATCAACGGATGGGGCAACAAAATGCACTTCAACTGGTGTTCTACTGCCATAGGTACACTTCCCGAAAATATGTCAAAACCAATCGATGGTTCGGGCGTAAAACCCGGGCAGGTTATTATTTCACTGCGCAGTCGTGGTTTCAGAAGCAATGGTTTTTCCCTGTTGCGCCGAACCATGCAGGCTGCCTTTGGCGATAATTGGCACAGTGAGGCTTATAATAGCGAAAAAACATGGGGAGAAGCACTTTTGACACCTTCGCTCATCTATTGCCCGCTCATCAGTAAAATTATTGCAAGTGGAATTATACCCGAAGGCGCGGCACATATTACAGGTGGCGGACTTGCAGATAATTTCCGCAGGGTATTAAAAACTACCAATTATGGTTGTGTAATGAATGATCTTTGGGAGCCACTCGAAGTGATGCAACGTGTAATGGAATTAGGCAATATTGCAGCTGAAGATGCTTATCTTTACTGGAACATGGGGAATGGAATGCTGCTTGTGGTGGAGGAGCATGAAGCCGAAAAGGTTCTGCAAATAGCTGAATCAGAAAATTATCTTGCTCGAAAAGCAGGTCATATAACGGAAAAATCCGACATTATCATCGAGTGCGGAACTGTGCATTTGAAGTACGAATATTAGCAATAAAAAAGACTGCCCCTGCGGCGGTCTTTTTTTCTTAACATAATTTATCGGAGTGTAGAACTTCAGTTTTCATTTTATTATGTACAATACCATACAACGCTTTTTTAAAGAAGGCATACGTGATTCTAAGGGAGAAAGTATCCGTCACAAGGCTCAACAACAGCTTGGCATCAATACCGGAAAGGTAAAGACTGCCCAACTCTTTTCTGTCAATTATCCGCTTTCGCAGGAACAGTTGCAGAACTTTGCCGAGGGTTGCATCAAAGACAAAATTACCGACGATGCACTTGTAAATGCCTACTATCAGCCCAAAGGATTTGCCTGCGCAGTTGCAGTGGCTCAATTACCCGGTGTTACAGATGATGAGGGTATCTCGGCACAAATGGCATTGGCAGATTTTTTTAACCTGGAACTTGATGTCAATACGCAGCATATTTTTTCGCAGTATGTTTATTTTTTCGAAAATAAATTGAGCGAGGAGCAGCTGAAGACTGTAACCAAACGAATATTGGGCAATCCCCTTATCAACCATTTTGCTTTCGGCAAAGCCGATGAAGATAATGGCGAAATTGAACTGCGCTACTATGTTCCGGAGGTTAAACTGACAATCGACAATAAGGTTGAGTACATCGAACTCGAAAATCTGAGCGACGAAGCACTTATTCACCTGTCTAAAACCAAGGTACTGGCCCTAAATTTGGAAGAAATGCAGGCGGTGCGCAATCACTATCTCGACCCTGAAATTCGCGAAAAGCGTCTTGAATTAGGACTTCATATGAATCCTACCGACTGTGAACTCGAAGTTTTTGCACAAACCTGGTCGGAGCATTGCAAGCACAAGGAATTTAATGCGATTATTCATTACAACGATAAAGCAAAAGGCGAGCAGAAAACAATCCGTTCCCTTTTCAAAACATATATCAAAGGAACTACTGATAAGGTTGCAGAAAGCCTCAAAGAAAAAGGCAATGATTGGCTGGTAAAAGTATTTTCGGACAATGCAGGTGTGGTGAAAGCAACCAAGGACAAACTTTTTGTCTGGAAGGTGGAGACCCACAACTCGCCCTCAGCACTCGATCCTTACGGTGGAGCAATTACCGGAATTTTAGGTAATAATCGCGACCCGCTCGGAACTGGTATCGGTGGCGCTAAATTGTTGTTCAATACCAATGTACTCTGCTTTGGTCCGCCCAACTATAGCAAAGCCCTGCTTACGGGTCAGTTGCATCCACGCCAGATCATGGATGGTGTTGTGGCAGGTATCGAGGCCGGCGGAAATAAATCGGGTGTACCAACTGTGAACGGAGCCATTGTTTTTGATGAGCGCTTTGGCGGTAAACCACTGGTTTATTGCGGAACAGGCGGTATCATGCCCTATGATTTTAAAGGTAAAAACAGTTGGGAAAAACCCATCGATTCGGGCGATCATATCATTATGGCCGGTGGTCGTGTGGGTAAAGACGGTATTCACGGAGCCACTTTCTCCTCTATCGAAATCGACGAGCATTCGCCTATGTCTGCTGTGCAAATTGGTTCGCCCATTACGCAGAAAAAGGTCTATGATTTTATGCTCATCGCTGCAAGAGAAGGCCTTTTGAAAACCAGTACAGACAATGGCGCTGGCGGACTTTCCTCTTCAATTGGCGAGTTGGCACAGATTCCGGGTGGAGCTGTTATTCATCTCGACAGAGTACCTTTGAAATATGCAGGTCTGCGTCCTTGGGAAATTTTTGTTTCAGAATCGCAGGAGCGTATGACACTGGTGGTGGAAGAACACAATCTTGCCCCACTTTTTGAATTGGCAAAATTGATGGAGGTGGAGCTGACCGATATTGGAATTTTTACCGAATCGGGCTATTTGGATATTCGTTACGATGATGAAAAAGTGGCTTATATTCAAATGCATTTTCTGCACGAGGGTGTTCCTCAAAAAATTATGCTTGCCGAATGGGATGCTTTGAATCTTAGTGAACCAAAACTACCTGTTCAAAGCGATTATAGCGAAACCCTACTCAAATTGATGGGCAGTCTCAATATCTGCTCTCGTGAACATATCATACGTCAGTACGACCATGAGGTGAAGGGCAAAACCATTGTAAAACCTTTGATGGGTCCAAATGGCAAAGCACCGCAGGATGCCGGTGTAATGCGTTTTGGTTTCGAAAGCTATGAAGGCTTGGCCATTTCAAATGGTATTCTGCCAAGATATGGCGATATCGATGCCTATGAAATGTCGGCCGGTGCCTTCGATGAGGCAATTCGTCAGATTATATCAGTAGGTGGCCGCCTGCCCAATATTGAATCGGGCGATGGTATTTTCTGGTCGGTCAATGATAATTTCTGCGTTCCTGATTCAGTTTTTGATGAAGTTGGAAATCCAGACGGTAAGCAGAAACTGGCCAAGTTGGTACAGATTTGCGATGCACTTTATGACATTGCCACTTATTTCGATATTCCGCTCACATCGGGCAAGGACTCGATGAAAAACGATTTCAAGGCCGACGGACAGAAAATTTCGGTTCCGCCGACTATTCTATATTCTATGACGGCCAAAATCGACGATGTGCGCAAAACGGTCACTTCCGAATTTAAAGCAGCCGGCGATTTGGTGTATCAATTGGGTGAAACCTACAATGAATTGGGCGCATCGGAGTTTTATGCTCAGTACGGACAGTTGGGTGCCAATGTTCCAAAAGTACGCAAAGAGGCTGCCAAAGCACTTTACCTGCAGGTAATGGAAGCCAACCGTCAGGGTCTGATCGAATCGAGTCATGACCTTTCGGATGGTGGATTAGCTGTATCCCTTGCCGAATCGGCTTTTGGCGGAGCGCTTGGTGCCGAAATTAACCTGGGCAGTCTGCCCCAAGATCTCAGCAATGAGGCCCTGCTTTTTGCAGAATCACATTCGAGATTTGTAGTTACGGTTCGTCCCGAAAACAAAGCAGCATTCGAAACAATTATGGGCAATAGAGCCTTTTTCCTCGGAAAAACAGGCGGCAATCAGCTCAATATTTCAAGAAATGGTCAACAGCTCATTCAAAACAAGGTCGATGCATTGCAAAAGGCCTGGAGTGGGGGGCTTAGTTTTTAATAAATCAGAAGGTAGAATTCAGAAGGTAGAATTCTAATTTCTAATTTCATCCTCTAACTTCATCCTTACTCTGACATCTGATAATCTGACATCTGACAATCTAAATATGGTAAAAGCATTAGTTCTCACTGGATTTGGCATCAACTGCGAAGAAGAAACCGCAGCGGCTTATGTTATGGCCGGCGCCAAGGCCGATATTGTACATTTCAACGATGTGCTCATCAATGGACATTCCATTCACGACTATGATATTCTTCATTTTCCCGGTGGTTTTTCTTTTGGCGACGACCTTTCATCTGGAAAAGTTATGGCCAATAAAATCCGTTACAAAAAGCTGCCAAATGGCAAAACCCTTTTGGATGAAATTAAAGTCTTCATTAGCAGGGGCAAATATGTAATGGGTATCTGCAATGGCTTTCAGATGCTGGTGCGTTTGGGATTATTGCCCAATAGTAATCTTTATTTTGAACAGCAGGCAACCTTGGCACATAACGATTCTGCAAAGTATGAGGACCGTTGGGTCTATTGCAAAGTCAATCAGAAGTCGAAAACGCCATTTCTGAAGGATTTGGATGTTTTTCCAGTTCCGGTACGTCACGGTGAAGGCAAACTTGTTTTTGGGAATGACACGATGCGACAAATTGTAAAAACCAAAGGACTAAACTGCCTAAGCTATTGCCTGGCCGATGGCAGTCCCGCCAGTGAATATCCTCAAAATCCGAATGGTGCCGAACTTGACTGTGCTGGTCTTAGCGATCCTACAGGTCAGGTTTTTGGCCTGATGCCGCATCCCGAGGCTTTTCTGAGTCTGTACAATCATCCAAACTGGGGACAGCTGAAAAGACAAAATCCATCTCTTTCGGATGAGGGAATCGGATTGAAAATCTTCAGGAATATTGTGGAACATGTAGCTGGTTTGAAACAGGAACTATAGTTTACTAAAATCAAATAATTTAAATTTTGAATTAAAATGAGAATCAAGTTTTTTGCTCTCTTACCAATATTGATTTTTACTAATTCTTTGCTTTCTGCACAGTCAAAAATAGCACCATACCATATCAGCAAAATAAACGCATATCTGGTTTACAATCAATCGGGTAAAATGTCAGAAAATCTGATTGACAACGAGTCATTTTTTTTATGGAATACCGTAATCGGCGAAGGAAGTGCAAAAGAACCTTCAACACAGACGCTTGTAATTGTAGAAATTAGCGGTAACCCTAAAGAGTATACTCAAAGAGATATCAGACTTACGGTAATGAACGGCAATGAGGTTTTTTTTAAGCAATCTTTAGACTTTGTTATTCTGGATGAAAATTCAAAAAACTACGCTGCATTTTTATTGTATAATACAGGCTGCTCAGAACTGAAACTGACAGCAGAAATTCTCAATAAAACCTTAGTAGAATCTAAATTGATAAAAACAATTCCTTTTCAGTGTGGAGAATAAAAAAGCTCTGTTAAGAATGAAGTCTTTTTCTCCCGACGATGTTAGAAAGTCTTGCTCCCGTTATCATTGACGAGTCTTTTTTCTTTTATCCTTCAAATCTTTCCTCTCTAAATCTTTCCTCTTTCACCCTTTCATCCTTTCACCCTTTCACTCTTTCACCCTTTCATCCTTTCATCTATCCATATGACAAAAGTACCTATTCGCCGCGCCCTTCTCAGCGTTTCAGATAAAGCAGGAATCAGCGGACTTGCCAAAGCGCTACAAGCAATCAATTGTGAGATCATCTCGACAGGTGGCACACGCAAACAGCTCGAAAACGAAGGCATTGCCACTACCGAAATTTCAACAGTAACGGGTAATCCCGAAGCTTTTGGTGGAAGAATGAAGACAATTTCCTTCAATATCGAATCGGCTATTTTATTCGACCGCGACCGCGATGCAGCAGAAGCCAAAGCGCTTAATATTGAGCCGATTGACTTGGTAGTCTGCAATTTGTATCCATTTAAAAAAGTAATGGAACAGGGTGCCGATTTTGAAACACTGATCGAAAATATCGACATCGGAGGACCGACAATGGTGCGTGCCGCCGCCAAAAACTTCAAACACGTAGCCGTGGTGGTCGATCCGGCCGACTATGCGCGCCTGATGGAGGAGCTAAGTGATAACAATGGAGCATTAACTTATGCATTCCGTCAGTACCTGATGGCTAAAGCCTTTAATCACACAGCCGATTACGATGCCATGATTGCAGTTGCTATGGATAAGGCATTAGGACAGAAATCATTAAGGCTTAATTTTAGTCAGGGACTTGGACTTCGTTACGGAGAAAATAGCCACCAAAAAGCAGTGTTTTACCGCGAAAATGGCGACAAACACACACTTGCAGACATGAATGTACTGCATGGCAAGGAACTCTCTTTCAATAATATTCTCGACATACAGGGTGCGCTCGAAGCTATTAAAGGTTCGAAAGCCGTTGCCTGTTCGGTGGTAAAACACAACAATCCCTGCGGATTGGCCGAGGGCAAAAATCAGCGCGAAGCTTTAGAAATGGCCTGGAATGCCGACCCTGTTTCTGCTTTCGGTTCCATCATCGCTTTTAATACCAAATTGACTTTGGATACTGTAAAATTCTTCGAATTGGACAATGCCGATAAGTCGCTGCGCAAATTTGTAGAGGTTGTCATTGCTCCAAAAATTGAGGCCGATGCGCTGAAATATCTTCAACTGCATAAGAATCTGCGTGTAATTGAACAGGATGTGAATGCCATGGACTACAAACACGATTATCGCTACTTGTACGGCACTTTATTGGAGCAAGATACTGATGAATTGCTTTATGATAAGATGGATTCTACTACACTGATTCCTTTTAATAAAACTGTCAATAAAGACTTGGTAGAGTTTGGTCTTCGTGCCATTCGTAGCATCAAATCCAACTCAATTGTCATAGTGCGTCGCAAAAATGGTGTACTGCAAATACTCGGAATGGGCGCTGGTCAGCCAAACAGACTGGTTGCCACAAAATTGGCCATAGAAAAATGCAAGGAAAATCTGAGAAGAGAATGCGCTGACAATGCCGCCATCAATGCCGAACTGGGCAAAGCAATTCTCATTTCCGATGCATTTTTTCCATTCGAAGACAATGTTGAACTGGCCGCTGCAGAGGGAATCCGTCACATTGTACAGCCTGGCGGTTCTATCCGCGACAAGCAGGTATTCGAAACCTGTGATAAGTTGGGGCTTACCATGTTGTTGACCGGAATAAGACATTTTAAACATTAAGATCGTCAGATCGTCAGATATCGGATTTTCAGCTTTTATCCGGTCTGACAGTCTGATGTCTGATAATCTGATAATCTATAATGAATTGCATCACCAAACTCGAAACCAATAGTCCTAAACTGACATTCCTGCATCGCGGCAAAGTGCGCGATAGCCTGCGCGTGGACGATAAAACCCGCCTGATTGTCGTCACCGACAGGATTTCGGCCTTCAACAAAAAAATAAAAACACCTATTCCAAACAAGGGAGCGGTGTTGAACGGCATTGCTGGTTATTGGTTCGAACAGACAAAAAATATAATACCCAACCACGTTATACAAATCATCGATCCCAATCTGATGCTTGTGAAAGAGGCAGAACCTATTAAAGTGGAGATGGTGGTTCGCGGCTATCTCACTGGTTCAATGTGGAGAGGTTATGAAGAAGGGCAACGCAATTTCAGCGGAACCATTGTATCCGATGGATTGAAAAAAAATCAAAAATTCGACTCGCCGGTTTTGACACCCACCACCAAAGATGATGATGATACCGAAATTTCACCTGATGAAATCATTCGCACAGGTTTGGTTTCTGCCGAAATTTGGGAGCAGATGAAAACTAAAACTCTGGAGCTTTTCCGTTTCGGTAGCGAATATCTCGCATCGAAGGGGATTGTGTTGGTCGATACAAAATATGAATTCGGACTGCTAAACGGTGAACTAATTCTGATTGATGAAATCCACACGCCCGACTCATCGCGCTTTTGGAGAAAATCTGATTATGAAGCCAATCCCGACAGTGCAGAACAGATCGATAAAGAATTTGTCCGTCAGTGGATGCTCGCCAATAAAATAGACGGTGAAGTGCCTTTGATTATAGCACCCGAAGTTGTTGCTGAAACTACCCGCCGCTACGAGGAGATTTATGAAATGGTGACCGGACAAAAATTACAAATCCCGAATCTGGAACTTCAAATTCGCGTAAGAGTAAATCTTGCAAAGGAAGGGCTAATTGGGGAAAATGATGAGTTATTATTAGTGTAGTAGCAGGTATCAAGTATCAAGTATCAAGACTTTTTTAGCAGATTGTCAGATGTCAGATATCAGATTTTCAGCTATTTTTTTAAACTTAAGACTGTAGGACACCAGATTATCAGACCCTGTACCGAAAGACGAAGATTTGTATCAAGAACCAATCTCTTTCCTCAGGCGAGAGAGCTCTTTTAGCGGAGTTCCGAGCAGAGCGAGCCCTGCAATCAGGATTTTTTTGGATTAAACTATTGCCCCCTAAATTTTACAACCAACCTATGAAGAACTATCTAATTCCAATCTTTCTACTTTCTCTGCTGCTTTCAGCTTGCAGCGGAACAAAAAAGAGTACCAACACAACTGTTGTTGAGGAGAAAAAAGACTCAAAAGATAGTTCTGATATTATAAAAATAGACCCCTTGAGAAAATCTGATTACAAAATCAAAGTTGGCCAAAAGATAAGCTATTCATACAAGGAACATGGCTCAGTTGGCATCAGTGCGGAATATGACTTGAGTGATGCATCGGTTTTGGTTTTTAAGGATAAAATAAGGGAGTTTAAAAATCCAAACAATGCGCAGTACCCCGGAGGTGATGAGTCTGTTATTACCCTTTTTTTCGAAGGAGGAAAACCTGGAAGTTCAAATTTGAAAATAACCAATCTTTTTCGCGGAAAAACCGAAAATGAATTCAAATTTAAAATCACTGTTGAATAAACCTTAGCTTTTTTTGTTGAACCAAATTATGCAAACATATTATGCATCAATTTTCAGTTGTTGATGTTGGAACAAATGCCTTGATGATACAATTTATTATGCCACATGATAAAAAAATCTACAAGGACTTAGACGCAGTATTCAAGCAATTAGGTGCTCTTACAATATCTTCAGGAACAAATCCTTACAATGGAACCTCAGGTAGCTGGATGCGTTTAGGGGAGGATAATTTTTCTTTCGATGCTGATTATATGGGCGCTCTGAGTATTTATGCACAGGGAAATAATGAAACGATTGCTAAAATTGAAAAAGCCCTGATTTTTAGCAAACTATTTCAAAAAGTCCCTTCCGAAAGTTAAATGTCTGATCAGGATAAGATAAACAACCTCATTGAATCGGGTACTGCTGAGAACAACTACCTGGCCATGCAACTAATGCTTAGAGTGCTGCATTTGCCATTTGAGGAAGCTTATGCAAGACTTAAACTTAAAAATTTAAACGACGAATTGATTTACCTTGAAATTGGAGATATTCGTATCGAATATAAGGTCGATTTACAGCGAATCATTTATGCAGCATCTTCTTATGCCGATATTGATAGATGTGTGTTTTTTAGAGCTGAGCCGCTGCCCAATTCAAAAAAACGCCTGCATGCCGATGATGACAGTATTTTGGGCTTGGGTGAATTTGGAGGAGTGGATGAATTGCAGGAAGTAAAAGAAGATCTATCTTCCTTATGCAACTTGGTAAAGGAATTATTTGAAAGAGAACAATTGTAGTATTATTTTTCTTCAATTACTCAATTCACTTTAAAATCAAGCAGGTTCCTTTCTGATTTTATCGTACCATCAATATCCAAATAAATATATCTGACCGGGCCAACTCTATCGGCTACAATCACCTTTGTATAGGGTTTGATAAAATATTCAGTACAATCGATAAAAGCTTTTCCTGAAATTACTTGAGGCTCCCTAAGTCTTTTGACATCAACCTGCGTAACGACATCGCCCAAACAAGTATTATACTCAGTCGTTTCCTTTGTTTTGATAAAAAGCGGCATGGTGAATTCTCCTCCGCCACGGGTCTGACAGCGAACAAAGATTGAATCGGGCGATTTTACAAGCCATTTTTCGCTGTTGAGGTCAACTTTTAAACCATCGGCAGTTTTTTCCGATCTCAGAACTTTTAGCGTATCGACAAAGCCTTCGCTATCTTTAAAAACCCAGTAACTGCCGTTAGTATAAGGTATAAAACTTTTGTTTTCAATGATGTTTTCGCTTTTTTTGGCAGTTCGGCACGAAAAGAAAATCATGGTAAAAATCATGAGAGAAAAAAGGCTGTAGTTCATATATTTTAAGATTTAAAATTTATTGCCAAAAACCGGGCCTAAAAAATAGCCCCGACTCAAAGAATCAGGGCCAAAGATATTGTAAGTTTTCGAAATTTATTCTTTTACGAATCTGATGGTAGTAACTTCTGCACCTGTTCCCAATCTAACGGTGTATATTCCTGCTGGCAGTAAATCGGTTCGGAGGGTATGATAATTCATTCCTTCTCTTACGGTTAATAACTGGCTGTATACCATTTTTCCACTGATATCATAGATCTCAACAGCAGTTTCGCTGATATTAGGTGCCGAATAAAAAGCAAGCGTTGTTTCAGATTTGGAAGGATTAGGAATTAGTTTAACAGTCTGCTGTAATTCGAGATTCTGACTTAACACATTGCTATATGCAGTTTCATTTGCTGAAATGAGTTTTAGTCTATAATAATTCTCCCCATTGGTAGGATAGAGATGCCTGAAACTGAAGTCTTTTTTATTGGGGTCTGTCACAACAATTTCCCCAATTTTTTCAAAAACGTATGCATTGGTTGAATGTTCTACTTCATATCGAAGGATATTGTTCACATTGTTTGTTTTCCAAAAAAGATCTACACTTGACTCATTTCCTGTAGAGCTAAACTGAAGCAACGTGGCTTCTGAAAGCAGTACTGTTGAACCGGATGCACCTATTTCGGAAAAGTGCGAAAGATTAAACTGCAACTGATAACCGGCCCCCGAAGCAGAATTGTAAGTACTGCTAGCAATAACTGCATTGGTGATTTGCTCTAAAATTGCTGTACTATAATTATTGTTCATCAGGTTACAGTCTTCATTGGCTCCGGCATAATGTGTGAGGTTGAGCTGTGCTGCTGTATTTGTGGTGCCGGCTGCTGTATTATAAGCACTTAATTCGGCATCCAGTAAATAAAGTCTGATTCCTACATTGCCCGATGGGAAAGGTGTAGCAATACCACCAAAATTTGATGATTCAAAATTCCAGTAGCGAGGTATGTAGTGGCGACCATCTCCATCTAAGGGAACAGCAGCCATATCATTTACAGAAACAGTAACAGTACCCAGATTATTTGTGCCGGGATTTACAGCTGCAATAATTCTACCTGAGCCATCCAATACGTTAAACCAGCTATTGCCAGTTACTCCATTTACAGCACCCGAGTTACATCCAGCAGTGTTGGAGACTGCTATATTGTTTGGACAATTTATCTGAACAGGGGTTCCGAATAAACAGTTTGTATAATTTACAGTTGGAAAAACAATCGCAGGCGTACCTGGATAAGTGATATTAAGTGAAGCTGTTATATTTCCGGTCGACATACCTCCCGGATTTCCAGCATTCTCGAATACCAGTATACAAAGTCCTGTTGTTGCAGGGTCGAAACCAGCGGGAAAATTGGCTTGTGTAAATGTGTAAGTTCCATTTCCGGCAACTAACCCTCCAGCTGCATTAGGAGTTGCACAGGTAGCATTAGTTCTGATCCTGATTAACAAGTTATTTGCAGCACCAGTATATCCGGTTACATTTACGGTAATTGTAAAAGTTGGCGAATTTGGCGGACTAGCAGGGCGACAAGGTACTCCCCCTATCGATAAAGAAGCTCTTTTGCCAGCAGCAGTTCCAACCGTAATGTTCGAAATAGGCAGATTTACAACACAGCTTGCATCGGCAATTGCCGCTTTTTTTCCGGAAACAAAAGGTGTTAGAAAATAATTTCTAGTGGGATTCAATACAGAACAATCTAAATTTAGACTTAGCGCTGTAGCCGGTGTTCCTGTTGTAGCTTCAAAAATTTGACTAGGTGTGGAAGAAGTTACAGCACCACCCACTGTAGCTGAACCTAATGCTGTATTTAGTGTAGTCTGATTTGTTGCTGTGCTTGAAATCGGGTTATCTACCGTAAGCCACCAACCCACAACCTGATTGGCATCGAGCGCTACTCCGCTGGTGTTGACATTAATAGTTTGAGCGCCATTTAGAACTATCGCTGTCGATCCATCGGCAACATTGAAACCATTGCCCGGTTTGGGAGAAACAACCACTCTGAGGACCTGACGACAGGTTAAATTGTATTTGTTGACTTCCTCAATATAGAAAAATGTTGTTCCGGCAGCATTGACATTGAGCTGGGCAGCTGTTGGCGTAAAGGTATTGGTAGCGATAGCTACTGGTGCTCCTCCTGTAGGGACTGTGTACCAATTGTAGCAACTGTTTTTGGCAGTAAATGTTGGGATTGTGCTTCCAACGCAGATTTCCTTGTATGGTGATTCTGCATTATTCAGTACGGTGCTGTTAAAGTGACGAGCAACGGCAGTGTCACAAAGATTCATACGGCAGTTGAGCAATACATCCTGTGTTTTCACATACTGACAAGGGCTAAAATCCTGCCGGCAATTATTAAAGGAATTAGAGGACATAATATTGCGCTGCAAAATTGTGGAAACTCCTCCGCCATAGTTCGTACCGCTCGCAGGATTTATAGTCAAAACGCCGCAGGGCGGAGATGGCGTAGTCTGATAAACACAAGTAGCATTGTTACAACCCGAGAAGTTTGGATCGGGCCAGGTATCGCAGATTTTATCGCCGCTGGTTAAACAATCAGAATTGTTCATAGCACCCTGAGGCGGATATTGTGCATTATCATTACTGGTTAACTGGTTGTTTTGGGTATGCTGCAAACCCAGATAATGACCCAACTCATGATAAAGTGTAGTTCCGAATAAAGCTCTGTAAGCCATAACGGAATAATCTCTGCTCGGTGGAAAAGGAGCATATCCGGTAATCCCCGATGCATCGTGGTCTCCGTTTAGACCACCGACAAAATAAAGGTTGATAATGCCGCTTACATCGAAGGATGCAGTTTCATTATCGTCGTCTATTGAATTATTAGGAGCAGTTGCCGGCTCATTACTACCTAAAAATGAGGTGTAAAAATCGTAAAAATCAGGATTTGTAACACGTCTTCTTGGAACAGCTTCGTAAAACTGAATCTTTGCATTGGCATAAAGATTATTCATCTGCGTCAAAGCATTGTTGATATCTGTATCTGTAAGTGTAGCAAAGCCTGAACCATTCAAATAATTTGTTCCCACATGTGCCGGATTTTCGAAAACCACTATGGCCAATGGTACTTTGTAAAAACCGCAAGAGGATACCGGAGTATTAGCTACAGTACAGTTTAGTACATCGAAACCGACTGCTCCACCATTAGTAGAAGAAGGCTGCCAGGAGGCCGTGCCATAGCCGTTGTTGCTGTTACAGGCTCTGCCTGCGTCAAATTGCGGAAAATCTCTGGAGCCATTACCACAACCCATTTCCTCGTAACTGCCATTCAGAATAGACTGTCTGATCGCCTCTTCATAGGCTTCGCGCATCGATTGGGAAAATGCAATGTTCGAAATAATCAGAAAAAATGCAAGAAATTGTATAGATTTTATCATAGTAATGATTTTTCTTAAATATTTAAGAAGGGTTGATTGGGAAAAAGTACAAGGTTTTGGAAAACTGTTGCAAACCTATCATTAAAAAGTAAAACCGCAAAAAAATGCATGATAAAATGTTCATTTTTTGGGGTATTGTGCAATGCATATCCTTTGATGCAAAACATAAGAGGGTGAATCTGGAAGTTCATAAAGCATTTTTTCAATATTAACATTGAATTAATATTGAATTCGATATGTGTTAACATTGTGTTCGGACATTTGTGGCATCAAAAACAAAAAACATTAATATTATGAGAAAATCAAGATTATTTCTGCTCTCTCTTGTAGCCCTCACTTTGGGTGTACAGTCTTGCAAAGAAAAAGACAATTGCGAAGGTGTTGTCTGCGACAACGGTAAAGTTTGTGTTGACGGTACTTGCGTAGGTCAATCAGCTAATGTAATTGTTACTTCAAACATTACGACCAACAAAACATGGACTAAAAACAACGTTTACGAACTTGCTGGTCGTATTACAGTTGTTGATGGTGTAACGCTTACAATCGAAGCAGGTACAATCATCAAAGGTCAAGCTGGTACAGGAGCAAATGCTACTGCACTTTTGATTGCACGTGGTGCTAAATTGAATGCAGTTGGTACTGCAACAGCACCTATCATTTTCACAACTGTTGCTGATGAAATTTCTGTAGCGCAAGTTGCTGCTGGTGATTTCACAAGCCCTAACCTTGATGCTACCGTTGCAGGTCTTTGGGGTGGTTTGATCGTTTTGGGTAAAGCACCAATTTCTGCTTCTGCTAATGAAATTCAAATCGAAGGCATTCCGACAACAGATGCAAACGGTCTTTATGGTGGCACTGATGCTGCTGATAACAGCGGTGTATTGAAATATATCTCTATCCGTCACGGTGGTGCAAATATCGGTAACGGTAATGAAATCAACGGTCTTACTTTAGGTGGTGTAGGTAACGGTACTGTTATCGAAAACATCGAAGTTGTTGCTAACCAAGATGATGGTATCGAATTTTTCGGCGGTACTGTAAATGTAACCAATGCACTTGTACTTAACTCAGGTGATGATGCAATCGATACTGACCAATCATGGGGCGGTACTTTAGACAACTTTATCGTTATCTGTGGTGACCTTACTGACCATGCACTTGAAATTGATGGTCCTGAAGGAACATTGAACGATGAGCACACTTTAAGAAATGGTTCAGTTAAAGGTAATCCTGCTTCTGAGTTGGGAGATTTCCGCTCATGTGCAAGAGGTACATTTGAAAATATGTTTTTCTTCGGATTCTCTGACCCTGCTACTGCTGGTAGAGCTGACTTATCTCTCTCTAATCCAACAGGTTCAACTTGTACTACTGACAACTTTACAAACAATATCCTTAATTTTGCTTCATTGCAATTAGACACTACAGGTATGAATAGCCCTGCATTAACTGCAGTATTCAAAAACGGTACTAGCGCTCAGGCAACAATCGTTTCTACTCGTACAGTAGGTGCTAACAAAGCTGCTTTGTCTTGGACTTGGGCTGCTCAAGCAAACCTTCTTGGAAGTTTCTAATTAAAATAAAATATACCAAACAGACCGGAACCTTGAAATCCGGTCTGTTTTTTTTATACTAACTTATCAATTTATATGAAAAAGCTTTTATTTCTCCTATCACTCATGCTGTCGGCAGCTTATATGTCGGCACAAAAAGGAACTATCAGAGGTGCTGTTTACGATGATGTGAACAATGAACCAATGATTGGCGTCACAGTTTTAATTGTTGGAACAACTACAGGTGCCATCACCGATCTTGACGGTGAATACAGTATCGAAGTAGAACCCGGCACTTACGAACTCCAGTATACCTACATTGCATACAAATCTATTACTGTTACAGGTGTAGTTGTCAAACTAAACGAGGTAAAACTTATTGACAATATCACTTTGAAAGAAGATGTGCTCGAAGCTGGTGAAGTTGTTGTGGTCGCTGAGGCGATTAGATCGAACGAGGCTGGCATTATCAACTTGAAATTGAAATCTGCCGGATTAATCGATGGTATTTCATCCGATAAAATTCGCCAAACAGGTGACGGCAATGTAGCCGAAGCCACCAAACGTGTTACCGGCGTCACAGTCGAAAATGGCAAATACGTTTATATTCGCGGTTTGGGCGACCGTTACTCAAAAACAACCCTCAACGGTGTGGACATTCCGGGTCTCGACCCTGATAAAAACACCTTGCAGATGGATATTTTCCCGACCAACCTTATCAGTAATGTCACGGTCAACAAAACTTTCACTGCCGAATTGCCTGCCGATTTCACTGGCGGCTTACTCAATATTGAAACTAAAGACTTTCCTGAGCAGCGTGTTTCGGCTATTTCTTTTGGAACGGCATACAATCCTCAGGTGCATTTTAATAAAAATTACCTATCATATAAGGGTGGAAAAACAGATTTTCTTGGGTTCGATGATGGTACGCGCGCGCTTCCTGCGGGTTCAAATGGTTCTGTTGTGCCTACTCCTTTTAATGGTCTTCCTCAAGAAACTGTATTAAATTATATCAATAGTTTTTCCAAGACTTTGGCGACTGAACGTAGACTTAGTTTGCTCGATATGAATCTGGGATATTCTTTTGGTGACCAAATTACTTTAAAAAATAGAAAAACCGGAGAACTCTCTCAGCATAAATTGGGATATACATTCTCCATAACATATAAATCCGATTATAAATTTTACGATGATGTTAGCTATGGTGAATATCAAAGAGAAAGAGATTCGTCAGTTTTTGACTTAACTTATGCCACTCGACAGCGTGGTGAATTAAGTGAACGTAATTTCTTAATTGGCGCAATTGGTGGTCTTGCATATAAAACACCCACGTCTAAATTGAAAATGACTGTAATGCATTTGCAAAACGGCGAGGCGAAAGCAGGTAAATTCTTCATTGAAAATAATTCATCTGCAGCTGGTCAATCAGGCTACGAAGCTTATTCTGATAACTTAGAATACAATCAGCGCTCACTCAGTAATATTTTGATTAATGGTACCCATGTTTTAACAAAATCGAAATGGGAAATCGACTGGAGGCTCTCTCCAACATATTCTTCATCGATGGATCCCGATATCAGGAAAACGGCTTTCAGTTACGACGGCACCTATACTTTCTCCTCGGGTGAAGCGGGTAATCCTTCAAGAATTTGGAGATCGCTAAATGAGTTGAATGCTGTTGCAAAAATTGATTTGACCAAGAAGTACAGACTTTCGGGCTCAGAGGCTAAATTGCGATTTGGTGCTGCACATACTTACAAAGTAAGAGATTACAGCATACGTCTGTATGAGATTGTTTTTTCAAGACCTCAATCCTGGTCTGCTCCCGATGCTAATCTTGTTTTAGCACCTGAAAATATTTACCCTAATTCAGTAAATGGTACATACATACAATCTGGCAATGCCAATCCTAATCCGAATCAGTACAGTTCTAATGTTAATAATTCAGGTTTGTATGTTTCGAACGAAGCAACTTTCTTTAAAAGATTCAAGACAATCATAGGTTTGCGTGCAGAATACTTTGTACAACGTCATACAGGACGCGACATTCAGTTTGCTCGTGGAAATACTGATGGCAATAATTTGGCGAATGAAAAGGTATTGGAAACCATCAACCTTTTCCCTTCTTTGAATTTGGTTTACAATATTACGCCCAAACAAAATCTTCGTTTGGCTTATTCCAGAACTGTTGCGCGTCCTTCGTTCAAAGAATTATCCTATGCACAGATTCTCGATCCGATTACCAACCGTATTTTTAACGGTAGCTTGTTCCCATATACTGCAGATGTTGAAGGTCAAAGAACTATTACCTGGGACGGTATTTTAAAGGAAACAGATATAGATAATGTCGATATTCGTTGGGAGCTTTTCTTTAGAGAGAATCAGATGGTTTCTGTGAGTGGATTTTTCAAGAATTTCCAAAATCCAATTGAATTGGTTCGTATTCCTGAGCAACAAACCAGCACAGAGTACCAAACTAGAAACGTAGGAACAGGAGAACTCTTAGGTTTTGAATTCGAATTGAGAAAGAACTTTGGGTTCATAAGCCCTGCTTTATCAAAATTGAGTGTGAATACCAATGTAACCTTGGTAAAATCTCAAATCACGATGACCGATTTGGAATTCAATGCCAGAAATAATTATGCAAGAGTTGGGCAAATTTTTGACAAAACTCGCGATATGGCAGGTCAGTCACCTTATGTTATCAATGCAGGCTTGAGCTATAACAGCGAAGAACTTGGACTTGACTTTGGTATTTTTTACAATGTGAAAGGTCCAACCCTTGCCATAGTTGGTACTGGCCTTGCTCCGGATATTTATGATGAGCCTTTCCACAGCTTAAACCTGAGCGTCATTAAAAAATTAGGA
>CAMDAB010000065.1 GCA_945888475.1 Saprospira grandis DSM 2844 | reverse complement strand
CCCGTTTCCATGTGAAGGAGTTTCTCGGCAGGGTAAATAAAGTGAGCTGTACCATTCTGAGTATTTCCGCCTTCAACCACTTTGTAGTAAATATATGGCCCGATTAACTGTGCTTCGAAAAAGTTGTTTCTTCGCTTTAGTTGTCTCCTTCCAGGGTTAACGTAAACCTTATCTCCTAGCTCGAATCCGAATACGCGTCCCACTTTTTCTCGATCTTCCTTGTCGGTTATTACACCGATATAGACAATTGAGAATCCAAGTTCTCTGTAGCGGAATTCTGCTTGTACTTCTCCTGCTGTTTCCTTGTTTAGGAAATCGGAAGAAGATCTGTAGAGTTTAATGGTTCCTTCCGTTGGTTGCGGGTCTTGTTGTCCGAAAGCCATACTACTTGCAGTTGAAATTACCATAGCCATGGCGGCTAGCAATTTGATTGTTTTTTTCATGATTTCTATTTTTTTGGTGAATCTACTATTACACCGCACAGATAGGGAAATACCCTACCAGAAATCACATTTTTTTTCGGAAGTAGTATTCTCTAAGATACGAAGCCAGCTTAGCGCTCTTTCCTTTTTCATTATTGAACATTTCGAGTAATTGCTGGTCATCAGCAATAAGTTCACGAAGAAGACTTCTGGTAAGGCTTTTTACTTTACCGCTTCTAATATCCAGTAATTTTTTTTCCGGATAGGGATAAGTATTTCCTAGAGTTGTCACTGATGCCATCTCTATGAAATGAATAAAATCTCCAATAGTGTCTGCTTCAAAGAAGTTGGTCCGTTTGTGGAGTTTTGGTTTAAGAGGATTAATGTAGAATCCCGTTTCATCGCTGAAAGCGAAAACCCTCCCAATTTCACGGCCTCTTTTCTTACTCACCTCTAACCGATAATAAGTAATGTCCAACCCTTGTTTGCGCTCATTTACAAAGGTGCTTATCTCATCCGATGGCCGATTATTCAATAGGTCATTAATATTCCGAAACAACCGCAATTGACTGATTCTTCTGCCATTTAAAACGTTCGACTTTTCTGAGGTATTATTTGACTTTTCTGAGGTATTATTTGACTTTTCTGATGAATTAATTGAATTCCCCACGATTACAACCTCAGCAAGTGTTATAATTCTAGGAACTAATTCGATATGATGGTCGATACTCGTGTTGAGTTTTAGATGCTGCGCGTTGTAAGAAACGTGTGACACCTCCACAGTCGCAAAGGTGTCATTAGTAATCAGAAAGAAATAACCGTCATTGCTTGTGGTAATTCCAATATCGCCCAGTTTCACTGTCACATTAGGAATAGGCATTCCCGTTTCAGCGTCCTTCACATAACCCACCAAGGAATACAGTTTTTCATTTTTAAAAATGATGAATACGCCATTCCTGAGTTCGTAGGCCAACTTGCAAGAACTAAGATGCTTTGATAACTCGTCTATAGAATGTACCGAATCGGGCACCATACATTGAGACAATAAATCGTCTCGTCCAGAATATTCAAAGTCGTTATTGCGTTGCCATTCATTCAGTAATTCTTTCAACGAAACGTTCTCTTGAGCAGAACTCTCCTGAGCCAAGGCGAAAGACCAAAGCAACGGCATTAATAGACATAGGATTATTCGAGACATCATCAATGATTTTGTTTCCTCACGGAATAACTTCTATCGGAGTTTTGTTCAAATTTAAGTCCCATTGAGATGGAAATGACTTCCAACGTTTCCTTCACATCATCCGATCTATTGAACGCACCAGTGAACTTCCAATCAGCCACATCATCCTCAACGATGTTCAAATCAATATCGTATTGTAACTCAATTTCTCTTGTTACATCTCTTAACGACTTGGCATTGAAAATAAACTGATTATCTATCCAACCGATGAACTCAGAACCATTTGCATCTGTACGTTTCTCCAATTCTCCATTTGCCTTTAATTGAGCTGATTCGTTGTACGTAATAACCACTTCTGAAGTTTCGTGCTGGACACTGACTTTCCCTGATTTACAGAAAACGGTGTAGCCGTCTTCGCGGCTGTTGACGTTGAAACTGGTTCCAAGAACCGTGGTTGTTCCATTCTTCGACAACACCAAAAAACTGCTGCCTTTCTTCACATTAAAAAAAGCTTCTCCTTCCATTTTAACCGAGCGGTCGAATTGCCACCAGAAAGGATGGAAACTCAATTCAGTTGCAGCATTCAATTCTACAGTTGAGCCATCAGGCAGCGAAACACTGCCGTGCAATCCCGCAGGAATGGAAACTGACTCCGTGTAGAATCTCAAGAAAGCGGTTGTTGACAAGAGCAGAACAACAGCAGCAGCTGCGTATTTGAACCATCTCAGTTGAATCACTTTTGACTCTTTTGGCTGTTCATGAATTTGCGCCACCATATCATTCCAAACATCATCCTTGCTTCTGGAAAACTGCGGCTCTGAATGTCGAGCAACTTTTTCCCAGTCTTCAGGGAGTTTATGCTCGTCTTTAATATGTTGGTTGGTACTCATCGCTTTTATAAACCGTGTTTCATGGGTAACACCCTACTTTTTAATTAATCTTTCTCTCAAGAGACCAATGGCTTGACTCATTCGTTTCTCTACAGCTTTTACACTCAGATCCAATCGTTTAGCAATTTCCCTGTACGTCATTTCCTCTATTCGATTCATCAAGAAAACCTCTCGCTGCTTTTCGCCCATTATCGACATCGCAATCAAATACTGTCCATGTACTTCTTCGTATTCAAGTTGCTTGTGTGGATCGTTAGATTCTACTTTCAGTTCCAAAGATTGTTCATACTTCGCAGCAACTTGCGCCTTCCTGAAGTGTGAGACAAAAGCATCACTTGCCATTTTGTACAACAGACTTTTCGTCCGACCTTCTTCAAACTCCAGCTTCTTTTCCCATAATTTCATGAATACGTCTTGGGCAATATCCGTTGCCAATTCAGTATCCGCACCACGATACACCAAATACCTCCGAATAGCATCAAAGTATTGGTTAAAACATATTTTAAATTCTTGACGTGTCAAAATTCATGGGCTTTTTAATTACACCGCACAAGTTAAGGTATACCCTACCCTGAAATGCATTTTTCCATTTGGATTACGCAGGGTGTCAAAAACTTGATAGTCTTTTTTTGGCAAAATATTTCGCATCATCAAGACCGAACCGGTTATTGATTATAGTCTATATAACTATACAGAAACACCACCCAAAACACTTTCAAGCTGCATTTCTTTCAAAATTCTATCTTGAATAGGTTGAGTTAGGTTGTTAATTTCGTCAGTACCCCAAGTGATACCGACAACCGTTCTTGTAGGACGACTTCCAAAAGGTTGTTCTGCCAGTTTCAAATAAGCATCTACTACCCATTGTGGGTCAGGAGCATTTTCACTTTGTAACATTTGAGCAAAATTTTCGCCCATTGCAGAAGGAACACCTGCTAATTCGCCATAAGTTTCTAAAACTTTATAATGTGCAGGAGCTTGACCTGATGCTAATAATCCTGTACCAAATGGACCAGGTTCAACCAAGACTATGTCAACGCCAAAAGGTGAAACTTCGTAACGCAATGCTTGTGAATATCCTTCCAAAGCGTGTTTAGTTGCAGTGTAAGTACCAAAAAATGGTGGTGACATACGACCAACCAACGAAGAAGTATTGATAATTAAACCTGAACTAGCTTTACGCATAGATGGTAAAATGGCTTGCATTACTCTAATAGCACCAAAATAATTGGTTTCCATTTGAAATTTTGCTTGTTCAACGCTGAATGCTTCGGTAATTCCCAAATACATAATACCTGCATTGTTGATAAGAATATCAATGTTTCCTGCGTCTGCAAGAATAGTTAACATAGCTTCTTATACAGAAGCATCACTGGTTACATCCATATCTACCACTTTGATGTTGGCAGAATAGTTCTCTAATTCTGCTTTTGCATTGGCATTTTTACCATTAGGATTACGCATTGTTGCGAATACTTTATTGCCTTTGTCGGCAAAATCTTTTGCAGCTTTCAGACCAAATCCGTTGCTGCTTCCTGTGATGATTATATTTTTCATTTTGATAAATATTAATTTTTTAAAATCCAAACATTCCGTTATTGTGAGCCAATCCTTCAGTTGGAATTTCTTGGATTACATCCCAATGTTCTACGATTTTGCTGTTTTTCATTCTGAATAAATCATAAAACACGTGTTTCTTGCCACCATTCCATTCACCTTCGCTTACGGTAAGCACGAAGTTCCCTTCACCCAACACTTTATGGATTTTGGTGTATTTGAACATATTATTTTGAGAAGTGAGATACTGCACTGCTTCTACTATGCCAGTCAATCCGTCTTTAATTTGAGGGTTGTGCTGGTGGTACTCTTCGGAACTGATGTAGTCGCCAATCTTACTTGGATTTTTACCCATTAAAACGTCTTCAATAAGGGAAACTGCCAAGGCTTTGTTTGCCTCTGTTTTATCTAAATCTTCAACAGTTGTTGGTCCATCGGTTTGTGTTCTACCACTTGCAGTTTCTTTAACTAAAACGGTCATTGCGTCCCAATGCTCGGCTACTTTTCCGTTTTTATCAACACGAATAATGTCAAATGCCACCATTTCATCCGCACCAAAAGGTTTGGCATTTTTCCAGATATTGTGCATAAACACAAAATCGCCATCTTGAAACATTCTCACGTTTTCGGCATAGGTTCCGTGTTCTTTTAAAACTGGTAATAAACCAATAAAAGGGTCTAAACCAGTTGGCACAAATGGATTGTGTTGAATGTAATCGGCATTTGCAAATTTGCGCATAGTTTCTGCGTCTTGTTTGGCTACTGCACCTAAGAAAGTGCCTACAATTTCTTTGTTGTTCATTTTGTTGTTGTTTGAGTTAACCTCGCTTGTTGAATTTGTTTGCGCTGTATCATAGGAAGCGAGAATACCTGATAGAGCTAATACTGCTAATACTTTTCTCATTGTTTTTGTCGTTTGATATATAATTATTACTTTTGTTTCGCAAGCAAAATTACAAATTAACTTTCAATATGCAAGTAATAATTACAATAAATTTCATTTTGCAAGTAATACTTAATACTGACTTAACAGATGCGACAAGATTTCAGATGTAATTGCCCGTTTACCTCAGCCTTAGATGTTTTAGGAGACAAATGGATATTGGTTATCGTAAAGCAAATGCTCATCGAAGGCAAGGAGACTTTCAAAGACTTCACTGAAAGTGATGAAGCTATTGCTACCAATATCCTTTCCGCCAAACTCAAAATCTTGGAAGAAGTGGGACTTATCATCAAAACCCAACGACCAGACAATAAAAAGACTAACCTCTACCTCTTGACCGAAAAGGGACTATCTTTGACACCTATCCTTGTAGAACTTGCCACTTGGAGCGATAAGAATCTTAGAGACATACATCCGACCATTGTGAATGGAGAAGCAATGGAATTCCTAAGGAATGATAAAACGGCTTTTGCGAATGAAATAGAGAAAAGGTATAAAGAAAAACTGGCCACAACATCACCTATACGCAAGCAGGGGTTTCGTGCTTCTTAGGACAAGAAAGTGGTAAATTTAAAGTTCAGTTCTTCGTAGGAAGTTCAGTGATTAAAATCCCTGCCTGCGTATAGCTGAGAACCGTCGTTAGCAAAAATTCTTTAAAACTAAATTCAAAACAATAGCACAGTTCAAAACAAAAAAAACGGATGTCAACCTAACGCTGACATCCGTTTTTTTATTCGAACTATACTCTACTGCTTCACAATTTTCATCATAGCCACTTTCTTATCTGTCTGAATATTCAGCAGGTAAATGCCGGCTGGGAGATCGGTAATATTGAGTTGGGCATTTGAGTCATTTCTGATTTCGAACTGCTTGAGCAACTGACCATTCAGTGAAATAACGGAGAGCATAGCATCGGTTGTTTCTTGCAGGTTAACCATGAGCAAACCTTTGTTTGGATTTGGAAACAGGGTTACATTCAATTTATTTTCAAGGCTTTCAGTCGATGAAATGACTGTCACATTTATCGGATTACCGGTTGCAGGATTGTCAATCGTCACCCAGGCTGTATTGGTCACAATCGGATCATTAAAATCGAAATAAATCGAAGCATGATTTTCTACTAAGGTTCCCAAAGCTGTATTAGGTTTTGGAGAAATTTTAAATTTCACCTGACCCTGACTGCCTAATGGATTACTAGCGCTGTCGGGAAGATTGATATTTTTGAAATCGAAAACCAAAACCGGATTAGCACTACCTTCGAGGTAGAAGTCGAAATTGTGTGAGGAGGCACCAAGTCTCAAAGTTGATATATCAAGATCAGATTCGAGTGTGTCTCTTATGATTACACGGTAAGCGACATCATTTCCTGTGTTTTGAAAACGGACTGTGTAATCGAGTTCTGTGCCCGGAACAACCACATGATTGTTGCCTGCACCGCTAGGGCTCACCTGCTTGTCATTGGGGTCGTAGCTGTCTAAAACAGGCATACAGTCTTCTTCGATATTCACAGCAGCGTCATCTTCAGACTGCGCATTGTAGGCAATCCAATCATCGAGCAATGCAGTGTTGGTACTGTCGCCGCAACCCTGCACTACAGCATTTGGATTACTGTTACCAGGGTGATTTGGTCTTTGGTCGCATTCCAAACGGACCACTCCGCCTGTCGCTGGGATTTCCAAAATATAAGTATCTCCGCCATTTATTTGCAGATAGCCTGTGTACACCAACAAACCATCGATATAAATTCTGTATTCTGTTGGTCCGTCCATGTTCCCATTACCGGGATCGCCTGTGTTTAAAATGGTAAAACGTATGACAGAATCGGCAACACATTGGGCCGATACAGAAACAGAACTCTGATCCCATGGGTCATTCGGATTCACCACTGTACTATCATCGACACAACTATTTGGCGGCGTAATCCAGGCTCTTATACATTGAATAGTGCCAGTAATTCCATTCACGCAGGAAACACTGTCGATAATATGTATAGTGCCGCATTGGCCTTCGGCCAGATTTCCTATATTAAAAACATAATTTCCAGCAGTATCTATTGTGTGCGGATAATTTGCACTTACAAAATTTACATACTGCGGCAGATCGACATATACCTGTACATTGCTAGCATCGGCAAATCCCTCATTACAATATTGAATATAGGTGTTGTTCAAAAAACAACGTCTTCTTCTGTTACTCGAAACATCCAAGGTCAGATAGGGGCATTCCAGGACATCGTAATAAAAATTGACATCATTTGTATCGGTAACGGGAAAACCAAAGTTAAAACTGTAAGGGCCCACACAAATACTGTCTACGAGTGGCTGAAGATATGCGGGAACTAGCTGTGTAACTGTGTGCGAACCTGAATCGGCAATAACGGTGTAATTACCTAAACTGTCAGTTACGGAGAAACCAAAGGTGGATTGGATATAAATACCCCGAATTCCATTTTCAAGACTGTCCTCTGTACAATCGCCATTCAAATCATTTAAAGCTTTGCCGCTGATACTGCTGAAGGCATCGCAACCCATCCGACCAGTACCGGCCGTTTGTGTAAGTGTTACGGTTTGAACAATATTGGCGAAATTAGTAATAAGCAGCACATAAATTTGACCAGCGGTTGAAGTCGATAACTGCGGACTTTCAACATTTGACCCCGAATAACTACAACCAATAGGAACCTGATATTGACCGCAGGCTGCCTGTGCCTGAGCTACCGATTGAAACGGCCCCCATAAGGCATAATCAATATCTGACTGCGCTCTGAGTTCCAATGCGATTGGGCCAGACTGTTCGATACGTAAATAATACCACATTGGATTTGCAGAAGAGCCAAGACAACCATAATTGTTAGTTGGATTTGTCTGACTTGCAGAAGGAGAATTTGCTGAAGTCGTCAGCGTATAAAACTGCCCGGGAGCAGTACATATTGGGTTTAGCAATGAACAATTTGGCGCTGTGCTAGAGATTGTTTGCATGGGATAAACAGCCGATAGCTTTGCTGACTGCATTTCTGGCGTTACATTGATCTCGGGATAATGAACCGGTGGAACAGCGCTTAGCTGGGCATGGAGCATTCCAGAACTAAGTACTAAAAATGCCAAAAGTAAATTTATTGTTTTCATAACTGTATAAAAGGTTATTTAGAACTGTAAATGTATTACTAAAACGTTGCATTTTAAAATTAATACACGGTCAATTTAAAATTATTCTTTGATAAATCTGCTTGAATTTATGAATATCTTTTTTAGTTTTGTGACACTTATACATATTATTTTTCAATCAATTAAAAATCCTAAAATGAAAAAAACTTATTTATTCCTGCTGACTTTGGCTATGACCGCATTTTTCTCATGTGGTGGTGCTGAGGTAAAAACTGAAGAAAAAGCTGAAGATAAAAAAGAAGCTAAAGAAGAACCTAAAGCAGAGGTTAAAAAAGACGATGCAGTACCTCAAATCGATGTTGATGCTTTAAAAGATGAAGCCGCTTTCATCGAAGCAATGACAAAGGTAAGAGCTGCAAGAAGAATGGATGATTCGCTGAAAGATGCCGACAAAAACTATAAAGGAAATTTTGTAAAATTATTAAAACTTGAAACCGCAGTAAGAAAAAAATCTACCGAGTTTTCAAAAACTTTAAAATCTAGTGATGCTGTTGTTTTCCTCAAGAAAATTGCTGAGGTAAGCAAATAAAACAAGTTAAACTTTTAGTACTATTCTGTCGACAATGAAATCAAGATTTTCATTGTCGACTTTTTTTGTTTTGGTTATCAAGCCAAAGCTTTCCCATGTGTTGCTTTTATCACCTTTTTGCCAATTCCAGGAAAAGTTTTTAACAATCGTACCGCTGTCCCCGACACAAAAGGATTTCCAAAAAAATGTTGTAAGGTTGCGCCAGCATTTAATCTGCCCGAGAATTCCTTTTTCCAGTTTTTTTGGTAGGAGATTTCCAGTTCAGGTTTAGATATTTCTGAATTAAAATAACTCAAAACCAGTTCTGACAATATTTTAGCTCCATGTATCGCCATAGCCATTCCATTGCCGCAAAGCGGATAGATTAAGCCCGCAGCGTCTCCCGACATTAAAATGCCATTCGAATTCAGCTCTTTTTGACTGAAATAAATCTGACTGATGCTGAGCGGCGATTTAAAAACCGGTTCCCAGTCACTGAATACTTTTTTTAGATATGGATTTTGCGAAAGCAATTCTTTTTGCATACGCTCTATGCTTCCATATTTTTTCAAATGGCTTTCCCAACTAAGATAGCATACATTTATGTCAGCATTTTCGACCATCGATAAGCCGCAGTAACCACCTTTGAAATTGTGCAGACTTACCAGATCATCGGGAAAATCGCCGCGATAATGGCATTTTACAGCAAAATAAGCGGTCCTTTTATTGATAAATTTCCGATCCAGACTTTTGTCCAAGACAGATCTTTTGCCCTGGCTTCCCAAAACAATTTTAGATTCAAACTCCTTTCCTTTCTGGGTTTTTACTTTAAAAATGCCATTTATTTCCTCAACCTTTTCTACCGTTTCATTGAGACTAAAACTGACAGCATGGCTCAAGGCAATTTTATACAAGGCCTCATCAAATGCATATCGGCTCAATCCAAAGCCTCCCAAGGGCAATTCTGTTTCGGCAATTGTGCCGGAATTGGAACTCAACTGAAAACGGCTGAGATTTTTTGCTCCAATGCTGAAGGGATCGAAACCCAAAGATTTTAAATAGGGCAAAACTTCATTCGAAACATATTCGCCACAAACCCGATGCTGAGGGTAATCTTTTTTCTCAATTAACAGAACACTGAGGCCTCCCCTGCCCAATTCAATGGCATTTACCAAGCCCGAAAGGCCACCGCCTATAATGATGACATCGTAGATCATTTATAAATCATCTTCTTCAATCACCGTTTTTTTCCAACTGAACTGTTCCTTCCAGCTGGCATCAGCTTTAAGATACAATAAAAAGGCAGCTAAAACCTGATCTTTAGTAATATTTGTATCGGTTGCATGAAAATGCTTGTCGAGATTACCTTCCTGGTATTCGAGCAGCATTCCCTCCTCTTCTTCAAAGTCGCTGAGCGCAGCCTGAATGTAGTTCATATCATTTTTTGACAGGACTACAAAATCATCTTCTTCCGCACCGAATTTATTGAATTCAGTAATAATCTCAGCCTCTGTTACATTGTTAATCATGCTGATGTCGGATCTTTCAAATTTCATTATTCTGCTTTTAAAAATTGTCCCATAAAAAGAATTGTCCCACTTTTATTTTCTCTGATGAGGTAAATGAATGGATGATTTGCCGAAAAATAGATTGGATCCTGAGGAGCAGATGCCGTTTCGCCTTTTGTTGTTACAGCTGTTGAGGCCGATGCTTTGGTGCCTTTTTCACTTACTTCAATGGCAGATTGATGAAGGATTGGTCCCAAATGTAGTTTTGGGTCTGAATCAGAAATTCTTTTAAAATCGGCCAAACCCTCCTGAAACGAAGATTTCATGCCCATTTTCTCCAGTTGCTCACTTAAATTAAATGCTGTTTTCTGTTTCCATTTAGGAATTTTAATTTCTAAAGGAACATCAGTTACTTTTGGGCTTTCCAGCAATTTAGTGAATTGTTCAAAGCTGAGCTTTTTCAAAACGGAGTTTAAATCATCAAATTTGCCTAAACTGTCTCTGCGAGGTAAAATGATAATCATTGAACCCAAATTTTTACTGTATGGAATTTCAAGCACCTGAAAAAGACTGTCTTCAAAATACTTGATATCAAAATCAGCATCGCCGCTATTCCATCTTTCTGTCATGTAGCTACAGCTAGATTTTTCCTTATTTTCCAAATAAAATGTATCGCTTAAACTGGCTTCCTCATTAAATGGATTTGCCCAGGAACCATAAAAATACACCGCATTGACCAAGACAGATTTTACATCTTTCAAATCTTCTGCTTTGAGCAGCTGCGGAATCATTTTCAGTGTTTTTTCTGACACCCATTTGTTAATGCCATTGGCCGACTCATCGGCATTTTTCAACATTATTTGCTCGGCTTCAGATTTATATTTCGATTGATTAATGTCGAGGAATTCTTTGAAAAGAACAAGGGATGTATCTGCATAGAGTTTATTGGCCTGATTGATTTGAAATTCCTTTTCATTATACTCCAACTTTTTTGTATTGGCCGACATGGCATCGTGAAATGAGATGCTGTTGGCAGGCCAATAAAAGGTTGCAGCTATTTCTTTTTCGGTCTCAGCGCCTGCCCCGGCATAGACCATTGCCATTGCCGAACAAAGGCTGTAAGCGGAGACAAATAAATTCTCGTCGGCCGCTAATTCCTTGAAGAGTGCGAAAGAAAATTTATTATTGGCTTCAATCAGATCTGCTTCTTTAATTGCCTCACCTTTAGGTAGTTTTAGAGCTTCGGGAGTTTCATTGCTCTTAATTTTCTCGGACTTACAGGCAATTAGCGAAACGAAGAGCAGCAAAAAAAAGACTGACTTATTCATAAGATTTAAATTTAACATTTTTATTTTTTCAAACCGAGATTGAATCCCAATCCAAAACTTATTCTCAATTCATGTAAGGGCTGAGATAGCGGATTAGCTCCTCCCGAAAAAGTACCAAAAACAGCTCTTGAAGAGATATAAAAATTAAAAAAACGGCTCACATAAAAATTTACACCGCCAACAATTGACGCAACAGGCAATACTCTAAATTCAGATCTGAAAGGACCGGCCCCCGAATCGTCAAAATACCTGAATTTAGTAAGATGAATACCTGGCTGTATTCCCAAATAAGGGTCAACTATTGCTCTATCGCTAAAGTGATACAAAGCACCGAAATACAACCCATGATTTGAAAGTAATGGACTGTCTTTCAGGTTAAAATAGGCTGATATATCGCCTCTCACAGAAATTCTTTCCTGTAAATGATATTCCAATAAACCGCTGATATAAGTCGTCAGATTTCCGGAATTTAGCAAAACGCCAGGTTCAATTCCTGCAGTTGCCCGCAGCATTCCATCTTTCTTTTCGACCCTGTCCTCCTGTGCCTTTAAGGATAAACCGATTAAAAGTAGAGATATTAGAACCAGTATTTTTGAATTTTTCATTTTTAGAAGTCGGAATTTAGAAATTGTATCAAGTATCAAGTATCAGGTATCATCCCGATAGCTATCGGGACAAGTATCAAGTATCTCAAGCACTAAAGTTCTAGTACCTAGCCCCTCTGCACTAGCTCCTCTACTAAATCACAAATCTACACCTTACTGTTCACTAAATCACTAAACCACTATAAAACTCTAGTCCCTAGTCCCTAGCCCCTCCGCACTAAAAAACTGTTCACTAAGCTACTAAACCACTATAAAACTCTGGTCCCTAGTCCCTAGCCCCTCTGCACTAGCTCCTCTACTAAATCACTCTTAACTATTCACTAAACTACTAAATCACTCTTAACTATTCACTTAATTACTAAACCACTAAACCACTACCAACAATCAAACAACTTATAATAAACCCCCACCGTAAACAACAAATGCCCTTCCAAAGCTCCCCCTTTATGCGCTTCAATATGAACCGAATTGCCATGTAAATGTGCATCCACATCCGAACCCAAATGAATCATATATTGCCCCAAAACAGAAACATCAAACCTTGGCGTAAGATTAAAATGCGTACCGATACCGGCCTGAATTGCCCCACTCCAACGCTCAGCCATATTTTGAGGATTTGCATTATCGGAAACTCTGGTATAATCGAAGCAGTGACCGGCAAGAATAAAGGGTTTCATCAGTTTTGAAAAATCATCATTGCCTGCCAGCGGATAAAACATGACCGACCAGCCGATATGATAATCATCCCGACCGGCTCTTTTTTGAACATCGGAATGCAGAAAATCGAAAAACCATTCACTGTTGATGTATTTACTGAATTGTAATCGGAGTGCCCCACCTGCGCCCAAACCAGTATTAGCCCAGTCATTGTGACCAAAGGTGCTTATTGTACTGCGCATACCGAAAGAGAAAAGACCTGAAGGCTTATTTCCTGGAACCTGTTGAGCAGAAATGTTCCCGCCAAACAGAATAATTACTACAAAACAGAGGAATTTTATAAATCTCATAATCACAACAAAATTATCAAACACAAAAATATATTTTTTTCTCAAGATTTATCAATAATCTTTATCATAGGATAAAATGAACTTAGCTGAACTATCTTAAATTTTCAGAAACACAAAACCTTATTAATAAAAATTTAAACTATATTTGCCCACTATTAATAACTATATCAACTAAATTAGAACTATGGCAAATGCATTCTTCAAAGTACCTGAACCTATAAACGAACCGGTACTGAGTTATGCCAAGGGAAGCCCCGAGCGCAAAGCACTGAAAGCACAATTAGCAGCTTTTAAAGCAACTGAGATAGATATTCCGATGATCATTGGCGGCAAAGAAATCCGCAGCGAAAACAGGATAGCCGTTCGTCCACCTCATGAAATAAAGCATGTTTTGGGATATTACCACAAAGGCAACGAAACACATGTTAAAATGGCGATCGATGCAGCTTTGAATGCACGCGAGGCCTGGGAAAACACCTCATGGGAACACAGAGCCGCTGTTTTTCTGAAAGCTGCTGAACTGCTTGCAGGGCCATACCGTCAAAAACTGAATGCCGCAACCATGCTGGGCCAGTCGAAAAATGCATATCAGGCCGAGATAGACGCTGCCTGCGAACTGATCGACTTTTTCAGATACAATGCCTATTATATGCAGCAGATTTATCATGATCAGCCCATCTCCTCTCCAACTGTTTGGAATAGAATGGAATACCGTGGTCTTGAAGGATTTGTACTTGCAATTACACCTTTTAATTTTACATCCATCTGTGCCAATCTTTGTTCAGCCCCTGCCCAAATGGGCAATGTGATTGTGTGGAAACCGGCCAATACACAGGTATATTCTGCCAAAGTCATCATGGACCTTTTCAAAGAGGCTGGACTGCCCGATGGAGTTATCAATCTGGTTTTTGCCGATGGTTCAGTTGTTGGTAATACCTGTTTTGCACATCCTGAATTTGCTGGTTTGCATTTTACAGGCAGCACCTCTACTTTTCAGCGTATGTGGCGAACCATTGCCGAAAATATGCCCAACTACAAATATTATCCGCGCATTGTGGGTGAAACTGGTGGCAAAGATTATGTTGTTGCCTACCCCGATGCCCATGCAAAAGCAGTAGCAGTTGCCCTTTCTCGCGGCGCTTTCGAATATCAGGGGCAAAAATGCTCGGCTGCTTCTCGTGCTTATATACCTTCAAGCCTTTGGCCCGATGTCAAAAAATACCTTTTGGAAGATCTTGCCGATATGAAAATGGGTAATCCCGAAGATTTTACCAATTTTGTGAATGCTGTTATTGATGAAAAAGCATTTGACAGCATTGTCAACTACGTCGATGCTGCAAAAAATGCAAGCGGCACAGAAATCATTGCCGGTGGGAATTACAGCAAAACTGAGGGTTATTTTATTGAACCAACAGTAATCCAGGTCGAAAGTCCTTACTATGTGACCATGTGCGAGGAAATCTTCGGTCCTGTGCTGACTATCCACGTTTTCGAAGATGAGAAATTCTGGGAAACGATGGATGCCTTAGACAAAGCTTCGCCTTACGCACTCACCGGAGCCATTTTTGCTCAGGATAGACAAGTAATAGAAACCCTGGCCAACAGACTTCGTCACACTGCCGGTAATTTCTACATCAACGATAAACCTACTGGAGCAGTTGTGGGACAACAGCCATTTGGTGGCGGTCGTGCTTCGGGCACCAACGACAAGGCAGGTTCTTATCTCAACCTTATCCGTTGGACTTCGCCTCGCGCCATCAAAGAAAATTTCCTACCTCCAACCGATTACAGATATCCGTTTTTAGAGGAAGCATAAATCTGTTTAAAATTTGCTTTCAACTCAAATGAGTTAAAGTTTAAAATTCTATAGGAAGTCTTGTACTATCCTCAGAAGCCCTTGCTTTTAGCGGGGCTTCACTTTTTTTGAGGCAAAAAGAAAGGTAGGAAAGTTGAAAATTTACTCCGTTGGGCTGTTTATAATATTCCCAATCGCATTTTGTTAAGTTGCCTGTTTTTTGATTCTAATAAAGTTAAGCTATACTTTTGATAAAAATAGGCGTATATTTGCACACAATATTTTCCATTTGACTACCTATATCAACCAAGCTAAAATGTATTTTTTCGACTGAATTAATACTGAATTGTTACAGCATAATTTTTTTATCATAATCCTTAT
Source organism: Saprospira grandis DSM 2844 (assembly GCA_945888475.1). Taxonomy (GTDB): domain Bacteria; phylum Bacteroidota; class Bacteroidia; order Chitinophagales; family Saprospiraceae; genus Saprospira; species Saprospira grandis_C. The sequence goes on along the minus strand of CAMDAB010000065.1, from coordinate 5,242 downwards.
AGTCAAAAAAATGAAACCAATCTACTTCCTAATCGCCTGTTTTATTTTTGTCAACCAATCTGTATTAGTTTTTTCACAAGAAAAGCTCACAAAAAAAGACAATAATGGAGTATATGTATTAACAGAAACAGGGGCGTCCCATTTTGCAAAATTATCATTGAATTGTGCTGAACGCAGCAGCCCCCATTATTATGAAGAATATAAAGCATATTATAAATTAAAAGATTCTACTACTTCGAAAAATCTGTGGCCATCTTTCTACGGATGTTACGACTGGCATTCCTCGGTTCACAATCACTGGTGTCTTGTGAAATTACTTAAAAATCATCCATCTATACCAGAAGCTAAAGAAATCAGAGCCAGACTAAATGAGGCTTTTTCTGTCAGAAATATCAGACAAGAACATTATTTTATCAGCCTGAATGAAGGAGGTTTTTTTGAATTTCCTTACGGACAGAGTTGGTTTTTAAAAATTGCCGATGAGCTTAAATTATGGAATGACCCGGATGCCGGAAAATGGTTAACTCAGATCGATCCATTATTAATAAAAATTGAAGATAATCATTTGAAATACTGGAAAAAAACTCCGGAGGTTGAAATTTCAGGCAGCCACGACAGCCCGGCAATGGGGATTTCATTCGCATTAGATTATGCCCGCTCTTCAAGCAACAAAAAACTTGAGAAAGAACTTTTGAAAGCCGCAAAAAAATACTACCTCAAAGTAAAAAACGCACCAATAACATTTGAACCAATTGAATACGACTTTATGTCGGGAACTTTACTAATTGCAGATTTGATGCGGAAAGTATTATCCAAAAATGATTATGTGAAATGGTTAAGCAAGTTTACACCAGAATTATTTGATAATGAACTTGTGGAAGATGCGCTAAAAATCAATAAGACCAACGATCATGAAGGCGGAGAAGCACATTGGGATGGCTTTCATTTAAATCGTATCTGGTGCTTGAACGGTATGTTAAAAAGCTTACCGGATAATGCACTAAACAATGCGCTCAAATCTAAATGGATGAATTCAATGAATGAAATGTGGGATTATGCCCAGCAAAGCATTGGAAAAGGCAATTACGATGTAGATCATTGGCTTTCATCTTTTTCTGTATTTGCGTTGGAAGGCTACAAATAAGTAGTCAAGCAAACAGTATTTGAGCATAATAAACAGGGTACTATTTAGTCCTCTTTTTTTGCTATACCTAAACCAAAAAAGGCTGTCCCATCCGGACAGCCCCTTTTAAATATCAAGTACAGTAAAAAGTTTAACCCTTTTTTGTCTGTAATTTAGTTTTATCATTGCATTTAATCCCGCAGCCAAATGCTTTAGTGACAGCAGGTTCAGGTGATTTACCCGCAAGCAGGGCATCGATGGCATTGGCAATGTATTTTTGCTTAACTTCTTTCTCTTCCTTGTTATCATCGAAAGCGCCCTTATAAACCAGTTTCAGACCAGCTGCTGATTTTTGAACAATAAAGCAATCGGGTGTTTTGGTAGCACCAAATTTTGGAAAAACAAGTTGTCCTTCATCGAAAAGGTATGGAAATTTGAATTTTTTATCCTTGGCCCTTTGTTGCATCAATTCATAACTGTCATCTTTGGCTGCTTCGATACTGGGATCGTTCGGATTGATAGCAATAACCTGATATCCTTTTTTCTTATATGCCTTGTCGAGAGCAATGATACGGTCTTCATAAGCAATTGAAAATGGGCAGTGGTTGCATGTAAAAATTAGCACAAAACCTTTGGCATTTTTAGCGTCAGTCATCGACATCATTTTGCCATCAATATTTTTCAATTTAAAATCCTCTACCAAATCGCCGATTTCATAGGCTGATTGCGCAGACATGCCTGAAATTGCAATTACTAGCGCAATTAATAAAAAATAAGTGTTTTTCATTTGTTAATAAATTTAAAAGTTAGTCTATAATTTCATTCAGTGCCTTTTCCAGTTCTTCGCTGCTTTCAAAATTCTGTTCCAAAAACACCCTTCTCTTTGAATTATATATGAGCGTTGCAGGAATTGCTCCCGACCATTTTTTGTCAATTTTGCTCATCCAGCTATTTACGTCTTTCTGATCCAAAACAACAACTTTATTTCTGATGTTTCGTTTTTCGAGAAATGGCAGCAATTTAGTTTCCAGATTTTTCAAAAAATCAAGGCTTACATAAACAAACCTAACATCTTTACCTGAATATTGTTCCTCGAGCTTGAAAAAATATGGCAATTCTGCAACACAGGGGCCGCACCAGGTTGCCCAAAAATTTATAACATAGGTAACAGATGGTTCCTTTCGCTGTAAAAGGTTTTTTTCAAATGCATCAAAGCTGTAGACAAGCACCTCAGTTCCCATTTTTGTTTTCAAAATCTTTTGTGGTTCAGATGCTGAAACTGAATTTGAGCTTTGTCTGTGTTCAGTTACTTTGTTGTTACAACTGTAAAATATTGTAAGTAATACAGTTAAGTATAAAAAAGCAGACAAACGCATATTTGTTTTTTTTGATAAAAAGTAATCCTATTCGCTTTCAAAATTAGCGCTTTTTTCCATAAGTTATGATTTTTATAATGCCAGGTTCTATTTTTACTTTAAGCTGTCAAAATCTGATGGATTTTGAACGCTTCTTTTTTATATCTTTGTATTTTGGAACAAACAAGGAACTTTTAGAATATATAATATTGTATTAGGTTAAATTTAAATACAATCGGTTTATGATCCATAACGTACAAAAATATTTAGCAGATATCATCAGCCTCTGTGTAAAATATGAAGTAAAGACAATGTACCTATTCGGTTCTGCAACAAGTGATAATTTCAGAGCTGATAGCGATATTGATATCCTTATATCATTCAAAGAAATTCCTTTTGGCATGTATTCTGATAATTACTTTAACTTACATGCCGAACTCGAAAAATTATTCACTAGAAAAGTAGATTTAGTAACAGAGCGATCACTTACAAATCCATATTTTATTAAAAGCATAGAGCAAAGCAAAGAATTATTATATGCAGCATGATATTCAAAAAACATTAAAGTATTAAAACATGCTAGAAAGCTTTTTCAATCACTTGAGTAACCGATTTTACAAAGAAAATGCACTTTCTGATATCACATGGGCAATGTGTATGTCAAGTGAAATTTTTAAAGTAAACTTCATGAAGTTTTTTTTTGACGAAGATAATTTCATACAATTAGAAATCATAAGAGAATATTCTAAAGGCAATAGCAGGCCAGACTTTTGGATTAAAACTGAAAGTAACGAGTATTTAATTGAGGTTAAAATACACGACAAAAATCATCATTTTGAGCAATACGATTATGACTTTCCTAATGCAAAAAAAGGGTATATTGCAAATTATCAAATTGAAAACATTGAAGGGTATTCAATTAAAAACTGGCGTGAATTTATAGACTGGTTCAAAAATGAAGTTCTTAAAGGTCATGAGAATATACCAGAAAAAGATCTTCTACTAATAAACGGTTATTTCTCTTACTTGACCTCAGTTTGTTCAATTATTAATTACGAAAAAATGAACCTAAGCAACTTAAAATCTCTATATCATTTCAACTTAATGATTAATGAAATAATCAAAACTCCATTTATTGAAAGTGAATTATATTGTACTGTAAACACACTATTAAAGGGCATTAATGAATATCGATCTGGTAAATATTTCACAATTTTCAAAGGGGATACGCATTTGGTTATTGGTGACCCGTGGTTTGGCGTATGCTACGAAACTGGAAAAGTGTTTATTGAGATCTACCCATTTAACCATCCAAAATCGGCATTCATGTTCTTTGATACAGCTTTGAAAGAAAACAGACTACAAAAGGGAAATTACTTTGATAAACCGATAAAAAAAGATGGTTCTATATGGTTTAATATTATTGAAGAAAAATTCACGATTTTTAATTCCAACACAACATCAATTGAAACTCAAAAAGAAATACTTACAAATTTTTTCAATGAAGCGATACGTTACATTAGAGAAATAATGGAAGAATAGGAAAAACCGAAACTAACTCCAGACTGAAAAATCTTACCCCTCCACCACAAACTCCCCAACCCCCACTACCCTTCCATTCACCTGAATTTCAATTCTATGCAAGCCAGGATATAGCTTACGCGTGCTCATATTAGCTTTGAAGGGATGTTTTTTGGAGATGCGCTGCTCAATCCCTGATTTTAAGGCTATTTTTTTGAGTTTAAACACTTTTTTGTTGCTCGTTTTGCCGGCTTTATTGCAAAAGTAAAGGATGTAATCAATCAGCAGATCCAAATCTTCCACAGCAAATAAGGCAAAACTGAACGCTAAGTTTTCGCCGATTGAAATGGAACTGCTATGCTCCAGATTTTTGAGTATAACATTATTTGTTGCAGCAAAACCAAGATAGGTCAGGGTCTTATCATGTCCCGATTTCACAAGGCTGCGTAGGGCATGCGTTTTAATAAATTCCATTTCTTTGCCTGCCTGACTCCCCTTTTCCTGCCATTGCTGCAAAAGCGACAAAACAAGTTCAGGATCAATTTTAGAAATGTCATTCAAGTGGTTTGCCACACTGCGTGTAACATAGCGGGTTTGGTCGCTAAACAATAAATTTAGAATTGGCAAAGTAGCTTCAGTACTTATTTTAATCTTCTCGGCCCAGGGCAGTTTGGGCCTCGTACCCTCTGAGGCAAGGCGGCGTACATGATAATTTTTATCACTGGCCCAAATTTCCAACTCACTAAGGGTTTCTTCCGGAAAATAATTCAAAAAAGTCCTTATGGCAAATTCGACTGAAAAACGCTTAGTGATTTCTCTGAGGGCAGCTAGTGAAAAGCTCAAATCACTGGCAATGCAGCCATTCGAAGCAACAAAATGAGCAAAGGGCGCATAAATAAAATCACCAAAATCATTGTCGCTTTTCGACTCGTCGAGTGGCGCTGGAAGCGCATTTAGTAATACATTGGTTGCAGTTCTATAATCCTGTGGCAGATGATTTTTCAGTGCTACAGCAATAGCATGCATTCTTGCTTTTAGTTCCAACTGAGGCAATTGCTTATTGATTTCATTTTCGAAAGCTTCATGGTCAAAATCGCGATGCACCATTTTAACTTTAGCGGACAAAAAGGCGACCTTAGCAGGGTTGTAAAGCTGGTCTTTCAGCGAAAATTTCTCTTCCATGCTTAGATATTCAAAAGCTCAAGTTCAATAAGTCGCTGATACATTTGCATACAAACCCAGG
>CAMDAB010000064.1 GCA_945888475.1 Saprospira grandis DSM 2844 | reverse complement strand
GTGGCACAGGCATAGCTGCCCGCAAGGCGGATTTCATCCAAAGAACCCTGTCTGACTGCGCTTCCCAAATATAAGGCAACTGCCAGATACTCCATATTGCTTGTGCTGTTCACCAGAATATCCGGACTTGGCTCTGCTCCTGCAATTTGTGTGGGGTTAATCCATGCAGATACCGTTCCTCCATTGGCCAAAAATTCAATTTTTACAACAAGCAACGCTGCTGAACCGATTTGTACAATTTTGTTGGAGTTGTGAACAGTGCCGTCAATGGATATTCCCCAAAAACGGTTTGCTCCGACATTGGATGCTGTGCCAAAATATCCCATCTGCATGCGTGGATTGGCATTCGTGACCCAGGCAACGCCATTGCCGCCCTGCAACATAACATTCACTCTTTCATCATTGGCCACTTCCTTGCGGATGACTGCACTGAAATATAAGGTGGTACCAGGCTGTCCCAATTTGCCGTTCGACTTTCGATAGGCGCTGAAAGGTCCGTTTGTGCTTAGATCCAGTTTTCTGCCTGCCGAGAGATAGGCAATGCCTCCCATCATGTGATTGCCTGAACTTAACAAAGAAGGGTAATACATATTTGGTTGAGCCGCTGCCATAAAACCCGGAAAAGTACTGTTGCTGTTTTGAACATTCCAGGGCGATTCCCAACCAATTCCGCCATAAGCATCGTGCAGAATGCTGCTATCGGTATAGGGAAATCCCTCATAGGCCAGGTACTGACAGGGCTGGGCAGCAACTTTCAGGCTAAGGATTAAAACAAAGCAAAGGAATTTAAATTTGTATAAAATGCTCATTTACTGAATTTTGAAAACAATTTATTTGACTTTTCTGCCAAGCTTTGAAAATGCCTTCCAGATAATTTCCCAGTCATTGCCTGGCTGATAATCTTTGGCGTAAAATAGGTTGATGCGATGAATAGTTTGTGGGCTTTCGGGCTTGTAGGGCAGGGCATCACTCGGATTCAGTACAGCAGGGCGAAGTTTTGGCAGATTTTTTAATTGTAAATCGGTCGGATTATAGCCCACCCATGATTTTTTTCCAATCAATACTAAAAAGGCATTTTTCAAAATTCCGCCAAAAGGTTTCCAAAACCAGATGGAAATAGGAAAAAGCAGGAGTAAAATCAAACTTAGCCCAATGTCCAAAACTCTCTTATTTCGTCGTTGAATGGAAGAAGCAATTTTGAAATTTATATCAATCGTGTAAAGATCGCCGGCACTGTCTTTTGAATTGGAGCCAATGATACTGCCACTTTGCTCGGGTACAATTTTGTAGTTAATATCGGGTCCCAGACTGCTCATCCAATAGATGATTTTCTCGGAACTGATGTCTTTGCCGCAAAAGATGATTTCATTGGCAGTATAGATTCCCACAATTTCATTCAGCTGATCAACAGAGCCCAAGTAATTGTCATAATCGACTTTTCCCTCATCGGGAGAAACAATTCCAATCATATTTACATTGACCCTGGCCGAGTAGAGCAGTTCCAAAACTCTTTTGCTTTCATTCGTTTCGCCTACAATTATGAGCTTGTTACTTTTAGGTTCATCAATGACAAATCTGCCTTTTCGAATAAAGGCAAGCATACTACGCAGTCCAAGCATACTCAAAATTGTCCAGAAACTGCCAAATACTATCAGCATGCGGGATGCACGCAGATGAGAGGGCAAAAATCCGTAAACAGCTGAAATGACCAAAGAACCAATAACAATTCCCGATACAAGGTGCTTTACTCGCCCGTTTCTGTCATAGCCACCACGCAGGTAAACCGCAAAAAGCCAAACGAAAATATAAAGCGGATAATTAAAATAGAGCAGACTGGCTTTGAAATAGAGCGGATCGTGAAAACGAAGCGTCGCCCAAAGGTCCTTGATAAAATACATGCCGGTGAAAATGACCGCAGCATCGAGCACGGGCTTGTACCAGTTTTTGAGGATATTGGAAAAAAGCGTCAGTCCTGCTCTAAACCAGATGGCCGCATTGAGCATCAGGATAAATAGCCCTGCCTTATTCCCGCCAAAATGTTTTCTGGCAAAGATAATCATAGCCTGATAAAAGGTCTTCACATAGTTGAGGCTTCCTTTTTTGGTGCTTTCGCCCTTGTAGTGAATGATGGTAGTTTCGGCAAAATAATAGTTTTTGTATCCGCCCTTTACCACCCTGTAGGATAGGTCAATATCCTCTCCGTACATAAAGAATGCCTCGTCGAGCAGGCCGATTTTATCCAAAACAGCCTTGCGCATGAGCATAAAAGCCCCCGATAGCACATCTACCTCATGCGTTTCATTTTCACTTAGATAGCCAAGATGGTATTTGTTGAATCGCTTCGATTTCGGAAATAGTTTCGACAGTCCGAAGGTCTTGTAAAATGCCACCTCGGGCGAAGGAAAACCTCTTTTCGATTCGGGTAGAAAATTGCCTTTGCCATCAATCATTTTTACGCCGAGACCGCCAGCATCTGGATTTGTATCCATAAAGGCGACAGTTTTTTCAAATGTATCTTCGCGAACGACGGTGTCGGGATTGAGCAGCAGCACATATTCCCCTTTCGACAGATGTATTGCCTGGTTATTTGCTTTTGAAAAACCTACATTGTCTTTATTGTCAATGACATGAACCTCGGGAAATTTTTCGCGTACCATCGCCACCGATTCATCCGATGAATTATTGTCCACCACAAATACCTCCACAGCCATACCGACCGATGCCTTTCGAACCGAAAGCAGCGCCTGTTCGAGGAAGTATTTTACGTTGTAATTGACAATGACGACGGATAGTTTCATTTTTTACTGTTATTCTCCACTATCTTTCCAAAAGGGAATCGTGGTATATTCATTATTTCTTTTCAATTCTTCAATATATACAGCGTCAAGGCTTTTGTCTTTATAAATTTCTTCCAATAGTTCCGGTTTAATTCCAAAAACGAGCACATGTTTTCCATACTTTAGATCTTTGATTGGAATCATAGCTGTAATGCCAATGTTTGTGCTATTCTTTGACCAGGTTGGATGCCATTCAATGTCTTCAAGTATAACATCATCTATCTGAACCGCAATTAGTTGAGATAGAAATTCCAATTTTTCTTTTTGTTTTGATAAATTCATTATTTCATCAATTCTGTAATTGTATCTGATGAAAAGCTCAATAAAATTGTCTTTTATAATTTTTGATTGTATGTGATAGGCTGAATTTGAATTAGCATCAAGCTGATCTTTGTACATGCTGCTACCTAAATATTCACCCGCTGCCATTTCCCATTTGTAAGCTCTTTTATCAAAAACGTTTGGCCATTGCATGGTTCGGTAAATATTAAGGTAACTAAGTGTAATGGCAAAAACAAGGTATACAGATATTGCCAGAACAAATTTCCACCTTGATACATTCGTAAAAAAAAGGTACAAAGATTTTTGTAAAAAGTATTTGAATGTAATAATATCGAAAAAAACAAAGAAGGGGTATATAACGAAGCTGAAATATCGAATTTTCCTGAGTAATCCAAAAGTTATAAAATCAATGAAATAAAAAATTGCAGCCACAAAAAGAACTATGTTTAAAAAACCTAAGTCAATACCTAGTAAAGCAGGCAGGCTAATAGTCAAAAAAATGCTAAACATTAATCCGGCCAATATAAAAGTGCTGCTAATTGATAGAAAAATAATTATACCACAAATCCTGTCAATACTTATAATTGTATTGTTTAAACCTTTGTCTGTGCTTTTTTTCAGACTGAAAGGTTTTTGCCATTTGACTTTTGACTCATTTATACCTTGGGGATATGCAAAATTAATACAGACCATTGAAATCCAAAATGCCCTCATTAACAAATGAATTACAAAGCCTATTTTTAGCACCTCTATGCCCAGTGCACCAATCATGAAAAACAGATTTGCTCCAGGAAAAGGAAATGAAACTCCGATTGATTCAATCGTATCGACCCAATACCTTGATAACTGAAACAATGAGAAAACCGCACCACCCGAGATCAAAAATTCCAGCTCCCAGGAGTTTTCCTGCAAGTTTTTCAACCATGAGGGTGAATTATTTTCGGCATTTTCATTTAGCTGTTCCATATCATGAATTGCATTTATTCATTTTTATAGGGTATTCTGCTCACAATACTTCTGCCCAGGGTTAGTTCATCGGTATACTCCAATTCGCCTCCAAAGGATACCCCACGTGCTATAGTCGATATTTTTACATCGGCATCTTTGAGCAGTTTTGAAATATAGAAAATAGTGGTATCGCCCTCAATGCTTGGACTGAGTGCCATGACAATTTCTTTAACTTCGCCACTATTCACACGCTCCACAAGACTTTGGATATTCAAATCATTGGGCCCAATGCCTTCAATCGGCGAAATAATTCCACCCAAAATATGATAAACGCCATTGTATTGTTGCGTGTTTTCTATAGCCATCGCATCTTTGATACTCTCCACCACACAAACCAGGCTATGCTCTCTTCGATGCGAGGCACAAACTGCACATAAATCGCCATCTGATAGGTTATGGCATTTTTTGCAGAAGCGAATGTTGTTGCGCATGCCGCTGATCGCCGCACAAAAACTCTGAACCGAATCCTTGTCGCGCTGCAACAAATGTAGCGCCAGGCGCAATGCCGACTTTTTCCCAATCCCCGGAAGAGTGGCAAGGGCATTTACGGCATTTTCGAGTAGTTTGGAAGAGATGTTCACTGATATAGATGAAAGGGTGAAAGGGTGAAAGGGTGAAAGGGTGAAAGGGTGAAAGGGTGAAAGGGTGAAAGGGTGAAAGAATAAAAGAATTGAAGAGGAAAGAATAAAAGAATTGAAGAGGAAAGAATTGAAGAGGAAAGAATTGAAGAGGAAAGAATTGAAGAGGAAAGAATTGAAGAGGAAAGAACTGAAGAGGAAAGAATTTTTTAATTTAAAAATTAGTAGATTTGAAGATCATTTAATATTCAGTAAACACTCATTATTACTTTCAATTCACGGAACTTCGTTACAATTTTCAAATTCTCAAATTTCCAAATTCTCAAATTATAATATCGTATCATCCAAAAATTCCTGTTGCCCCGGATAATCAGTTGTATAATGCAGGCCGCGGCTCTCATGACGTGTAGCTGCCGATCGGGTGATAAGATAAGCAATCGTAATTAGGTTGCGCAGTTCGCAAAGTTGAGGCGAAATGGTTGTGTTATTATAAAGATCCTCGGTTTCTTCATAAAGCAGGTGCAGACGCGCATAAGCACGATCGAGACGCACATTGCTGCGCACAATGCCCACATAGCTGCTCATGATTTCCTTCAATTCCTTCAAACTTTGCGTGATAAGTACCATCTCATTGGGATCTGAGGTGCCTTCGGCATTCCAAGCGGGGATACCCTCTTTCCACTCAAGGCTGTCGATACGCTGCGAAAGGTCAGTAAAGATTCTGTGCCCAAAAACCAAACCCTCGAGCAGTGAGTTGGATGCCAGACGATTAGCGCCGTGCAGACCTGTGCTGGTACATTCACCGCAGGCGTAAAGATTATGGATGGAACTTCTTCCCTTAGTGTCTGTTTTGATACCGCCGCATAGATAGTGACAAGCCGGCACAACCGGAATCATTGCTTGCATTGGGTCGATACCTAAACTTACACATTTGTTGTAAATTGTCGGGAAATGTTTCAGAAATTCATCCTTATCCAAATGTCGGCAATCGAGATACATATGCTCGGTACCGCGTTGTTTCATTTCGTTGTCAATTGCACGGGCAACGATATCGCGCGGGGCAAGCGATTTGCGCTCATCGTATTTGTGCATAAATTCATTGCCATCAGAATCTTTAAGAATACCACCAAAGCCACGCACTGCTTCCGACACCAAAAAGGCAGGATTTTCCCCTGCAGGATTGTAGAGCGAAGTGGGATGAAACTGTATAAATTCCATATTTTCTACCCTGCCCTTTGCTCTGTAAACCATGGCAATACCATCGCCGCTTGCAATAACAGGGTTGGTTGTAGCTTTGTACACCTGCCCTGCCCCACCCGATGCCATTACAGTTGCCTTAGCCAGAATGGTTTCGATTGTATTGGTTTTTTTGTTGAGGGCGTAGCAGCCATAGCATTCAATATTGGAGCTGAGGCGGGTGATATAACGACCCAAATGGTGTTGCGTAATAATATCAATTGCAAAGTAATGATCAAAAATTTCGAGATTGGGCAGCTGTTCGGCCTTTTCCAGCAGCGCGCGCTGTATTTCCCACCCTGTCAGGTCTTTATAGTGGAGAATCCTATTCTCAGAATGCCCTCCCTCACGGCCCAGATCATAGAGTGAGCCTGTTTTGTCCTTGTCGAAACGAGTGCCCCATTCAATGAGTTCATTCACTCTTATGGGACCTTCTTTCACCACAATTTCTACAATTTCTTCTTTGCAGAGGCCATCACCTGCATCGAGGGTGTCTTCAATATGTTTTCTGTAAGAGTCCTTATCGTCGTCCCAAACTGCGGCTACACCACCCTGTGCATAGCGCGTATTGCTCTCGCCCGGTTCGGTTTTTGTCAGGACAGTAATGGTTCTGTCTGTATGCTTTTCGGCCATTTTTATGGCGAAAGTCAGTCCGGCTACACCCGAGCCGATCACCAGTATGTCTGTTTTTTTCATAGAATAAGCATTTTGCTATTATATATAAGGCTAAATTATACGATTTCTGAGAAACTGATAAAATTAACCAATGTGCAAATATAGATAAATGATTTTATCTATTAATCTTAAAAACAACTCTTGGATTATCTGTCTGATATTTCTTTGAAAATAAATGACTATCTTTGCCGCTCAATGAGGAACTGTTAACCGACAGTTCAAAAAAAATATCGATATAATGGAGATCAATCAATACGAAAGGGCGCTCGAAGCAGTTGAATATATTCAGAACCGCAGCGATAATTTTATACCCAAATTTGGAATAATACTGGGAACCGGACTTGGAAATCTTGCCAAAGAAATTGTGGTACATTGCGAAATTCCCTACGATGAAATCCCCTATTTCCCAGTATCTACGGTGCAAGGACATGCTGGCAAATTGGTTCTGGGGCATCTCGAAGGGGTTCCGGTAGTGGCCATGGCAGGGCGTTTTCATTATTACGAAGGCTATTCGGCCCGTCAGGTTACCTTTCCTGTTCGAGTAATGAAATTGCTGAATATTGAGCGTTTGTTTATTTCGAGCGCGGTAGGCAGCGTAAATGCATCTGTAGAAAGTGGCGATATTGTCATGATTGAAGATCATATCAACCTGATGCCCGAAAATCCGCTGCGTGGTCCAAATGAGACCCGTTTTGGTGTCCGTTTTCCCGATATGAAGGATGCTTACGACAAAAAGCTTAATGCCCGTGCTTTAGAAATTGCAAAGGCAAAAGGAATAGCTGCACATAAAGGAGTTTATCTTGCATTGCAGGGACCCAATCTTGAAACTCCGGCCGAATATCGCTTTGCACATATCATTGGAGCCGATGTCATCGGAATGTCTACAGTTCCAGAGGTATTGGTTGCCAAACATATGGATTTGCCGCTTTTTGTGGCGGTAGTTGTTTCGAATAAATGTTATCCCATTGAGGAAATAAAAGAAACTACCCTCGAAGATGTACTTCGCGTTGTAGCCGAATCGGAGGAGAAACTAAGTGCTCTTATCAGAGCTATTTTTAATGAATTATAATAATAAGCCTAAACTTAATTATAGACATGAGTAATCTGTTGACCAAACTGGCCGCAATTAAAGAAAAATACTTATACATAGAGGAACAGCTGTCCGACCCCTCCGTAACTGGAAATATGGACAAGTTTATGAAAATCAACAAGGAGTACAAAAATCTAGAGCCGATTGCCAAGGCCCACGACGAGTACAAACAGTTGATTGACGGAATTGCAGAATGTCGCGAGATTCTGGACAGTTCCGACGACCCCGACCTGCGTGAAATGGCCAAGGAGGAATTGGGCATTTTACTCGAAAAACAGGAGCCGATGGAGGAAGACATCAAACAACTGCTCATTCCCAAAGATCCTGAAGACGAAAAAGACTGTATTGTTGAGATTCGTTCGGGTACCGGTGGCGACGAGGCAGCTATCTTTGCTGGTGATCTCTTCCGTATGTATGAGCGTTTCATTGACAAAATGGGCTGGAGAAAGGAGATTATTACCATGAATGAGAGTGAGGCAGGCGGTTACAGCAAGGTATTTTTGCAGGTGACCGGCGATGGCGTTTACGGCAAACTCAAATACGAATCTGGAACACATAGGGTACAACGCATACCAAAAACGGAATCTCAAGGTCGTGTGCATACCTCGGCAGCTACTGTTGCAGTAATGCCAATTCTGGAGCAGGAAGATGTACATATCAATCCGGCCGATTTGGAATGGGACACTTTCCGTGCCTCTGGTGCGGGTGGACAGCACGTTAACAAAACCGAATCGGCTGTACGTGTCACCCACAGACCATCGGGTGTGATTGTCGAATGTCAGGAAGGCCGTTCGCAGCACAAAAACAGGGAAATTGCCATGCAAAAGCTTTTTGCCCGTTTGTACGAACTTCAGCAAGAGCAGCACACTTCGCAAATGACCGATTTGAGACGCAGTCTGGTTGTTTCGGGCGACCGCTCTGCAAAAATCAGAACTTATAACTATCCACAAAACCGGGTAACTGATCACCGTATCAATTTTACCAAATATAACCTCACCGAGGTAATGGAGGGCGAACTGGACGAGTTCATCCAATCAATCCAAACCACATACAATGCTGAGAAATTGAAGGAGACGGAGGAGGCTTAGGACCAATTTCAAATACGTATCATAAACAGCATTGGTCAGGACATTCTTCATAAAAGCATATATGGTAATAATCTGTCTTTGGACGTCAGTCAATGGATGAACGGCATCTACTTTCTTAGCCTGTTCAATGAAGAGGGTAAGTTAATTGGGACGAATTTTTTTATTAATACAGTGATTTATAGTTTACAGCAGAGCCTGGGCAGACTTTTTCTAATATCGCTATGAAAAAATATATATTTTTATATTGTGTTCTTTTCCTAACAACTTTGTCATTTGCACAAAAACATGACAATATTTGGCCTATGGGCTATGCTAGCCTTAGCTCTAATAATTATTTAATAAATTTTACGGATAGCTTTGAAATTATTCCCATTAATTTAGGAGCTAATATGGCTGAACTCGCTAATGCATCAATTTGTGACAGTACTGGTAATTTACTCTTTTATACTAATGGTGCAAAAATTATTGACAGTACACATAATTTGATGCAAAATGGCGATAATCTAAATCAAATCTTAGATTCCATTGCAATATATCCGAATAATTCTATTTATTGGGATTATGGGTATCCTTCCAAAGTGATGATTTTACCCTCTAAAAACAATAAATATCATGTTTTTCATATTGAAAGGGGACGAAATGGTGTTCTGTCATTCTTTGCGCTACAACTAAATCATAGTATTGTCGATATGAGCCTAAATAATGGGCTAGGTTCTGTTATTAGTAAGAATAAACCAATAATAAACGACACTATTGCCGGACAAGGATATATGCTTGAAGCCTGCAAACATGCTAATGGTCAGGATTGGTGGATCCTGGTTCCTGAGTACGAAAGCAATGCTTATTATCGTTTTTTGCTTACAACTGATAGCCTTTATGGCCCTTTTAGGCAGGAAGTAGGCTATAGTTTTAGTTGGATAGATTATAATGGTCAGGCAATTTTTTCACCAAATGGCAGTCTTTATTTACGTTATGACCCACAAAATCAGGCACATCTATATGATTTTAATCGCTGTACAGGAGAGTTAAGCTATCGACAACAGATAAATGTGCCCTCAAACAGCAATGCAGGGGGGGCGGCTATTTCGTCCAATTCTCGCTTTTTATACATAGCCAATGATACCATTGTGTTTCAATATGATTTGCAGGCAGCATATATAAATGCAAGCAGGGTGACTGTTGCTGTTTGGGATGGTTTTCAATCTCAGCCCCCTTTTGGTTTTGGCTTTGATCAGATGCAGTTAGCTCCAAACGGAAAAATTTATGAACTTACACTTAGCAGAGAAGATAGTCTACATGTAATAGAAAACCCCGATTCTGCTGGTCTTGCCTGCAATTTTAGACGAAATGCTATCGCTACACCTAGCTATAATGGCATAGCTCTACCCAACTTCCCGCATTTCCGCACCCTTGCACTGCCGCCCGGGGCATGTGATACTACGGGGGTGGCGCTGCTGCCAGTGCTGAAGGAGCGGATAAAAATTTACCCCAACCCTTCCTACAACAGTCGTTTCAACATAGCTGCAACACAAAGTAGCCCTGACTATGTACAAATACATGACCTGCTCGGTCGCCTTTTTTTGCAGGAAGCATGGGATGCAAATGAAACAGAAAAAGTAATACCACTGCCCTCCGGCACAAAGGGTGTTTATTTTGTTAGTGTTTGGAAAGATGGGAAATTGGTCGGGAGAGAGAAGCTAATTGTTTTGGAATGACAGCTTTTGATATTGGATCCGGAAGGTGAAAAATTGATTTCCTCAACTGCTTAATTGTCGAAAAGGCATTGGATAGGGAATTGCTACGCCGGTCAATTCCAAAATTGTACAGATGATCAAAGAAATTGAAAGCGGGAAAAGGAAGATTGGGTTGGAGAATTTTGAAGGAGTTTAGAAATCGTATTGTTAAATACCTTCTTGTAAAAAGCTTTTGCACGAAATGTCTCGTCTTTTTAATTTATTTATTAAATTAATGTAAAATTTTGCATAAATATGATATTTTACGTGTATTAATTTGTTACTTTATAACTTTTATTAGATGTTTGTGATGTATATTATTTAATCCCCTAAATTTATAGATCATGAAAAATTTAATTTTTTGTATTAGTTTTGTATTCCACACGCTTTTGTTGGTATTTATAGTGTCATTTCAATCAAATTACTTGTTTGCACAAAATTTTAGCAATATTCAAAAGGTAGTTGAGGCGCCTAGAAGCTTTCCTTCAAATCGGGACAATCATTTTGGGCATTCCGTTTCAATAGACGGCAATTTTGCCATTGTCGGTGTGCCGGGTGGTAATAGTGCTGGTAATACTTTTGGTGGTGTTGCCTACATATATGAAAAAATAAATACAGGGTGGGTTCTAAGACAGCGCTTGGTTTCAAATGACTCATCTTCAAGTAATAAATTCGGATGGTCGGTATCTATTAAAGGTGATTTGGCAGTAGTTGGTGATCCTGACTACAATATTCCCCAAAATATTACAAACTCTGTCGGTAGAGCTTATATATTTCAAAGAAATACTAGTGGTATTTGGGTGCAGGTTAGCCAACTTAATTCAACAAACCCTGATCCTAACGGACAATTCGGGTATTCAGTATCAATTGAGGCAAATCATGCAGTGGTAGGCCAATATGGTTCAGTTCCAGGTAGAACTTACGTTTTTTCTCGAATTAGTCCTAATTGGTTACTGTCACAAACCTTATTGGGAGATAACCCCACAGGTGGTTTTGGTGTTTCTGTGGACATTGATAATGATAAAATTATTGTAGGTCAGGGTTTTGATAATTTTGGCAATACTAATACATCTGACATAGGTTCTGCGTTCATATTTGAGAACAATAATGGTATTTGGACTATGATGCAGAAACTATATTCAAATGACAGCGATCCAAATGACTTTTTTGGGTGGTCAGTTGCGATAAGCCAAGATAGAGCTATTGTTGGCAGCTACCCACATGTTTTTGATCAATTTGGTAATGATTCAATTTTTTGGGCCGGTGCAGCTTATATTTTTAGGGAGGATAATGGAAATTGGCCATTAGAACAAAAAATTGTAGCATCAGACCGTAATATTGAGACATTTAATAGTTTTGGGAACATATCTGGCGCTGTGTTTGGATTTGACGTCGATATTAGTAAAAATCAGATTGTTGTAGGCTCTTTTGCAGCCAGTAAAGATTCAAATGGCCAGAATTATGTACCAATGACTGGTGCATGCTATATTTTTATCAGAGATCAAAACTTACAGTTCAATCCCTGGACTGAAACACAAAAACTGGTAGGACTACACCGTGATGAAAGTGATCAATTTGGAGTTGCTGTTGGCATTAGTGAAAATAATTTAGTAATCGGTTCTAACTTAGACGATGATAACGAATTTGGCTTGGATAGTATTCGTGATGCTGGTTCTGTTTATTTCTTTGATTACAATTGCCCACTTACAATCACAAAACGCTTAGTCAGTTCTAATCCCTCCATTAATCAACTGGCAACTTACGAAATTGAAGTTTGCAATCCTTGTGGTATAGCTCTTACGAACATAAGGATTACAGATACCCTTCCTGCGGATCTTTCTCTTGGATTAACGACAAATAATTTCACCTATTTTCCTGCTACTAGACATTTTGAAAGAAATGTTACAATCCCTGCAAATGCCTGCATCATTGAAAAACTTTCAGTTATACTAAATCGGGATGCTGACAGTTGCCTAAACCCGATTCAGATTACCAATTGCGCCAATGCTTTTTCTTTGGGCTCTAATATATCGCCCTTTGTTCAAAGCTGTCATACACTTACAACAGCCCCGGCAAACAGCCCGGTAAGCAATACAACAAATTTATTAAGTACCCTTATCAGTAACAATGTACTGCTACCTCTTGTCCAAGCCCAAAACACTGCTCAAAATATAATTGTTTCAGGCACTTTGATTGTAGATGTGCCTGATTACTTCTTCGCGAGTGGGTCACTCATTACAATGGAGGCAGGTGCACAGATAATTATACTTCCCAATAATCAGCTGGTATTCAGTAACAGCACCATACAAAATGATACGCTCTGTAATTTTATGTGGAGAAGCATCACTGTCGAGGGGGGAGCAAGACTTTTCCTGGAAGGCACAACCCTCATAGGCGGACAGTATGCAGTAGAGGCCTTGAATAAATCATTTATTTATATTCAAAGATGCGATTTTAGAGATAACTTTATTGGAATATATGTACCCCCTGCAACTTTTGTAAATCCGCAACAGATATTCTTAGCTACGGCTGGTTTTAATAACAATATTTTTAAAACAGTAAACGGAATACCTAAGCCTTTTCCGGGACATCCCTTGCTTCCGATTTCACCTGTTGCCGGGGCTATGGGATATGCAGGAATTTATATAAATGATTTGGCAACTTTTGATATGCGTCAACCCAATCCAAACCCTGCACTCGCTAATAATTTTAACGATCTCGCTACCGGAATTGTTGGCATGAACTCAACCATATTAGCTAATGGTTGCATATTCAATAACATTTCCAATAACAATCCCTATCAGGTAAGGCATAACGGCACAGCTGTCTTTCTGTCCGGTCAACTCAATGCATTTCACCGATTAGAATACAAAGGTTATGGAGCAAATGCTCAAACAAATTTCAATAATGTCCGTAGAGCAATAGCTGTTCAAAGATCAGGCCTCATTACTTCCGATAATAGAATCAGAAGAGCAATGATAGGCATTGCAACCAGACTCGGTCAAAACCGCAGAATTGGTATTACCAATAACAGTATCAGCGCAAGCGATATCGGGATAGAACTCTTTCAGAACGATGCTGCAGGAACAAGGGCAAATATCCTGTCAAATGAAATAAATATGGATGCATTGGGAAGCAATCCACAGGGGCAAGCAGGTATATTCCTGACTGAAAACAATACTGCTTATCCCTTAGACATTTCTACAAACACTATTAATTTAGGAAATATTTCAAATGGTATTGTCATTCAGGGAAATTCAAAAGGAAATATAATTGAAAATACTATCAGACTGAACCAGAATTTTTCTTTCAGAACAGGTCTTTTTGTTGCCGGTTCAACTAACAGTTTATTTTCCTGCAATGATATCACAGGTACCAACTTTAACGGACCTTTAAATCGCCGTGGTTTTTGGATTGCAAATACAACAGCAGATTTTAGCTGCAACACAGCCGATATGCTTCCCGTAGGTATGCAGTTCGATGCTTCCAATAATATGGTGTTGAGGGGCACAAGATTTGACAGGCATTTTTATGGGCTTTGGTTGAGACCGGGTGCTTCGGTTGGAAACCAATCTTTTGGAGGCAATCGTTTTGTGGCAAATACGCCTAATAATGGTAGAAGAGAGGCAATAAATCAGTCATTAACAGTAGGGAACCAGTTCGCCATCAATTCTCCGCAAAATACGCCCTTATGGCCAAGCCCGCGTTTTCCAAACAATGGTTGGATTATTCCCGGAACAGGAACAGACTTCAACTGCAACAGCCCTATTGTATTCTGTCCCACAGGACCTGTACTACGTCCCACTCCCCCTGTAAATAACTTGGATACCCTTGTTGCTACAGGTGCAATGTCTGCCAATAATACACAGGTAAATGAACATATAGGTAAACGTCAACTGTATCGTAAGCTAAAAGAATCGGGCAATCCGGGAGGTCTTTTCCAAAGTTTCAGCAGTAACGAAGCAATAACCCCTGTAGGGCTTTTCGATCGCATTTCTGAACTAAGTGATAGCCTTTGCCGTCCCGATTCTATTTGTATGCACAATGCCAATACATTGCAAGCCGCAATTGCTCAATATATTGCGCAGATTCGCCAGTTGGACAGCCTTTATAGCCTGAACGGCAATCCGCAGCATCTGGCACAGATTGATGTTTTGCAAGATAGCTTAAGTTCAAAAACCGCACAGGAAAACCTGATTTGGTCAAATATCCAAACGACTCGCGATAACACAGCTACGCTCTTAGATGTAGACAATAGCAATATTGCAGTATCCGCTGTTTTTGAGGACAATGAGAAAAAGGTAAATGAGGTCTATCTAAATAGCATTGCTAAAGGTAATGCTGACTACACAGCCGATCAATTAGCAATCTTACAGTTTGTTGCCGGACAATGTCCTTGGGATGGTGGTAATGCCGTTTTCCGCGCCCGTGGTATGCTAGCCTTGGTACAAAGAGTCATTTTTAATGATGAAAGTATGTGTGAGGCTAAGTCTTTGCCGGAAGATTATAATCAAGGTGAAAAAACTGTCATTGAAGACATTTTTGTTGAAAATGACTATTTGAAGCTTTATCCAAACCCCGCACAAAATTATATCAGCATAGAACTTCAAAGCAAAATTGACGATAAAATTGAGTCCGTGGAAATTTTCAATTTAAACGGGCAAAAGTTGAAATCTTTTCTGAATACTTCCGCACAAGAACTCTTGCAAATTGAGTTGGAGTCTATGTCTGAAGGTATGTACATTTGTCGTGTTATTATGTCCGATAATAGCATACAAACTCTTAAATTTTCAGTTATAAAATAATTGTTTCACCTGCCGACTTCTTCTTTCTATAAGAGGTCGGCTTTATAATTCATAAAAACATGAAACAGTTATTATCCATTCTAATATTTGTTATTTCTTGCAACTGCATAAATGCACAGAAACATGACAATATCTGGCCTATGGGCTATGCTTATGATACAACCATAAATCCTTGCAATTTTTACTTAGACTTTGAGCACGATACTTTAGATTTAGTTCCTTATTGTTTAGGAATTCAATACTCTTATGCTTGTGGACATGGGGCAATTGCTGACAGCTTAGGTAATTTACTTTTTTATACTAATGGTTATATAATTGCCGATAGCAATCATCAAATTATGCCAAATGGAATAGGTTTAAATAATTCCAATTACAGTTCTTATGAAGATTGGGGTTACCCTGCTGAATTGATAATCTTACCTCGGCCAAATATAACTAACCTATATGATATTTTTCATTTAGAAAGACAATTACAATCAAATGGCTCTGCCAATGGATTAGCCATACAATTAAATCATAGCATTATTGATATGAGTTTGAATAATGGGCTGGGAGATCTAAGTTCTAAAAATATATCTATCTTATCAGACACAATTGGAGGTTGGGGGCAGTTGATAGAAGCCTGCAAACATGCAAATGGCTATGATTGGTGGATTCTAGTACCTGAGTATGAAAGCAATGCCTATTATCGTTTTTTGCTCACTGCAGATAGTGTCTATGGTCCTTTTAGGCAGGAAGTAGGCTATAGTTTTAGTTGGATAGATTATAATGGTCAGGCAATCTTTTCGCCGGATGGCTCGCTTTATGTACGTTATGACCCACAAAACCAGGCACATTTATACGATTTTAACCGTTGTACGGGAGAATTAAGCTATCGGCAACAGATAAATGTGCCTTCCAATATCAATGCGGGAGGGGCAGCTATTTCGTCCAATTCTCGCTTTTTATATATTGCCAATGATACCATTGTGTTTCAGTATGATTTGCAGGCAGCAGATATTAATGCAAGCAGAGTGCCCGTAGCAATTTATGACGGGTTTTCGTCACCCTTACCGACAGCTTTTTGGCAGATGCAGTTGGCTCCAAATGGCAAAATTTATGAAATAACCGCTAGCGGTACAGACCGCCTACATGTCATAGAAAATCCCGATTCTGCCGGCCTTGCCTGCAATTTTAGGCAGCATGCTATTATTACACCACCTTATAATGGTACTTCCCTACCCAACTTCCCGCATTTCCGCACCCCTGCGCTAGCACCTGGGGCTTGTGATACTACGGGGGTGGCGCTGCTGGCAGTGGTGAAGGAGCGGATGAAAATCTATCCTAATCCCGCCTATAATGGCCGTTTCAACATAGCTGCAACACAAAGCAACCCTGACTATGTACAAATACATGACCTGCTCGGTCGCCTTTTTTTGCAGAAAGCATGGGATGCAAATGAAACAGAAAAAGTAATACCACTGCCCTCCGGCACAAAGGGTGTTTATTTTGTCAGTGTTTGGAAAGATGGGAAATTGGTCGGGAGAGAGAAGCTAATTGTTTTGGAATGACAGCTTTTGATATTGGATCCGGAAGGTGAAAAAATTGATTTCCTCAACTGCTTAATTGTCGAAAAGGCATTGGAATAGGGCATTGCAGCAAAAATTATAAACTTGAAATCACAATCTCTCCTGTGGATTAGCATAATGAAAATTGGCCATATCGTCCAACTTTACATAAAAATCTTCTCCAAATCTTCTTACCAGCGCATCCTTTAAAAATCGATAAACGGGCACTTTGAGCTCATCGCCCAGTTTACAGGCTGCCGAGCAGATGTCCCATTTTTCATAATTCAGCGCGATATAGTCGGGCAAATGTTGTAGCCTTATCGGGTAGAGATGGCAGGATACAGGTTTGCGCCAATTGATTTTCCCTTCGAGATATGCTTTTTCAATACCACAGTAGGCTGTACCATCATTGCTGTAATTGATATAGACACAGGGCCCGGCTTCACCTATGAGAGGGGTAGAAAACTCATCATCTTCGTCTATTATATAATTACCCTGTTTTTCAATTTCTTTTATGCCCTCGGCGGTTATATAAGGTTTTACTTCAGGATAGATCGCTTTCAGAATATCCAGTTCATCCTCATCAAGAGGGGCCCCGTATTCTCCTTCCCAGCAACAGGCTCCCTTGCAGGCATTGAGGTTACAGACAAAATTTTTGTCAAAAATGTCTTCAGAGAGCAGGTATTTATCGTCGAGAATGTACATGTTAATTTGAAAATTTGAAATGAGTTGATTTAAAATAAGGAACCTGTTCTTTTTCGAGCTGAAAATAAATTCGGATTGAATTTACTTGCTATCATCTAATCAACAATTTCCATGTCAATGGGCATTCTGTAATATTCGGTCAGTCTGACACTGCGTTGATTATCAGTTTTGCCAATTATTGTTTTTTTGTGCACAACCCTTAAAATGCCTTTTCCTTTGGCAAAAACCTCGAGAAATTCTGGGCGGATTTCCAGTTGTGGACCTCGTGTAATACCCACATGATTGATGGTATAGCTTACACCCGAGGCATCCTCAAATACAAGGGTTAATCCATCATCCTGTGTGAGTGAGTTACCGGACCAACTCACCAGTCCACCGGTTTTCTTGCTGATTTTTGGCGTTTCCAGTTTAAAATTGCGGTAAATTGGAAAAATGACCGAATCCTTAATTTCGTTTTTGATTCCTGGATTATATGAAAAAACATATAGACTATCGCAGCCGCTTGGACGTTTGATGTAACGATGCATCCAACCCTCTTTGGGCAGGTTTTTAGCCTCCATCTTAAAATCGGCAACAGAAACGCCACCGGGTATGCTAAATGTAGAATCGTTGCTGTTGATATATTTCGCCTCGAGCTGCAATTCCTTGATCTGTTCTACATATCGAACATAATATTTGGCAATTTTTACGGGTGTTGCTTCGTTTTTAGTTTTATCGGCGATTTGCGTTTTGCATGAAAACAGCAAAAAGGCCATCAGAAAAATGACAGAAATTTTGAACATCAAAAAGTTATTTTAGTTTAATTATGCTACAAAGATAGGACTTTGTATCATTTTTTGTGATAATGGGCTTAAACAGATAACATTTAAACAAAAAATAATTAAATTTACGGCGCAAAAAAACATGAGTTTTGTTACCTATTTTGTTAAATATCAAAATCAATATCTTATGACATACCGTATAGCGCTTACACTTGCTATCGTACTGTTTTTAAAAGGCTTTTCCACAAGCCTCAAGGCACACTACAATCCCAAAAACACTGACTGTGTTTCCTGTCCGCTACATGTCAATGACGATCCTGTGCTTTTCACAGTAAATGGAAAAGAGGTCAGAGTATCAGAATTTGTTTACATTTATACGAAACACAACGGTGATAAAGCCGATTTTTCAGAGGCATCACTGCGCGATTATCTTCAGCTCTACATCAATTTCAAATTGCAGGTAGCCAAAGCCAACGATATGGGACTTGATAAAAATCCGGAAGTACAACGCGAGCAGAATCAGTACAAACGCCAACTTTCAAGTACTTATCTTACCGACCGTGAGATTACCGAAAAATTGGTAAAAGAAGCCTTTGAATGGTCGAAAGAAGACCGTCGCATCAGCCATATCCTCTTTACCGTTAATGAAACTGCATCAGAAGCAGAGACCCGCGAGGCCTATGAAAAAGCTAAACGCGTAAAAAATCAACTGACTGCAGATAATTTTGCTGAATTGGTCAAGCAATATTCCGACGATAATTTCAGCAAAAATACCGGTGGAGATTTGGGCTATTTCACTACCCTGCTCCTGCCCTACGAGTTGGAAAAAGCTATGTACAATACTCAAAAAGGCCAGAATTCTGAAATTGTTCGCAGCAAATACGGTTTTCACATCATCCGTGTCACTGAAGTACGTCCTGCTTACGGTCAGGTACAACTAGCGCATATACTTGTGAGAGGCAACGATGAGGCTGCAAAAAAACAGGTTGACTCTCTGTATAATGTATTAAAAACCACAGATGTTTTTGAGGAACTTGCCACTAAATTCTCTATGGACAACTCTACCAAATCGAGAGGTGGCATCATAGGTTGGGTTGGCATTAATAAATTTCCTGCCGATTTTGAAAAGGCAGTTTTCGATCTTTCGAAAGATGGCGCAATTTCAGCACCAGTTCAGACTAGCGCAGGATGGCATATCCTGAAGCGAATCAAGGCTATGAAAAATCCTACTTATCAGGAAGTAAAGGGAGAGCTCACCAATAAAATCAAACAGAACGAGCGCTTTAAAATTGTACAGGACACCCTCACCGAACGCATTAAGCGTGAAGCCGGTTATAAATTGGATGATGCTGTTTATAAGGATTTGAAAAAAATTCTGGAAGCTGATGCGAATTTCCTTCAGGGACGTTGGAATCCCGAAAATAACCTATTGGGTGACGAACGTGCTATTTTTACACTTGGTGACAAAAATGGAACAATCAAGGAATTTGCACAACTGGCGCAACGCTCACCTAATGAGCGTTTTTCAATGAATCCCAGAACATTGGAAGCTGCGATTGACAGAATTATGGGCAAATTAGTTGCACAAAAATGTCTGGAGTTTGAAGAAACACAATTGGATAAAAAATATCCTGAATTCAAAGCACTTATGCGTGAGTATGAGGAAGGAATCCTGCTTTTTGAAGTAAAAAAACAATTGGTTTGGGACAAAGCATCGAGCGACGAAGAAGGATTGAAAAAATTCTACGAAGCAAACAAGAGTAAATACCAATGGAAAGAACGCGCCAAAGCAACTTTTTATACGGTAAAAAGCAAGGATGAAAAATTGCTTAAAAATATTAAAAAAGCAGCGCTCAAAGGCAATGCTGATCAGGTAAAAGCAAGCTTCAACAAAGACAATGCCGTGGTTCAAAGCAGTGAAGGCAATTTCGAAAGAGGCAAGAATAAAGAATTGGATGAATTGAAATGGAAGGCCGGTACGCTGAGCAAGGGATATACAAAAGAAGATGTATTCTACTTCGCTAAAATCGAATCAGTAACTCCTGCAACTTCCAAATCTCTTGAAGAAGCGCGTGGTTATGTTGTTGCAGACTATCAGGATCAGCTCGAAAAAGATCTGATTAACTCGCTTCGAAAAGACTATAAAGTTGAAATTAATGAAACTGTTTTAAAAGGTCTTGTTAAAAAGTAATAATCAGGAATAGTTTGGTACGATATTGACGCCTGCT
>CAMDAB010000063.1 GCA_945888475.1 Saprospira grandis DSM 2844 | reverse complement strand
GTATCCGTAAGTAATTTTCTTTCAATGATTTGATTCACTGCATAGGGTTCTTTATAAATCTCCAGAAAATAATGCGTTGCACCCTCCACTGCATTCCAGGAAAATAGCGGATTTTGACTTGAAACCACCGATCCAGCTAAAGGCTGTATCGGTTGCAAAACGCCCACAGAATCAACATTTGGCGATTGGTTATACAACCAATTGGGTTTTTCGGTCAATACAAATGATTTCATCGCATCGATCTGTTCCTGTGAAAAACCTACCTGACAGTCATCGTATGCATAAGACATGATGTACCAGCCATCGCTTCTGAATGAAACTGTGTCGGGGTCGTACTGAATTGTAGCGCTGATACTGTTTTGACTGCTGCAAGGCCAGCGGAATGCCAAGTAATCGGCGGGGGTATCGCAGAATCCGTCGGATGCAAATGCACAATTGGCGCTAGCACCACTTCTTGCTACTTTTTCTACAAAAATAGTATCAATTATCAGTGTGTCATTCAGAAAAATAGTGTCTTTAAAATCGGTGTAATTGATGCTTACTCGCTCTGGAGCAGGTCCCGTAAAGTTTTGAACCGGATTACCACCCCAGCTTGTTCCTCCTTCCCAACCTATAAAAGTATGCGGCAGACGGAGACAATGTCCCATTTCATGTGCAAAGGTATGTCCGCTGATACAGCCATTGTTCATTGCTATACCGGCATAAGGGAGATTATAACCACAGTTGCCGGCAGGATCAGCTACAAAATAAACATTGATGGTGTTGGCAACATTGTTTTGCAGCATTCTGATTCCGCCTGCTTTCACAGAGTCATGTCTGTAAAAAGCTGTTTCGTAAATATATCGGATTGGCTGTTCAATAAAAAACTGAATGCCGCTTGCCTTAAAATCCTGATTCAATTCACAAAAGGATACTAAAACGGCATCAAGACCTGCCATTCCAAGAGAATCATCGGTTCCAACTATATGAATAGTTACTGGCAGATACATCGTACTTGCACCGCGAGATTCGAGTATGGGTCTAAATCTAGAAGGGTCGCTCTGATAGTCTTTTAACCATTCCGATTTTCCGGATGGAGTTCCGCAAGGCAATTGTGGATTTTGCGCTAAGAGACTGGTGGAAATTGAAAAAAGTGTGACAATAATCGATAAATATATTTTTTTCATATGCGTTTTGCTTTTCTAGATCTAGACAATAGCGAATTTCAAGTTCTGAATTTACAAATGTACTGCAATTAAGCTGAATGCTAAAGTGATTAAAGCAAAAGTTTTATGTTTGAGATTTTTTTAAATCGGCACTTGCTACAGTATCGTCATTAGTAGACAAATAAAAAAGCAAAATGCCCCGAAACTAAAAAGTATCGGGGCATTTTGAATATATTTTACAGCTTTATTAGAACTGTGCAGATTTGCAACCGGCTCTTCTTTTGCGACGCTGACGGTGTTTAACCAATCCTTCGTCAGTAAAGTTATAAGAAAGTGTAAGACCAGCGATGAGGTATGAATCGAATCCACGCTCACTTCGGTCAACGTTACCTCCTCTGTTTGCAACTGCTTGTCTGTATTGGTCAATTTCAACATTGGTACTGTTGTTCTGGTCCATCAGGTAGAGATAGGTACCATCTGACATTAGTTCCTGAAACGACAAAGAGCGAACTGTTGTTGAAGAAATAAGATTACCATCTGCATCATATTCATTGTCAATAAGATTGTACTCTCCAGCTCGGTAGGGTGTTTGGTCGTAAAGTGACTGACCCGAAAGATTATCAACAGCATAAGTATCTCCTACGTCATCCAAATGATCTGTTCTGGTCGCTCTGAAACCAATTTCGAAACCAAGGTTTAGGTTACTGTGCACAGCAAATTTAAAACCTAGACCAAGAGGGATTGAAACACGCGTTCGGGAATAAGGTTTTCTATTGGGGAAAGTTGAAGAACCTTGACCTTCAGTGTTTATAGGCTGCAAAGGTATCCACTCGCCATCTCTGTTGGGATCAAAATGCTGCGCTTTGGGGTTATAGTTGAACACACTGAAACCTAAAAACGCATAAGGTGAGAACATTTTACCGTGTCCAACTGGATTATAACCCATCAGATTGAATTCACCAATAGCACCAAGTTCAAAAAGATGAGACCTGAAGTGAAGATTTCTGATAATATCTTTATCCAATTTTGCATCCTTATCATTACCTGAGATAGAACCTAAAGCAGCCTGAACCCTGAAAGTCAGATACTTATTAAGGTTGTAACGACCAAAAATTGCGCCGGACAGATGCATATGCTTTACATCTATAATGGAATTAACCAATTCACCGGAATAGCTTGAAAAACCGCCCATAACACCTACTTCGAAATATGGCCGAGCCCATGCATGCTGAGCATTTGAAACTAAAGGTGCCGCAAGGGCAAAAAGGGAAAAGATTAGTTTTTTCATATCAAAGTTTTAAATCAAATGCAGATTTTGGTTTTTTATTTTGCACAAAGTTAAATCTTTTCTTCAAATTGTGTATCAGTATAAAAAAAACAATTTTCTAAGCAGCATAAAAGATTAAACCTTAATCGACTATGACAGAGTCGCGAGCATAAGACAAAGTTGTAAAAATTCCCTGTCCACCGCTTATATTTGTCAATATTCTGTTGGGCTGCGCAAAAGGGCTAAAGTTAGCCGATTCGGCATCGGATACCGTTTCCAGAAAATCGTGATAGTTTTTTTCGATATGATAAAAGGTGGCTATGAGGGTATCTCCGGGGTCATAATCATAACCAGTACCAAAAGCTACTTTGCCTCCATTGAAAAAACGTGCATCATCGATTGTAATATCAAATTGAGGATTTTCGGCAATTGAAAATCCATTTTCAAGTTTTGTCAATGAATTTTTGTGTAACATCACTCTGTAAAAATCTACCGTATTGACATCGTCAATAGCAGAAACAATGACTCCGGCCTTGCCATTTTTATACAAAAGATTCATCGAATCGATTTGCACAGGACGAAGGAAACGTGTAGTCGCAAAAGCTTGTCTGCCGCCGTTTACATCTATCACTTCCAATTCAAAATCATTGTCAAAATCCAGTGGACAATTACGGTTCGAACCATAGTTATAAAAACGGGTTCTATCTGCGTTGAAAAAAGGTATGAATCCAAAAAGACTATCGGCAGGACAATTTGGCGAAAAGTAAATCGATTCGTTCAAAGTATCGGCTATACCATTGTGCCGGATGATAACTTTTGCACCTTTAATCAGTGGGCAAGCATCGAGGTCTTCGAAAAAACCTTTGGTTTCGGTAAGCAGCACCCGATAGGGCTGACCTGCTTCGAGATAGCATTCAACTGTGAGAATCCGCTCCGGTTCAGGTAAATTCAGGTCAATGTCCCGTTCCAGTGAATCGCAGCTGACTAGCGCCAAAACAACAAATAATACAAATAGAATATTTTTCATGAGCTTTTTTTATTAAAATTCAAAGTTCCAAGTTAAGGTAGGAATTATTGGAAGTAGCGTTACCGCCTTAGCCTGAAAACGCTCTGGAACGGCAAGTGGACTATCCTCTGTACCTGGCGCATATTCAGGAGCAATGTAAATAAAGAATACATTGTACCTGTTGTACATATTGTAAACACTCAGCGTGATATCGCTTTTGAATCTTTTCTTGGAAACAAGTTTTATTACTGCACCAAAATCGAGTCTGTGATAATCAGGCAATCTGAATGCGTTGCGCTGGCTGTATAACGGCACAAAACTAAATGGATTATTGCCTGTAATGTCTGTAACAAGCATTCGTTGTTCGGGCAGAGAATAGGCTTTACCCGTGCTATATACCCAGGATAAAGATAAAGTTATAGGCACTTTTTTAAAAAAGCGGGCATTTGGAAAAATTGCATCAAGATCGAGTGTGCTCACAACAGAAACATCATGCCTGCGGTCGGAGCTTGAAGGGAATGGCGAACCATCCATAATATCGGGAAACTGACGCATGGCCCATGAGAGTGTATAGCCTATCCATCCGCGTATTGGTCCATTTTTCTTCTCTAAGTAAATCTCAGCACCGTAGGTATTCCCTTTGCCAAATACAAATTCTTTATCCAATTCATCGTTTACAAAAAGCTGCGCACCATCTCTGAAATCCACCTGACCATACAACCATTTGTAATAGCCCTCCACCGAGAAGAAGTAATCACGCCCGAGTGCATAAGCCCCTCCAAGAGATAACATGTCTGATGACTGAGGTTTGACATTGGGATTGGAAGGATACCAAACATCGGTTGGTAGCGTTGCACCCGACGAGGAAACAAGGTGAATATACTGAAACATCCGAGTGTAACTGCCCTTCAGAGAAAAGTTTTCAAGAACACTATACTTCATCGAAAGCCTAGGCTCAATTCCGTAAAAGAATTTTTCATTATAGAAAGAACTCAAACGTAAGCCGTAATTGACCGAAAAACGGTCGTTAATTGTCCAGTCGTCGGCAGCATAAGCTGCTAGCTCACCCCCGTGATAATTATTGCCTGCTTCAAACTGTATGTCTTGTCCATTTCCTGCATCAAATCTATTGACAGAAAAAAAGTGATAGGTACCATGAATACCATATTTTACATCATGGGCTGTATTGGGTGTCCAGCTATAATCGGATTTAAGGTTTACATCTCTTATACCAGAACCAAGCTCTACGCCAAACTCATCGAATTTGTTTTTAATCTGATATTCATAATCAGACAGTGTTATACTGTTGTTCATGAATAATTTTGGGGTTAAAGCCCTGTTCCAACGTATAGTTGAGGCAATATTACCCCAGTTGAAATTAAATCTTATCTGATCATCTTTGAAGGTAAAAAAATCGCGGCCGTAGTATGCACTAATGTAAAGGCGGTCTTTTTCACTTAGCTGAATGTTGAACTTGGCATTAAAGTCATGAAAACTGTAATCCGGGATGGGGTTCCATTTTTCATTATCTTCGTTTATTTTGTTAATCAGCCTTGTAATGAGATCAACATAGGTTCTTCTGCCTGAAATAAGAAAAGATGATTTATCTTTTACTAATGGTCCTTCCACCATCAAACGAGAAGAAATTAAACCTATACCACCAGATACACCAAATCGTTTTTTGTTGCCTTCGCGCAATCTTACATCAATTACAGAAGACAATTTTGAACCGTATTCTGCAGGAAAACCGGCTTTGTAAAGCTTTACATTACTGATTGCATCGGCATTGAAGGTACTGAATATTCCGAAAAGGTGGGTTGGATTATACACAGCAGCTTCATCCAGAATGAAAAGATTCTGATCTGGACTACCGCCTCGTACAAATAGGCCTGCAGTTCCTTCTCCCCCATTTTTTACACCGGGTTTGAGTTGTAAAACTTTTAACACATCTGCCTCTCCAAAAACTACGGGTATTTCTTTGATTTCTTTGCCACTTAATTCTTCCACACCCATCTGTGTAGAATTTACTTTTTCGGTATTAGAACCCGCAACAACGATAACTTCTTCTGTCATTGCATCGGAACTTAAGCTGATATTGAGTACCGTATCAGCATTCAAATCTAGTGTGAATCTTTTGGCACCAAGGCCAATGTAAGAAAAATCTACAATTACTTTACCCGCTGGTAGAGAAATTGTGTAAAAACCATATTCATTGCTTGAAGTACCGGTTTGCCCTGAATTGATTGACACAGTTGCGCCAATTAAATCTTCTCCTGTTTCATCATCTGAAATCTTTCCGCTAATGGTAAATCTTTGGGCAGCTAATTGACAGTTGAGTAAAAAAACAAAGGCAATAAAAAAAACATTGACAGATTTGTATCCGAAATTCATTGGGGTAAGCATTATATCATAAAAAAGTACAAGTATAAAAACAATGCAAAAATGCTAATAATGTTTTGTAATAACACGAAACATTATTTTAAATCTAAAAAAAAAAGACCTGCCAAATGCAGATCTTTACTTAGACTTACCACTGTTCACCGTCTTCAATCTCATCAGTGCTTATTTCATTAACGCTTTCTTCACTGACAATATTTTCTTGTTTTTCTGGCTTTTCAGGTGCAACATATTCATCGTCATCATATCTGCGTGCATATTCATCATAATCAAAGTCGGGCATCAACTCATTTTTCACATGGTCAACAACGTCGTTCAGGCTCTCCATGAATCGATTGAAGTCTTCTTTGTAAAGAAAAATTTTGTGCCTGTTGTAGCCTTCATCTTCAAAGCGACGCGTACTTTCTGTAATAGTTACAAAGTAATCGTTGCCTTTGGTTTGCCGAACATCAAAAAAATAAGTTCTTCTCTTTCCGGCTTTAACTTTTTTTGCGTAAACGCTATCGTTACGCTTTTCTCTGTCAAATCCCACGTTGGTTTGGTTTTTGGTTAAAAAATCAGACTAAGAAACCGGCTCAAGACCGGAAAAAATAATGCATTTTCTCAATTACCAAACAAAAATAACAAAACGTGAAAAAATATTGAAATAGTATTCATTTTTTTTGACAACAATTTGATAATTATATCCTAAGCTTATCCAAAAGTTCACTAAGTAGGCCTGCCTCTTCTAAACTTAATTCCTGTACTTGATTTAGCAAGAGCGTGTCAAGCTCAATAGAAGCTTGATCCAATACCTTATCACCCGCTTCAGTAAGAAAGATATCAACCCTCCTTCTGTCGAGTGAATTTTCAATTCGCTGAACATAATTTTTGGACAGCAATTTATCAACCAGTCTAGATGCGTTGGAAGTCTTATCTATCATTCTTGCAGTGAGTAATTTTACGGTAGCGGGTTCTCCCGACAAACCTTTTAAAATTCGTAGAATATTATACTGCTGTATCGATATATCATATTTTTTAATAGCATCAGATTGTCGTTTATTGATCCAAGAAGCTGTGTACATGACATTAACATAAGCCTTCAAATAATTATTCTTGAAGGGTTTCAACTGATTGATTTCCTTTTCTATTGACATTGATGATATGATTTGCTAACAATAATTAATAGGCAAATATAATGCAATTCAACAAATAACATATTAAATGTATGGACAATCAATACAATTGTCAATAAAATTTTAAAATTTTTTAATTACCGATCACAAGTTCAGCTCCTAAAAACTCCTGCAGGGCAATTAACTTTGGATAAATTGGGGTTGCCTTACCTTTTTCGATCAATCTTAATGTCTGCTCTGAGATTTTAACGGCTTTGGCAAGATCTTTAATACTGTAACCCTTCTTAATACGTTGCTTTTTAATCTGTACTCCAAGATCTGGGAATTTTTGGAAGTTGGTGCTTTCTTTGACCTGAACACAGGCGTAGGAAACTAAAGAAATTGCTAAAATCAGAAAAAAAGAACATAATGAGTTACATATTTCTGTTTTTATTTTAAAATAATGAAGCATAATTTTGTTTTTTTTGAAATTAATAATAACTTTGTACTCGATTTTGTAACAGAACATTGAATAATTTATTAAATCCCGGACAAATATAAAACATTTTGTTTTATATTATCAAACAAAAAAATTCTTTTTTTACAATTTTAAATTTTCACAATATGAATGAGCTTTCAGAAAAAATCGTCAACCAGAAATTTGCCTTAGTCTTTGAACAGCTTAGAAAGGAAGGTAAAGTAAAAAGCAAATCGGATATTGCCGCCCAACTTGGCACCTACAATCACGTCATCAATAGTGTCCTCAAGGGAGAAAGAGGTCTAACAGTTGAACAGATAAATAAAATAGTAGATACCTATGGTGTTAACTCCAATTATCTATTTGGGGCAAGCAAAGAAATGTTCGGTGTTGATATAAAACCTCTTCCGGGCATTAGTAATCTGGAAAAAATGGAGGAGGAACGCAATAACATTACGCTTGTTCCATACAAAGCCTCAGCCGGCTATGCCATGACGGGTGGCACTCAAGAATTCATGAACGATTTTATGAAATTCCGCATACCGGGTCTAGATGGCCAGCTTATTGCTTTCGAAATCAGCGGTGACTCAATGTTACCACATATTACAAATGGTGATTTAGTAATATGTGAGGCCCTCGAACGCAACGAACTTCCACGCGATAATGGTGTTTATGTAGTTGTCACTGACAATGTAGTTGCAAAAAGAATCAGAAGGGTAAAAGACAGAAACAATGGTGAACTCGTTGGTTTCGAATTGATCTCAGATAATAATGTTTACCACCCCTATACTGTAGAAATCGAAGAAGTCAGACAAATTCTAAAGGTCAAAACCAGACTAACCGGTCATGGCCTTGCCTAATGAGTAACATTTAAGAGCAAGCGATTTGAGCTCATCAAATCGCTTCTTTTAATTTAAATTATGCCAGTACATAAAAGGATGCACTTTTAACTGGTCGTTCAGTGATTTCCATTCCGGTAAGGGCCCAAACTTATAAGGGCGGGTGAAAGTTTTGGATTCAACTGCTTTAATAATATCGGCAAGATTTTCTTCGCCAAATAAAACCATAATTTTTTCTTCTTTTTGAGCTGCTTCAAAAAATTGCTCCTTTGTGTATTCTCTGATTTCGCTAAAATATAAGCGCCCATACATAGGGAAACTCATCCTGAGCTGTCGGTTACTGAAACCGCATAAAACCAATGGTATCTTTTTTGTCAACTGATAGTTTTCGCATTCTTTTTTAAGCGCTAACACTATTGATCTCGATGATTTGGCAGGTGAATTATCGAATGCATTGCCTATCGGGCCCCATAAGATTAGTATAAATACCGCAGCCCACAATGCCGAAAAGAAAATTTTAAGTGTTTTTCCTGCAAAAAATACCGGTAATGCAATCAAAACGATTATTGAGGAATAGATTGGAATGTATGTACTCTGCTCGGGAAATAATATCTTAAAAACAGGATAAATAGCAATTCCCAAAATTACCCAAACCACAGCTACAATGTTGAACTGCCAAATTTTAGAAAATAAAGACAGATTTTCGGATTTTAAATAATCAATAATAACCAACGAAATGGCAAGTGCAAAAGCTGGATGGGCCCCCATAGCATAGGATGGCAATTTACTTGACATCAACTCGTAAAAGCCCCAACCAAAAATTAGCCAGCAGAATATTGCAGAATATTGCGGAGATTTTCTTGGTTTTGCTATTGTTTGCCAAAATCCTTTTAACATAAAGGGCAACCAGGGCAAAAAAGCAATCATAGCTACCACAAAATGATAACCAGGAGGGCCAGTCTGACCAAAAACAACCCCGCCAATTCTTTTAACAACATACCATTCGTACAAAAAAACCAACAATTTTCCACCATCATTTTTATAGGAAAACCAGGCCCATAACAGGAAGGGAAGTAAACTGATTATTCCAAAAAACCAGGGATGTGTACCAATTAGCCTTTTTCGTTCAGGATGCAAGATTGCAAGTCCTATCCAAACGCCTGCAATAAGTATTATGATTGGAGGTCCTTTAACTAAAATACCCAGAGAGACCGCTGCCCATAAGAGCAGGTTCCAAAGTATCGATGGTTTGTCTAAGTAGCGAAGGAGTGAAACAACTGCAAGCGTTTCGAAAAACATGAGCCAGGCATCTGTCAGCGACATTTTGGCCATTGAAATACACAGAAAGGATGTTGTAAACACAATGAAGGACCAGCCGGCAGCTGCTCTGCCAAAAACCTGGCCACTCAAACACAGCAGAACCAATGCCGTAGATAAAACCGCCAAAGAAGCAGGGAACCTTACTGCGAATTCATTTACGCCAAAAATAGCATAGGAAACTGCAATAGACCAAAAATGAAAAGGTGTTTTACGATGTACATCAGACCATAGAAATTCGGGATTTGTCCAATTTCCATGCTCGTACATATTCAGCGCGAAGCCAGCGTAAGCTGCCTCGTCATCGTCCCAAAGACTAATATTGTTACCAACAAGAAAAAGATTCACCAAAAAAAATAAACCAAAGAAAAGTAATACCCATTTCTTTGGATTATAATCTTGATCAATTATCTTAAAACCATTTGAAAGTCCTATGCGCATGTATACTATCCTTCGAAATGGAATGAAATTGTCAGCCCCCTAGCAAGCAGTCTGTCAATCACTCTGGAGTAGATAAGACCGGCATTTCGGTCGTGGATATTCAACAATCCATGAGAGAATTTTATCTCAGGAGAGAGTATAAAATAAGGGAAGAAAACCTGAAATCCAACTCCATACTCCAGTAAAAAGTCATGACGCTGTATTTTTATGAGATCATCTGCCTGACGGGCTCTTGAATTAGAAGCAAGGTCGATACTGTATTTGCCCCCAAAGATTACAAAAGCACGAATATCGTGATAAGGCTTTGATTTATACCTGAACTGAATTGGAAAATCAATAAAAACAGACTCAACTTTTCTTTTTTGAACCTCTTTACTCGTTAAGGTATATTCAAATCGGCGCTCTGCAAAAGAAAGTGTAGGTAGATTGAATCGAAAATCAAAATTTTCACCGAATTTTATGTTTGTCACAATTCCAAGATTAAAACCGGGACCTCTTGCCGATTCTAAAATTTTCACCGTATCATTCAATATGAAAGACCTGTCGTGGACAATTCTGTAATATGAGTTATTATATCCAAGGGATATTCCAAAATAATAGGTCTTTTTATTAAAAGCATTAAAATTAAAATTGGCTCCGCCGCCTCTCTGCGAAAAAGCAGACTGACTAAGTATTGTCAATAAAATAAAAGTGAAGATTGTTAAGGCTTTATACCAGTATAAATTGAACAAATACCCATAGTTAGTGCTTCGCATGTTGTATTTTTTAATCCTGTTTTTTGTAATAGCTGTTCAAAATCTTTTCCTTCGGGGAATGCCTGAACCGATTCGTAAAGATAGGCATAAGCTTTTTTATCTTTTGATGTCATTCGACCAATTCCGGGTAAGATAGAACTGAAATAGAAATTATACAATTGTTTAACGGGAAAAACTTTAGGTTTTGAGAATTCAAGAATAACACATTTTCCGCCAGGTCTCAACACCCTTGTCATTTCCTGAAGACCTTTTTCAACATTTGCAAAATTTCTTACTCCAAATGCAACGATAACAGCATCGAAACTATTGTCTTCAAAAGGTAGATTTTCCGAATCACCCTCTTCGAGGGTCATAATTTCAGTGAGTCCCTTTTTTACAATTTTGCCTCTGCCGATATCAAGCATTTTTACTGCAATATCTATACCGATAATTTTTTCAGGATTTAGCTGTTTTTGTGCCTCGAGCGCAAGGTCACCCGTACCGGTTGCAACATCCAAAATAATTTTGGGTTGAATTTCCCTGAGTTCGGCAATGGCTTTTTTCCTCCATCTGCGGTCAATTCCGGCAGAAAGGAAATGATTGAGAAAGTCATATTTTCCCGAAATGTTATTGAACATTTTTGAGACCTGCTGCTTCTTTTCAGCATCCTGTTCGTAGGGTTTAATCTCTTCTGATTTTATTTTTTCAAGACTCATTGATAATATTTATACACTGAACGAAAAAAAAACTGACTGAGACAAAGAATTTGTCGAGCGTTTGCGATATTTGCAGGCCGTTGTTACAAATTCAACTCGCAAAAGTAACACGAATATCCTAACAAAGGTTGAAATTGGGCCAAATGATTATTAAAACAATTAAATTTTTAGGAAGCTTTCCTGCTTTAAAAAACTGCCCAAAAGTAGTTAGACCCGAGTATGCCTTTATAGGTCGTTCGAATGTAGGAAAATCTTCGCTGATAAACATGGTTGCCGGAATTGAAGGGCTGGCAAGAATTTCCTCAACTCCCGGTAAGACGCAACATCTGAACTACTTTGATGTTGATGAAAAATGGTGCATTGTCGACCTACCCGGTTACGGATTTGCAAAAACACCCGCTCACATAAGGCAGTCATTCAAAAAAATGACGGATGAATATCTTTTAAAAAGAGAAAACCTGCAATGTGCTTTCCTCTTGATCGACAGTTGTGTTCCTCCTCAGGAGGCAGATCTTGCATTTGCCGATTGGATGGGTGAAAATCAAATTCCATTCGTAATTGTTTTTACAAAAACCGATAAAAAGAAGTCACAAAAAAACGATAATTTCCTTACTGACTTCAAAAATTCGATGCTTCAGAGCTGGGATGAATTTCCCACTTATTTTATCACTTCTTCCGAAAAAAAAACCGGAAGAGCAGAAATTCTGAATTTTATCGAAAACATTAACAATGCATTTTACGAAAAGGCAGAAGATATCAAAACAAAATCATCCTAGCGGTAAATGGTCACTTACAAAAGCATTCTAAAACTTTCTTTCCCTATCATGATTGGATCGGCGGTTCAAAACATGATCACGCTCACCGATACTTTCTTTTTGGGAAGAGTGGAAGGCAAAGAAGTGGAATATCTTGGCGCTATTGGCCTTGCCGGTGTTTTTTACCTTTTGATTACCACAATTGGTTACAGTTTTACCAAAGCTGGGCAAATTATGGTTGCGCGTCGCTTGGGTGCCGATTCGAGCGAGGAGATAGGTGTGATTACACATGCAATGGTTGCATTTTCACTCTTATTAGCCCTGGTAATGTTTATATTGATGAAATTTGGGAGCAAATCTTTTTTTAGTATGTTTGTCAGCGACCCTGATATTTTAAAATCCTGCCTCGAATACATCGATTACCGAAGCTACGGAGTATTTTTTAGCTACATGGGCGTTGTTGCAGTTTCCCTCTACACTGGAATTGCGCGCACTACCGTCATCATTTACAATGCCCTCATTATGGGTTTAACCAATGTATTCTTTAATTACGGTCTTATTTTTGGAAATCTAGGTATGCCGCAAATGGGGATAGGTGGGGCCGCACTTGCTTCTACCCTATCTGAGGTGGTAGCATTTTCTATATTTTTAATTTACATGATTTTAGATAAAAAAATAAGAGTTTACAAAATATTCCAATATCCAAAAATTGATGTTCAGATCATCACTGCACAAATAAAGCTCTCTATCCCAATGATTCTTCAAACTTTTGCAAGTTTGGGTAGTTGGTTTGTATTCTTTGTACTGATTGAGCAAATGGGGAAAAATGAATTAGCTGTTTCGAATATCATCAGAACTTTTTACATGATGTTTATGATACCTGCCTGGGGTTTCTCCTCCGGAATAAATACTATAGTGAGCAATCTGATTGGCAAAAAACAACTTCGACAGGTGATGCCTGCAATTACAAAAACCGCAATACTCTGCTTTGCTGTAACAATGGGCTTAAGTCTTAGTCTGGTGTTTTTTCCCGAAATTATGATTAGGTGTGTAACGGATGATGAAAGTATTTTCCCTGCTGCTCAAAAATTAATCTGGGTGCTTAATGTTATTTTGGCATTATATTCTGTCAGCATTATATATTTTAACGGTTTGGTTGGCACAGGTGCAACAAAAACAGCACTTTATATACAGGTTTCCTGTGTTGTACTTTATATGATTTATGTATACGTTGTAATAGGCATATTAGACTGCAGCCTCGAAGTTGCATGGATGGCAGAGGCAGTTTACATGGTTTCTTCGATGATTGTTTCGATACTCTATCTAAAATCGAACCTTTGGCTGAAGGTGAAAATATAGCATATTTAGATCCAAAAAAAATAAAAATATGGGCAAATACATCAGATGCTTCAAAGGGCTTTTATTGTTTGCTGCACTGTTTTATGCTTCATATCTTCAAGCTCAAGGAGATTGCAGCAAGAGATATAGTTCCAAAATCTTTAATGCTATCCAGGTTTTCAGAAACGTTGTTTACAGTAAAAATGCACCAAAACTAATTGCTGCTTCCTTAGGCTCTGAGACAGTCATTGGAAAAGACTTGGTAATGGATATATTTATGCCTCCGCCAACAGATAGCGTTTCGGGTAGACCAGTAGTGATAATAGCGCATGGTGGCGGCTATATAGATGTTGCATTTATGG
Organism: Saprospira grandis DSM 2844; assembly: GCA_945888475.1. GTDB lineage: Bacteria > Bacteroidota > Bacteroidia > Chitinophagales > Saprospiraceae > Saprospira > Saprospira grandis_C. The sequence goes on along the minus strand of CAMDAB010000063.1, from coordinate 6,989 downwards.
GAGGTTCACTATTAGTTGGAACAAAGGACAATGACGACGTACAAGCACTTTGTGATACTTTTGCCCATTGGGGATATGTCACTGCCTGTATAGAATATCGAACCGGTTTTGATGTAGCCAGTACCACTTCCATAAAAAGAGCAGTTTGGCGAGGTGCACAAGATATGAGCGCAGCAATTCGTTTTTTTAGAAAAAATGCAAGCTGGTTTAATATTGACCCTGACAGGATTTTTATTGGTGGAAGTAGCGCAGGTGCGTTTTGTGCGATCCACAGTACTTTTGCAGATAATAATGAAAGAATACCTGAAACGTTTCAACAGTCGATTTTCATGACAGATCTGGGTGCTATGCACAGTAGACCTGTGGTTGAACTAACAGGTTTTAATCCATTTACCGGAAATAATACAGCAGCCAATAATGTTGATTCTCTGCCGACTGCCCTTGTATCCTATTGGGGGGCGATTGCCGACACAGCATTTTTTGCAGGAAATAACAAAGCGCCGATAAGAATGTTTCATGGTAGCTCCGATCCTGTGGTCAGTGTTCAATGCGCAAGGCCATTTGCCTCTGTCGTATTTACTGCCCCTGTTTGTTGCGGCTCTGAGATTATGGATATTGCGCTTAATAGCAGAAATATTCCTCATCAGCTCAGCCTGGAACCTGGACAGGGACACGAGTATTGGGGCGCTTTAAATGGTATTTGGCAGCCAAATAGCCCAAATAATTTCTGGACAGCTATAATCGAATCTACTGCAGCTTTTTTTTATGAATATATGCGCCCTGCAAGCCCGCAAATATTGGGTCCCAATGTCTGTGCACCCAATATAATCTACAGTTTTAGTATTGCAAACCCTCAGCCCGGTTCTGATTATTGCTGGGAAATTAATTCGGGTAACATTGTGTCGGCAAATATTAATGCCTCAACAATAGATGTTATTTTCAATTCAGGACAAATTGCTGCCAATGTCAAATGCAGTGAAAGGGACAAAGCAGATGTACTCAGTCTGCAAAGGATTAAAGGTGTGAATATCGGCAACGCCGTAGGAATGGAACATAACACAAATGCCGAAAACAATTTTAAAATTTTCCCTAATCCAACAGAATCAAGTTTTAATTTCGAATTGGGAGACTCCGAAATATATAACGGATTACTTATTATTACAGATTTATTGGGCAAAGAACTCGTGATTATTGAAATCGATAAAAAAGTCACACAAATTTCTTTGAATTATCCTAAAGGCAATTACATACTGCGTTATTTTAGCGGAAAAACTATTCAGAACAATATTTTAAGCATCAAATAAATGGGAATCATAGCAATAGAAGGAATGAAATTTTATGCTTTTCATGGCTATTATCCGCAGGAACAGCTTATTGGCACTGAATTTTTAGTCGATGTATATGTTGAAGTAAATATTACAAAGGCGGCAAACAGCGATCAACTTATCGACACCGTCAATTATGAAACAATCTACAGAATTGCAAAGGCAGAAATGTCGAAAAAATCAAAGTTAATTGAAAATGTTGCTGAAAGAATCATTTTTAAAATAAAATCATTTTATGCCAACATAGAAGGGCTAAAAGTAAGAATCTCAAAACTAAATCCGCCCTTAGGAAACCCAGTAGCCAGAACCTTTATTGAAATGAATGAAAACTACCGCAAACATTGCGGAAAATGCAATAAAGGAATTCTTGTTCAAAGCGATGGTGATTGTTGGGAAAAATACGGAAGGGTCTTTCCTGAAAGAAAAGCTAATTTGCTAAGTAATTTTGGCAACAATCTTTGTCGGCTGTGCATCGAGCCCTATCTAATACAAAAACCTGATGACAGTGCCGAAGATTGATTTTGGTCCGAAAATTGGAATACTTATTACCATTGACAACAAAAAATAAATTCACTTCTAAAAACTTCGAAATTATGCTTAAGAAAATCACTTTATTCTCAGCTTGCATTATGCTGACGCTAACTTTCAGCGGATGTGAAACCTTGCAAGGCGTTATAGGCAGTACGCTAAATGGTTCTACCGATAATCTAACGAACGACCAGGTTGCAGGTGGCCTCAAAGATGCACTGAAACAGGGAGTAACCAAAGGTGTAAATACTTTATCGGCCCGAGACGGTTTTTTCAAAAATATGGCTGTAAAAATTCTTTTCCCACCAGAGGCTCAAAAAGTAGAGCAAAAACTAAGAGCTTTGGGCTTCAATGGTATGGTTGACAATGCCATCGAAAAGCTTAATCGCGCTGCCGAAGATGCAGCTGTTGGTGCAAAAGATATCTTTGTAGCCGCCATTGTAGGTATGACAATCAGCGATGCAATGAATATCCTGATGGGCGAAAAAAATGCCTGCTCCAATTACCTTAAAAAAACAACTTCTACCGCACTTTACCAAAAATTTAATCCGGTTATCAAAAACTCACTGAGTAAAGTTGGTGCGCTGACTGCATGGAACGAAGTGGTAACAAGATATAATCAAATACCTTTGATTGAAAAAGTAAACCCAAATCTAGACGATCATGTCACTAAAAAGGCAATCGACGGAGTCTTTATTATGGTAGAAAAAGAAGAGGGAGAAATTAGAAAGAATCCCCTTTCGAGAGGAACAGAGCTGATGAAAAAAGTATTTGCCAAACAAGACAAATAGTATTAGTTCATCAATATTAAAAAAGGCTGCGAAATTTAAATCGCAGCCTTTTTTTATTTAAAGTAGGTATAATCGAATTGATTATTGTTTTAGTTATCATCCGAAGTTTCAGCGCTGACAATGCCATATTTTTCGGAAAGTTCAGCACGATACAAATCGGCATAATTACCAACCCGAAGTAATAGTGAAAGAGATTCTGCTTTATCCATCCCATCAGCCTCTCTGATTACCTTAATGTAAATATTTTCCTGAAAAACAGTAAATGCAACTCCAAAAAGGGTATCATTTATCTCAAGCAGATTGGCAAATAGCGCATTTTTAATACTTTCATCGGCAGGTACCGGAAAAATAGGTGACATAACCTGATAATAAGCTCTGTTTTCGGCCTCGATCATCCAAAGGTCGATCCAAACGATTGTTTCTCCTTTTTTTAGATTCCACTGTCCTGGATTCTCACCTCTGCAATCGACAGGATTGACACCAAGTTCAGCAATTCCACTTTCAACTACATCGTAAAATGACTGCAATTCCATAATTTTTTTGATTATAATTTAAAAAATGAATTTATCTGATATTTACATAATGCTGCCAAGATACGGATTCAAAATCATTTTGGAAGGAAAAAACCTGTCTTTCTGTAATTTTTTTATCAGTTGAAAACGATTCCAGCACTAGCTCGTATCCTTTAGAACTTTGTTGCCAGATGAGTCTTTCATTTCTAAGTGTGTCAGAACTAATTTTATCGTTATTCATCAGAATATCCAGCAGCCAGCTTAAATTACAGCGATTACTTTGCGAGTCTTCGAAAGAAAATACTCGTTCATTGTTAAGGTTTGCAGAAAAATGCTCACAAAAATTATGATCAGATTTATTTCCAAATGTTATCGCAGTATTATTTTTTTCAAAATTGCCTAAGTATTGAAATTGATAACTATACAGTTTTTTACTTATAAGCGGCATAAAGGCTGAATAATGCAGCTGAGGTCTGATGAATTCATCCCAATTTAAACTAACTTCAAAGAGAGGTATTTCTGCTTCAATAAAGACATTTTTTGCATCTGAAATTTTACTGATTTTTTGAAAAAGATTCAGTGAGCCAGTTGCCTGTCTTTTGGTGCGGTAAAAATTTTGTGATGTGAGCAGAAATTTTTCCATTTTACTGGTCCTTATTTGAAAAAATATTTAACAATGCATTTAAAATCAAGGCAATAGTCAATTATTGATAAATTCTGCCCGATTTAAAACACTATATTATTCAAAAAATAGGAAACTGCCAATTATTAAGCAGCTTAATTTCAAAAATTAAGTTCAAAAAAAATATTTTCACTCATAAAACTCTTTTTTTCAATACCTTAAACAAGGCATAAGTTAAGGATGCCAAACTAATCCCAAGCAATGCTCCAACTAGAACATCGCTGGGATAATGTACACCCACATATACTTGAGCAAAAGCGATGGAAAATGCCCAAAAAAAGGTTAAAACAGCTAATAAATAGCGTTTTGTTTTATTTGTTGATATAAGTGGGACCAGTATCAGCACAAAAAGCTGAGCCAGTGCAAAGTGATTGGCCGCATGAGAAGAAGCAAAACTAAAGCCATTGCCACATTCCACACGTTTTATGACAGCATCGGACAGCATAATTTCATTACATGGTCTTATTCTGGCCACAGATTTTTTGATTAACTCGCTGTTGATTTTATCAGTCAAAAAAACAGTAATCACAAATAGTAAAATCATGCCGATCGATTGCTTTTTAAGCTTAAAAATCAAAACGCCAAGTACCAAAATATACAGCGGAATCCAAAAGAATTTACTTCTGAAAAGGGGTAGCAAAAAATCAAAAAAAGGATTACTTAGGTCCTGATTTATAAGACCAAAAATTAAAATATCGAATTGCAATAAATTGTCTAACATAAGTTTGCAATAAGAATCAATCGGTCGGATGTGGCAGGGTCGAATGGCTCGAGGGCGTAATTTCCGAATACTTTTTTAATCCCGAAACCTGCAGCAGCAAACATGCGTTCAAAATCTTTCAACTCAAATGCATTGACCATTTCCCTGAAAAAATAATCATTGCCAAGATCGCTGAAGCGGATTTCTTTGATAATTTTTTTATTTTCTACAAATCTCTTTATCTCGAAACGAATACCCTGAATTTCTTTGATCTCGGCAAGAACGAGCTTGTTAATGATTTTAACTGCATTCATAAAATCGAGCACAAAAATTCCATTATCAGGCTTCAGGTTATGACGAACAGCATTCAATACAGACAAATTTTCACTTTCGTTTTCGAAATAGCCAAAGCTGGTAAAAAGATTAAAAATTGCATCGAACTGCATATTTGGCAGGGGCTGGCGCATATCTTGCACAACAAAACTTAATCCCTCTGTGGCAGACTGATTGGCCAATTGAATACTTTCCGGAGCTAAGTCGGCTCCTGTTACTTTGAAGCCTTTGCTGTGAAGATAGATAGAATGCCGCCCTTTTCCACAGGCTAAATCCAAAATTGAGCTTTGCTGTGGAATTTTTAATTCATTCAGCAGATTATCCAAAAAAAACTTGGCTTCCGACTCATCGCGGTGCTGATAAAGTATATGATAATAAGGAGAATCGAACCAGGACTCGAACCAAGCCATAAGTGAATTTTTTAACCGATTGGGAAAGAAAAAAAGAGAGGAACCAAACCGCGATTCCTCTCAATAATTATTATTTTACATCAAGAATTTGATAGGCTTTTCCATTGTCCCAAAAACCGTTGGGTACAAATTTTACCTTAGGATTTTTAGAAATCAGTTCTGGACGCATTGCAAAAGACATTTTGAAACTGCTTTCTTTGGCATTGCCGCTTTCGCTATCGACCAATTGTTTCAAAAGTTCGCTGTTTGCATCCAAAATTACTAAATCGAAAGAGCTTGCAGAAATTTGACCTTTTTCTACTTTTTCTAGCTTGCATTTAAATGTATGGGTCAGGGCTGCAGGTATGTATTCCGTTACTTTTACATCTGCCGTAAAATTCGATTCTAGCTTTTTGACAAAATTCATTTTGATATAATCCCAGCTGGGTAGCTGACGGTGATGCCAATTCATGACAACAGTTCCATTGTATAGGAGGATTACGCCAGGGCTGGAACGTATGATTGTTTTCACTAATTTTTCATCACTTTGCAGGAATGGAAAAGCGAAGCCCATATCCTTTTGGAAAAGTTCAAGATCATCTTTTTCATCTGCATTCCTATTCGTATCATGAATGTGGTGATACATGGCAACTGTCCCAATTCCATCTTTCTTGGCAGCATCTGTAAGTGCTTTCACTTTTTTCCAGGGTCCTTTGTAGCTTGGGTCAATTTCGTCGGCAACTATCCAAAGTGCATAACCCTGCGTGGCAAACACCTGTTGTTTCGAGGCGTCCATTTCTTTAATTTTAGAATCGCAGCCTTTATCAATGGTCTGTTCTTTAGTCAGTCCTTTTTGTACTTCCCATACAGCAACAGAGTCTTTAGCACCTGCTGGTAAAGTTTTTTCCAGCCATGTATAAGGGTGATTGGCTAAATCAGACCCATCAATAATTTTTGATTGCCCTGTAATGCTGTTTTTATAAGTAAATAGTTGTTTTTTTACGGGTGGATTGGCACTACATTCTTCACGTGCTAGTGCAAGGTTGGTACCAATTCTAAATGGTCTGAAATCGACCATTGGCAGACCAAAAAAGAAATTCATAAAACAGAAAATTGTCACTGAAATTGTAAAAAAAGTAGTGAGTATATCTCTCCAGCTTATCTTCCCTATTTTAGCATCTGCACTGATCAGGAACTTTAAATCTTTGGTTCTCAAAAAAATAAAGATTGACATTCCTGTGAGAATAATATCTTTCATGAATGTTTCTATAGGTAACAGTTTCATAAAATCGCCAAAGCAACCGCAGTCTGAAACCTTAATGCTCGTTACTTTAAAATCCTGCCATTTTCCAAAATCGAAAAAGCCTATACCCTCGGGCAAATATCCGGTTAGATAATTGTATCCTGTAAGGAAGGTAAAAAACAACATCATCAGTAAATTAAGACTTGTTGTCCAACGCTTCCCATGTCCAAGAATCAGATTTATACCCAAAACAATTTCCATCACAATCATAACGAGCGCAAAGGGCAATGCATAAGGTTTCATAAATGATAATACAGGCAGTAAAAGGGTAAAATAATCAGCCATTTTGTAAGCTGTTCCAAGCGGATCCACCGCTTTTACAAATCCGGAAAAAATGAGCAGACAGCCGACAAAGTATTGTACAAACCAAAGCACAGGCTGCATCTTGGCATATTTTTTCAATTTGGCATGACCAATACCTAAGGT
>CAMDAB010000062.1 GCA_945888475.1 Saprospira grandis DSM 2844 | reverse complement strand
CAGCTGTAACTGAAGCCAAACCGCTATTACCAACTGTTACATCAACAGTTTGTGTTGCATTTTCGCAAATATTTGCCAAAGGACTTACCACGCCAATTGCAATGGCATCATTATTTACGAGGAAGATTTCGTCAGCACCAATATCAGGACGAGTAGAACCTGCAGAAGGTCTTTGGTCACCATCAATATCAGAAGCTATAGCGATTGTACTGTCGGCTGCAGCATGTAAAAGCACATTTTGAATATGCAAATCACCATTGGTCAAGCTTACATATTGTGGATTCACATTCAGTGAATTCTGGTCATAACCAAAGGCATTGTTAGCTCTCCAGTTATTGAAAGTATAATTTGTTGTAGCATATCTGATGGTATTAACACCAGCAGAGAAGAAATTATTATTGTCCATATCGAGTTGAGCAGTGTTAACGGTACACTCGAAGGCGTATGATGTTGTGCTTGTGCTCGATGTTGAGAAAATATTGTTTCTAAAATCCATTGTACCAGAAACGGGTGCTAAGACATATGCTCCGTTACAGCTGGTTGCAGTAGCTGATGAACTGGCAAATGTGTTATGCCATACATTAACTGATCCGCAACTTGTCATAAAAAGTCCATCGTCGGCACGGCTTGTGACCATATTGTTGCTGATAACAGCACGTGGACCGAATGAAGGGTTATTGGCACTTGAAAGATAAATTCCATAGTCGATAGTATGGATCAGATTTTTTTTGATGCTGTAATAAACGGGATCGAAAATATAGAGCCCAGTTGCAAGTGTTGAGCCAGTTATAGAAGTAATGGTATTGCCTTCAATAAGCAAGGTATCAATCTCATCCGTATAGACACCATAATCATCGTAACCTTCAATGGTATTATCGATAATACTGATATTGTGAATTGGATTGTTTAGATCTCCTTCTATGTGAATACCCATCTCACCGCCGTTAATTGTATTGCCCTCAATAAGCAGATTATTGGCAGTATTACCTTCAGCAAAATCATCAGAAAGTGAAGCTGACACTACGATACCAATTTTGTCATTGATAGCAGCAGCCCAGGTAGCATTGATTACATTGCCAATGATTTTGTTGTTATCGGCCTGATTGATCAAATGAATGGCATGTCCTCTTACAATACCTTGAGCAGTTGTTGAGATGGTCATGTTCTGAACTGTAATGTGCTGTACTTCATTGAGCAGCACTGTAGCAAATTTCTGAGCGCTACCGTCATGTGTCAATGTTACAGAATCTGTGTTTACACCATTGAAAGTAACCGTATTCGTAAGGCTGGAACCAGGTATATTTCCTTCGAGTGCCAATTGTTGACCTGTGTAAACACCAGGAGAAAGATCAAAGGTAACAGGGCCGCTCACTCCACACTGATAAAGGGTGCTGATTGCTTCTGCAATGCTTGGAAAATCATCCGTTGGTCTACCTACAGTGTACTGACCATTGAGACCAGGACAAATAAAGATTCGGAAAGTATCGTTTGATGTTCTTTCGTCCTGCACCGAATTTGGAAGAATTGTCCAAAATTCCATATCAGCACTGGTACCAGGGAAGTAATTGATACTACCCAATACAACATCGGCAGTTTGTTGCGGAGCAATTGGCGAACCCGTGTAAGTAAAGTTACTTTGTTGTACGCCATTATATTTCCACTGAACAGTAAAAATTGTAAGGGGCTGTACTGCAAAGTTTTTAACAGTAACTGTAACAGGTTGGAAACCTGCAGCGAGTGGAGAAACTGGAGTTGTCATGTTAATAACACCGGCATCATTATCTTTGGGTTTGTATTCATCTGCACCAATGTCTACAGTTGTAGAACCTGTAAAAGGTCTGCTTTCTCCATCAATATCAGTTGTAACACCAACACTGTTATCGCCGGCATCGTTGGCAAGAACACCATCTACGTGTAAATCGGTAGCGCTGAAGAATACTGGATTACCGTTTCTATCATTAGCACCATGACCGAAGCTATTAGTTTGCCATTGAGCAAAGTTTGAAAATGTAGTAGTGCCAAAAGCGATGTAATTATTATTTGGATTTAGATTTGCCTGATAAAAAAGGTTATTATCCATTGAGGCAAAAGGAGAACCTACACTTGAACGGAATACATAACCAGACTCATTGGCAAAAATATTATTCTTGATATTGATGTCATTTGGCGTAAGTAAGTATGCTGCTGCATTTGTAGCACTGGTACCTGTTCCGTAAACTGTATTGTGATAAAAATCGGTAGCACGTACTCCGGAAAAATACAAACCATTTACATCGGTAAATCTTACCATATTATTTACAACCTTATTCCTAACAGTAACAGTACCGACTGTCCCCATATTGAAACAATAAATACCATAATCATTTACATTGACATAGTTGTTTGAAATAACATAGCTTCTGGCATCGAAAATATACATACCATAAGTAAATGCGGATAGTAAATTTTCGATGCGATTTCCTATAATTTCCAGTGAGTCCTGATCGTCTACATAAATACCGTAGTCATCAACAGCTGAAATTGTATTGTTAATAACCCTGTTATAAGTATTTCTAGTGGCAGTAGCTGCTTCAATACGTATTCCCATATCTCCGCCGCTGATTCTATTGCCCTGAATCAGGTTGAAACTTCCGTTGTTGCCCTCTGTTCCAGCTGAGGCATAGGCTGCTTGAATTGCAACACCATAAACAGAGATTACACCAGGATTGTAGAACATTTCAATTGTATTATTCAACAATCTGTTATTGGAGGCATTGTTTATAAACAAAGCTCCCCAAGCAAGTGTAGTGGCAGTATTTCTTAATGAAAGGTTTTGCACAGTTACAAAATTTACCCCATCGAATGCTAGTGTCGCATTTCCATTTGCACCAGTACCATCATGTGTGAGAATTGTATTTGCTGTACCAGCGCCATTTATTGTAACAGTGTTTGTTGCATTTGCTCCAACAATGGGGCCTACAAATCTAACCGAACCACTATACAAACCAGGTTGAAGATTCATAGTAACAGGACCACTGATTCCGCATGAATACAATGCAGTAATCATATCATTGATTGTAGGGAAATCAGAAGTTGGTGTACCTACTGTATAAGTACCTGCCGCAAGCGCACCACAAAGTGTTATCTGGAATGTATCGTTATTATTTCTAGGGTCGTTCACTCCATTAGGCTGGCTTGTCCAGAAACGATACAAAGTTGGATTTGGCGGAAAATTGAAATTACCTAAACTTACGGAGGTATTTCCACCTGTAGCCAAAGGCCCTGTAAAAGGAACCGGAGTTTGAAGTACTCCTGCAACAGACCATTCAATATTTGCTGAGTTAATAACATTATTACCAAAGTTATTGATAGAAACGTTTACCGGTTGCAAACCTGGTGTTAATGGGGCTGTTGGATTCAATAAAGCACTGATACCTGCATCGTCATTCACCAGTAAACCCCACTGGAAAGTAAGCCCGGAAATTGGTTGAAGGTTATTCCTGAAGTTACAGGTTGCAGCATTTGTTGTACCCGCAGTTGAGGTGGCCCAGTTTCCTGTTGTTGGTACATTTCTGTTGTTGAAATCTGTAACTGCATCGCCACGCAATCCAACCTGAACTGTATAATTGGTGGTAGATGTTGCAGTACAAGTTCCATAAACTACCTGAACAATGCCGCCCAATTCATTCAAACGGATTTGAAAATTGAATACCTCGCCTGTTCCGGCAAATCTTCTGAAATTTGACCATTGTACAACCAATACACGGTTTGGTGCAGTACCGATAGTTTGATAACGGAGCGTAGAACCTGTTTGACCTTGTAAGTCGCGGGCAAAACCGGCTATTCTGTTTTGCAATGCAGCCGGAGCTGTTGAGGTAGAGCTTATTGGGGTGTAACCACTTGCAGAGTTAGTGTTGACTGCAGGTGTTGAACTTGACTGTCCAAGTACAATCCATCCATTGTTATTCACTGCAAAACGGTCGTATGTACGGCCATTGTAAGTGAAATTGAATCCAATAGGCAAACCTACACCGGTTGCTCCCGAAAAAGTACCTGCCGGCACAGCTGGATCAACAAATACCTGATCATCGGAGGTGGTACTTCCGAGTACCTGACCACCAGTTATTGCTGTATAAGTGGTACTTAATTGTGAGAATGGATAAAGACTCACCTGAGCAAAAATTGTGTTCATTGCTGTTGAAGCAAGCAACAAGACTAGCGTAAAAATTTTAATGCGCATTTTCTAAGTTTTTTCTTAAAAAAAATATGTGTAGATACAAATACATAGTTTCTGAATTCGTAAAAATATACATTTGTTTACAAAAACTAAACTTTTAAGCAATTTAAAATTGAAAACTTAATGTAGTTAACAATAAAAAGCCGATAAATTAAATAAAGCGTCATTCAATTGACTTCAAAAAAACAATCTCTACCCTTCGTTCTCGCGATGCTTCAACACTGTAGATTGAGTTTCTAGGATCGTTCAAACGGTCGCTGATACCAGCAGGGGCCTGTGTTTCGCCAAATGATAACTCTTTGATTGCAAATGAACCGCTATTGATATATGGTAAAAATGCTGCAGATTTATACTGCAGTATCTGATTTTTTAATGACATTACCCTACGATTGCCCAATGCCTGATTGTATGCGTTGTAAGCGCGTGGACTTGTAAAACCGCGAATCTGTATCTCCATCTTCTTCCCCTCTGCTAGAAAAACCAGTAGACTATCGAAAAAACTATTCATTTTTGAGTAATTGTATTTGACTTCATTTTCGAAGAAGTCGTTTACTTTTTTCTCCGCTAATTTTTGATTTTCGCCAACAAACTGAGCTGAATGTGAAGCGGCGTAAGTATTTTGCAGTGAAATGTAATAGCCATAGGGTTCAGAATATGGTTTGAAAGTGTATGAAACCGTGACATTTGAATCGGGTTCATCGTTGTGAAAATAGAGTTTTATAGGCAGTATCTTATTTAAGTCTTCTACTGTTCGCTCTGGCACAAATTCGGGTATTTCAATTTTAGTGATGCTATTGCTATCTTTTTCAATATTTACCGAAACAATAGATAAAGTATCCGGTGGCAGCGGAATACTGTCTTGAACCAATTTTTCGGAAAGCGTAAATTTGTAAATATCATTACAACAGGATTCCTCGGTAATTGCCAATGAACCACTGCGGTTACTGGCAAAATAACCTGTTGAATCATCACTGTTTATAGCCCAGTAAAAGTCATTTGCAGCCGAGTTTAATGGTACTCCCTGATTTACAGGTTCTGAATACTTACCTTCTTTCAGATCGGCATAAAAAATATCATAGCCCCCCAATCCAAGATGCCATTGCGAAGCAAAATATAGTCGATTTTTCTTAGCATAAAAAAATGGACTCGCTTCATTATCAATAGTATTGATGGGTTCTCCTAGATTCTCAAAATTAATAGCGCTAGAGTCATTCTCCAATTTTGCCCGCCAGATATCGTTTTTTCCTTTTCCTCCAGGCATGTCGCTCACAAAATAAAGCCACTCAGCGCCCTCTTGCATGGCTATGTTTACTTGTGTAAAAGTATTGTTGGGATAATTTTGAAAACCTTTTAATTCAACTGGATTTGACCATTTATCATTAGCCAAAAGCCTGCTAAAATAGATTTTACAAATGACAGAATCTGAATTTTCACCACTACAACGGGTGAAATAAATTCTTGACTCGTCGGGGCTGAAGCAGGAGTTGGCGCTGTGCGCATGCAAGGCATTCAAAACTGCGATGTCTTTGGCATTTGATGTTTCATCTTTGGCAAATTGAAGTCGAGAGATCAATCTTTTGGCATCGGGTTTTTCATCTTTTAGCTGTTTTCGGTCGAATCTGAGGGAGGAATAAATAAGTCCGCTATCTTGAAACTGATGGGCTCCAAAATCGGAAAATTCGGTATTGATATTATCTCCAAGTCTTTTAAGGCTTATATTTTTGTCGGGGTTTTCCACCATAATTTTGGCCAATTCACAGGATTTCAGTTCCTGAACAGCTTTTTTTTGATAATATTCATCCGTCACCCCCGACTTGGAAAACTGTTCGAAATATTTGGCTGCCTCATCGTATTTTCCATTGTGTTTTAATGTAACAGCATAATAAAAGTTTAATTTTTCGAAACGGCTACGCTCTTCAGAATCGATGACTTTTTTGTATGCTGCCTCCGCCTTTTTATAGGCATGCGATAAGCGGCAGGCATCACCGTAACGATAAAAAATAGCTGGTTTTTCCCTTGATTTTAGTACTAACTCGTAATAGTAAACAGCATTGTAATAATCCTGTTTTTCGAATGCATCATCCGCAGCTTTCTCATAAGCATTGAGGGTCTGACTCCAGCTTTTGGGAATAAAAAATAAGGCTAAAACAAGTATAGAAAAAATATATTTCATCTTTTTATGATTAAAAGACTGGACAGGTTTTTACTGTAGGCAGACCCGGTACCTTACGCCAGATATAAATGAGCGAAAGTTCAAAACCACCATTTGCGTCGGTAGCAGCATTAAATTTCGAAATATTGATATCGTATGAAAATCCAAATTGCCAGGTCTGATAATTGACACCAATAACAGGAGCTATGGCATCGGCAAATCGATTATGCATTCCAAAAAAGAGGGCGGTTTCTCTACCAGGATTTTGATTGATATGATAGCGAGACAGCAATCCAAACATAAATTCACGGTAAGTTCCCTGGTTTTGGAATAAGATAGTGGGTACAAGATCCCATTTTGAATGAATTTGAACAGAGGCGTTTGCAGATACTGTTGTTCTGATTTTCAGTCTGATATCCTGCCCTAGAAAACTTTGTTTGGGACTATTCAGGTGTACAAATGCCAATCCGCTATTCAACCAGGTTCTCGATGATTTTTGATAACGCAGATTTAGTCCGCCACCTATTTCCATGTAAGACAACACAGGGCGGTTCAGGTTTGAGAAATCGGCCGAAACAATGTTTGGATCGAAAACATCACCATTAAATTGATCGTCGAAAGTCATTTGATCTCTTCTGAAACGACGCTGACCAAAACCAGTTTGTATGCCTGCGCCCAGAAAAAGTCCTTTGGCGATTTGCTGATGATAAGAAATATTCAACAAAATATTGCTGAGGCTCAATCGGCTGTCTCCTGCCCTGTCATAATGAAATAGTCCGCCTGCCGAAAGTACATTATTACCCATCCTGGCAGGCAGCAATCTTGCATCGAAGGATGTTGACATGGAAAAATAAGGTACGGGTACCGAAAACCACTGATCCCTCATATTAGCAACTACCCGATAATCTCCGTTGAAAAGTCCTGTCTGAGCAGGATTGAGATAAAGCGGCGCAAAATCGTATTGTGTATAATGTAAATCCTGAGCGCTAAGTTTCGCTAAGGACATTAGAAATATATATATGTATAAAATTCGACGCATAAAGTCTTTATTTATGTTCCGTTCTTCTTAAATGTATACTGCCATAATGATGCAAGAGCATCCCATCGTTACAAACAGCCTGAATACTAAACTGATAATCGCCGGTTTTTAAATCCTTGTTGTAGTGTACATCATCCATTCCGTTTTCCAGCAATTTTACCTGTTGATTCGGTTTTGAATAAGAATCTTCTACTTCCATGATGGATTCTAAAACTTTTTTACCCCAATTATCCATGATTTTAATATCGAAACTATGCACGTTTCTTACTTCTACTTCCATGATTTTACCCATTTCCACATTCGGTTCAAAAAGGTCAGGTAGGTCAATATGGCAACTGGCTTGCCTATCATTTTCATCATCTTCTGTTTGTGCTAAACTGTAGGAAGAAGAGACAAGCATTAGCATCAATAAAACTATCTTATTCATCATCTTATAAGCGTTATATTTCCTTTTTTAAATTTTGGTTTATCTTCGGTCGATTGGCCTATACATTTATAGCGTAAGTAGTAGCCATAAACATCGGGCGATAGTTCTTTTCCTCTGAAAGTTCCATCCCAGCCAAGGTTCTGATCGGAAGTTTCAAAAACAAGTTCTCCCCAACGGTCATAAATGGCAAAATACATTTCTGTAAGCACATTCCCACGAACAAAAAGGACATCGTTGGTAGCGTCCCTATTAGGCGTGAAGGTATTGGGCACAAAAATATAGGGCTCGTCACAATCAAAGTTTTTCAGAAAAACAAAAACAGAATCTGTATTGCTGCATCCAAAGGCATCATTAACAGTAACCCTGTACATAGTAGGTTCTTCGGGAACAGCCGTTGGATTGTAAATATTTTGCGCATTCAAACCCGGACTTACCTGCCAAAAATAAGTGTAGCCAGAATTTTGAATGGTCGCGAGTTGAACACTTTGACCATTGTAAACTGTATCGGGTGCAGCTGTAGCATCGACCAAAGGTATGGTACTTGAAACATTAACTGTTGCGCTGAGACTGATCGAACAAGCAAACTGATTGCTGACCAGCACCTGATAAATTTGACTTGTAACAGGCGATGTGCTGATGCTATTTGTAGCTTGTCCCGATAGCAAAAGACTATCAGGCGACCAAATATAACTGTAATTGAAATTGCTATTAGAAACGCTTACTTCGAGCACTGCAGGCTGATTGGGGCAGGCAATTGCGACTGAATCGATGGTTGCTGTGAAAGCATTTTGACTGATATTGACCGAATCGACCCTGCTGCATCCAAAGGCATCGGTTGCCCTGAAATAATACCATTGATTAGCCGCATTTTGTTGCAATAAAAAACTAAGGCTGTCGGATAAAATTGTGCTAAAACCAGCATTGGTCGACCATTCGACATCGACAGCATTTGTTTGACCACTAAGGCTAATCTGATTCGAACAATAACTACTATCAGACCCGGCCGAAAGAATAATAGACTCTGGAACAAAAACAGTAACAGTTCTGACAATGCTGCAGGTATCTGTATTTGAATTGCCAAGTCCAATAATTCCGCTCACAGTAACTGTAAAAATCTGTGTTTGCGTCGTTGTTGCTATTGGATTTGGCGAGAATGGGTTATCCAATAAATTTGCCGGACTCCAACTGTAGCTGAGTGAATTATCTGCATTAGGATTTAAACTCACCGAACTGCCCGGACAACTTAGAATCGTATCATTCGGAAAATTAAGTTCCGGCAGATTCAAAGAAAGTGTTTGTGGCAGATTCCCATCGCAGCCCACTGTTCCATTCACCGAAAGGCTGACCTGATAATTTCCGCCCTGCTGATAGGTATGAACAGGATTTTGAATTTGAGAACTGCTATTATCACCAAAGTTCCAATTCCAGTTAGCTATAGGGTTTTGAAATGTATCGTTGGTCAAGTCTGTAAACTGAATGGTGATTGAGTCGCCACATGAAATACTACTCATGGCAAAATTTACAGCAATAGGACTTGTCCTTACACGCACCCGAACCGAGTCTACAGCCTCGCAGCCAAAGGCATTTCGGCCACGGACATAAAAAACAGTTTCGGTGTTGACATTGGTAAAAAATGGATTACCATAGCCAAGAATTAGATTAAAGTTCGGATCGAGGGCCCAGGTATGATCTGTTGCTGTATTACTAATCGCGTACAGACTGATGTTGTTATCGCAGACAAGGGTATCATCGAGCGCACGGAATTCAAAACTGTCGGCCAATACAGTAAACGCTTGAACAGCAGTGCAACTGTCGCCTTCATTGGGTGCAGTGATGCTTACTGAGTAAGTAATATTTCCAGTTGGCGTAAGTATAGGTGATGCTGAATTTGTACTGCTCAAACCAGTTGCCGGCGACCAATTGTAGATCAAATCTGGATTACCTCCCTGATTGAGCTGAACTGGAGATAAATCGCCGCAAAGTCCTAAACTGTCATTAGATACGAAGGAAGGCAGTTGGTAATTGAGCGTATCTCTGAAAATTCCCGTACAGCCGTTATTTTGACGTATGAATAAACTGTAAATATGTGCGCTGTCGGATGCACCGTAAACAAATTGCGGATTTGCAGTTGCGGAGCTATTCCCATTACCAAAATTCCAAAGGTATTGACTAAAAGTGCCATTACCTATTGGCGTTGTAAGGTTTGTAAATTGAACGGTTAAAGAATCATCGTCGCAGTTGGGCTGTGCCGATGCCAAAACAGGTACTGTGTCATTCACAAAATTGTAAAAGCCTGTGTCGATGGCGGTGCAGCCAAAACGGTCGTAGGCTCTGGTGTAAAGCGTGAAAGTAGATGGCGTTGTACCAAAATTTAACTGTACAGGATTAACATTAATAAGGAAGAAGAAACTAAAAACCGGGTCGGTACTCCACTCCCATCGAACGACTCCCGGAGTTGGTGTGGCATAGGCTATGTGAATAGATGTACAGAATGTCGTATCTGAGTTTAGACTCATCGTAACTGGTGGGGCACTTAAAAGAGTGACTTGCCTGATATTGGTACAAATGCCAAAACTGTTTGTGGCAGTAATTGTAACGGTATAAGTAAATGGCAGCGAAGGCGGCTGCGCATAAGGATTGGCCGATGTATTGCTACTCAAACCTGATGCTGGTGACCAAAGATAACTGATTCCTACACTATCGGCATTTGGATTTAAAGATGCACCTGTTTCACCCGGACAGATGCCCACTTCGCCATTGTTATTAAGGGTTGGAATATTCAAATCCAATACCTGTGTTACCGTACCGCTGCAACCATTGCTCAATAAAAGACTGAATTGGATGGTATAAACGCCACTTCTTGTAAAATTAAAAACAGGGTTTAATTGATTGGAATTGAGATTTTGAGGTCCTGTAATGTTCCAACTAACCGAATTGAGCGTTGTGCCCGGCGGAATGGCACTTGTATTCTGAAATTGTATGACGATGGTATCGCGGCAAGACTGAACATTGTTTGTAAAACTTACAGGAATGGGCGTATTGGTCTGTTGTACCAATGCAAAATCGGTTGCTGTACATCCAAAAGCATCCGTTGCCCGAACATAGAAACCTGAGAATGGGAAAGTTGTGGGCGTTACTGTAACCGGATTACCTGTAGCCAAAATTGTAAAGAAACTGGAATTGCCCGACCATTCGTAACTGACAGCTGTTGTGGAACTTGCCGTTAATATTAACTGAGTTCCGCAAAAAGTTGCATCGGGCACAGTAACACTAATCGGAGCTGGAAACCCAACAAAAACCGTATCGACATTTATACAATTGAAAGCAGCATTTGTAGAACTGACTGTAACCGTATAAAGCGTCGGCTGAGATGGACTGGCTGTTGGATTAAAAATATTGGTTGCACTCAGTCCGGATGCAGGCGCCCATTGGTAATTCAACGTGGGGTCACCATTCTGATTGAGCACAACAGAGGTCTGCCCCTGACAAATGCCAACAGAGTCACTGCCATTAATAATTGGCAAGCTGAATGCCTCGATCGTATCTGAAATTGTGCCGCTGCATCCTTGAGAACTTAGAATACTCAATTGAATAACATGCGGACCGTTTGTCGTGTAATTATGAATCGGGTTTTGCAGATTAGAGAAATTTCCATCACCAAAATTCCAAAACCATAGTTGAATTGGCCCCTGCGAAAAGTCTGTTGTAAGGTCATTGAACTGAACTGGTAATTGCTCCGTACAGGGTTGAAAATTGAAATTAAAATTAGGATTGACCGGAATATTAACCCTGTTAATTTTAAATGAATCAAATACCTCACAGCCAAAAGCATCTCGGGCACGAACAAAAACATCAGTTCCTGAAGGCGCTGCTGGCAAGAGAATCATTGCAGGATTTTGAGTACTGAAAACAGGACTGAAAATTGGACTCAAGGACCAACTAAAATTAGTTGCTCCAATGGTATTTGCCCTAATAAAAAGTGTGTCATTACAGGTGATGGTATCTGGAATTGGCTGTATACTAATTGGCGGCGCAACAAGCACTGTAACCGATTTGTACAGGAAACAACTATCAACGCCATTCAAGGCAGTAACTGTAACATTGTAAGTGGTTGAACTAAGCGGATTGGCAATTGGGCTTGCATCAGTTGTACTGCTTAGACCAGTTGCAGGCGACCATTGATAAGTATGCGTAGGATTTCCGCCAGGATTGAGCACAATATTCGACTGTCCGTTGCAAATAGCGATTGTATCGGCACTTGTGATGCGCGGAACATTAAGGGTTATCGTATCTGTAAGCGTTTCAGAGCAGCCGTTTGCCGCTCGCACTGTCAAAGTTATGGGATAGGTTCCCGATTGCGTGTAAAATGTAGAGGCTAAGGGAACATTTGCGCCCTGACCATTGCCAAAATCCCAGCTCCAGCTAACAATATTGCTCAATGTATCGATGGTCAAATCGGTTATTTGTAATCTTGTCGTATCGCTGCATTCCAACACAGCAACGTTGAAATCCATAATAATCGACTCGTACTGCAGATTGATGGTTCTAGTAGTAGTATCGGCACATTGTGAGCCTGGATCTGCAATAAGCGTGATGGTGTAAGAGCCGGAGTCGGGATAGATATAAACCGGATTTTCCAAATTTGATGTTGCATTGGTTGTACTGTCCCCAAAAATCCAGGTATAACCGGTCCCAAGTGAACTACTGTTATTTTGAAATTGTACCAAAAGTGAATTATCGCATTGAATAGCGGGCGCAAAAAAAGCAGAACTCACCAATTGTCCACAAATTCCGATAGCGTACTGAAAATCGCGCCTTGTGGTAGAAATCAGCACCCCATTTCGGTATTCTTTTACACAGATGCCTACCACATAAACACCCATAAGCGATGGAGTGCCCTGCAAAAGTCCGGTTTGAGGATTGATTCTTAGCGAATCGGTTCCTCCCAGCATATTTGTCTGGCTGAATCCGGGGTTCCATGCTACGGGTACATAGGGCGGATTATTTGGCGGTTGTGGCTGCGGATTGAAGGGACTCGCTCCATCTAATGGCGTACAAAGTTCGTAAACCAAAGAATCGCCATCAACATCCGTTGCAGAATGATCGAAATTAATTTGTCGGTTGAGGCAAATGTAAACCGGAGGCCATTGATTGAAAACAGCAGAACTGTTGCAAGACTGAAGCGCCTCTTCTGTGACAAGCGCATAATAGGTTGCCCCGGCATCGAGTGGACTGTCTATGTTTACAATATCGACATTGCGGCAACAGCGCTGATAAACTAGCTGATAGCCGCCTGCTCTGAAGGGCAGATTCACCGTATCTACATAGGATGTAGTATGAATACAAACATTTGGCGGCGCAACCAGACAGGGATCGTTCAGATTCAAATCCAAAGTATCGTTTTCCCTGAACAAAAGCCTTAAATCATAGACCAATTGATTATTGGCATCGAAAACGCCAATAGATGCAGGATTATCGAACCAAGGCACACCTGTATCGCAATCGCGGAAAACACGTAAGGTTATTTCATAATTGCTATTTCCCAAACAACGATAGGTTATTTCACCCCCAACGATATGGGTTGCTTTCACATTTGATGCAAAAACAAGGAATAATAAAATTATAAAACTTGTATATCTTAATTTTAAAAACGCTTTCATAATTCTTCGACAAGCTATTTCTAATGCTTTGATTCTGAACGGTCACAAAATACCAAATTTTAAAGTAATTTGAAATTATTTTTAAGTAATTTCAAACAGAATTAAAATTTAAAAGTAAAGCACTATATTTGAAGAAACAAAACGCCAAAATGAAAAAATATTTATTTATTCTGATAATGAGCGCAGTGTCATCTCTGACAAAGGCACAAGTTCCGGCAAATATCTATGCCGATTCTGCACACGCCCCCTTTATTCACGGGGTTTGCTCGGGCGACCCAACAGATAGTTCACTTGTAATTTGGACCTATATCGAGCCCGATGCCGACAGTTTCAACATGTCGCTCATATGGCAGATTAGCTCGGATACAAGTTTTATAAATATCATTCAATCGGGTTCAACCCAAACCGATAGTTTATTGGATTTTACCGTAAAAATCGATGTTCCTTCCTTGTCTGCTGGCGCCATTTATTATTACCGCTTTCTAGATTATAATGGCAATAGCTCCATCTGGGGACGCGGAAAAACATTGCCCAACGGAAATATAGCTTCCGCTAAAATTGCGGCAATGTCTTGCAGTTCGATTTTTTCAGGCTTTTTTAATGCTTATCGCAGAATTGCCGAAAGAGATGACCTACAGCTGGTTGTACATTTGGGCGATTATATTTACGATTTTGTTGATGAAAACGAAGAAGTCAGGGTACCAAATCCATATCCGGTGGATTGTGAAACACGGGCTGAATGGATTGACCGCCACAAATACTATCTGCTCGACCCCGACCTGCGCGAAGCCCGACGCATGCAGACCTGGTATGCCTATTGGGACAACCACGATATCGACAGCGATTCGGCCTATGTGAAGGAAATTTTCAGACGCTGGCTACCCATTCGCGAAACCCCAGAGGTAGCACAAAATCTGCTTTACCGCTCGCTCAAAATTGGCGCTTTAGCCGATATTACAATGCTGGATGTCGAATCCTTGAGAAATATCGATACCTTTCCAAATGGCGAGTACAACCTCATGGGCAACCAACAATTTGAATGGGCTACGCAGATTTTAAAAAATTCAAATACAAGATGGCACCTTATGGGTAGTCAAAAAATGGCAGGTGGATGGTACACCCGAGGTATAGATCCGGGTTTGTTGAATTTGGTTCCCAACGATGGCGATGTTTTTGACAATGGTTCTTGGGATGGATTCGACGAAACGAGAAACAGACTTTACGATACCATTGGTGTTCACAACATCAATAACTGTCTAATGTTAAGCGGCGATGCACATATCACCATGGCGATGGATCTGGTCAAAGACCCTTACGACAGCATTGCATACAATGCAGCGACAGGAAGCGGTGCATTGGGATGCGAATTTTTACCCAGCAGTGTTACAAGAGGAAATTTTGATGAATCAGGAATTCCAGCTTCGCTCAGTCCATTTTTTATGGGTATCACCCTGGCTGCCAATCCGCATCATCAGCACATGGAAATCAATTCGCATGGTTATGGTTTGATTGAAATTTTTCAGGACAGCATTGTGGCAACGCCTTATTATTCTGACATTCTCACACAGACCAACATTGAAACAGCCGGGCAGCGGCTTATCATGAAAAACGGTACCAATCATTGGGAAAGAATTGTCAGTACTTCTAATTTGATTGAAGAAAAATTATTGGTGGAAGTTTTTCCAAATCCAGCCAATGACAAAATTTATGTAAAATTGCCCGAATTGAACGGAGCTGTAACTAAGGTTTCAATTTACAATAATTTAGGACAGTTAATGCGCGAAAAACAGTTGTCACAATCTTCAGAAATTGCTGTCAATGAACTTCAAAATGGATTATATTACCTGGTTTTTGAACAAAGTAAAAAAAAGCCATATACATCAAAATTACATATTTCAAGATAGATTGTCTGTCTTAAATACAGTTCATTTTATAAGTGATTTGAAAATTTGCTTAAAATGGGTACTTTTGAGTCCGTATTCAATATTTTCGAGATTCAGAAATCAACAGCATGTCAGAAATACTATTTTACAGCCTGGTTTACATTTGGTTAATAGGAGCTGTCGCCATTTACTTTGTGCTACAAAAAATTGTTGCACCATTTGGCCGACATACCCGTAATGACTTTGGCCCCACCATCAATGCTCGTCTAGGCTGGTTTTTAATGGAAGTGCCCTCTCCTATTGTATTTTCGCTTTGTTTCTTTTTTGGAGGAAACTCACATTCTACTGCCATGTGGGTGTTTTTTCTGTTATGGAATGTACATTATATCAATCGAAGTATAGTTTTCCCCTTGCGCCAAAAGGACTACCAAAAACGTATGCCAACTGCAGTAATGTGGTCCGCAATAGCATTTAATATTGTGAATGGCTTTTTGAATGGATACTACCTTGGAGCTATCTGCGATGTTTCGAAATATGGGGAGGCCTGGCTTGGAGATAGTCGTTTTGTATTAGGTCTGGCTGTATTTTTACTAGGCATGTTCATTAACTGGCAATCTGATAGCATTTTGCTCTCACTGCGCAAACCTGGCGAGACAGGCTATAAAATCCCAATTCGTGGACTTTTTCGCTATGTCTCCTGCCCCAATCTCTTTGGCGAAATCATAGAATGGACAGGCTTTGCGCTCATGCTTTGGTCAACTCCGGCGCTATCCTTTGCAATTTGGACCATGGCAAACTTACTGCCACGCGCAGTAGCACACCATAATTGGTATCACGAAAAATTTGGGGATGAATATCCCAAGAAGAGAAGGGCTATTTTTCCGTATTTACTCTGAACAGATATCAGATTTTCAGATGTCAGATTTTCAGCTAGAGGTCTTAATAAAGCAGATTTTCAGCCACTGCTAAGAATTCGCTGACAATCTGATATCTGACGTTCTGAAAATCTATTTCATTTCCGGTACAAACCATATCTTTACCGACCTAGTCATTTGCTCCATCAATTTCATCATAAATTCACGACGTTTGGTGCGTTCTTCCTCGCTCATCTGAGGATTGCCTCCCAGACCGCCGCCGCCAAAACCACCCATTTGCTGACCTGAATTTTCATCCACTATCAGATAGCCACTTACAATTCCAACAGAAAAATTGCCTTTCTTCTTTTCACTTTGCGCTTTTATCTTTTGGATTGGAATTACAGCATAATAATTGAGTGAATTATCAGCACCAAGCTCAAGATCAACCTGAATATCTGAAGGGTCTTTGCCCAATATTATTGATTTCTTGTCCCCGAAGCCTTTGAGTTGCATTTCTTTGGGTCTTTCACTAAAGTTTTTGTACATACGCTGCAGCATACGGCGTTGCATCTGTTCCAAATTTGGAGGACCATTTTGTTTGTCTCCTTTTTCATTCTCGCCTCTGCCCTCTCCGCGACCTTCGCCACGGCCGCCAAATCGACGGGCAAGCGAATCGGGTAAGGCTACAGGAAAGGTAAAGCCAATCGATTCCTTCTTTCCTTCATTCGGGTCGAAATAGATACTGAGTCCATGTCTGAGGATTTTCATTTGAGTGGCAAGTTCTGTCGTTTTAATGTGCAGGTATAAATTTTGATCGTCGCGCTGCATTTCAAAATATACATTTGAGACGGAATCAAAATTGCAGGGCTTGCTGTCCTCCGGCCAATTATTAATGGTCTTTACAGGATAAACAGGCAGTGTTTTTTTGGCACAGGCCGACATTAGAATTAGCATAAAAAAGAAGTACAGGCTGCGAATTTTCATCTCTTTTGCTTTAACTAAAAATTAAAAAGGAGCTTAAAATTTTGACAAAAATGAAGGTCTATCAAATTTTTGATTCAAATTTTACAACAAAATACTGAACATAAATTTAATTTATGGCATTATAAAGCTGCATTTTGTCTAAAAAGCCTGATAAAAATAAAGTAAAAAGCCATCACTTAAAAAACAACCAAAAAAACGCTCTATTTTTAGAAGTTTTTACAAAAAAATATCTTCAAACCTTACTATGAAAAATATACTTGGAATAATTCTGTTGCCTTTCTTTGCATTTACGCTATCGGCACAAAACTACAAGATAAGCGGCACTATTGTGGATTCTATTGCTCAAAGCCCACTCACTGGAGCTAACGTAGCCTTGGAATCGACTTATGACAACAGCATTATAAGCGGCACTTCAAGCGATGCTAACGGAAAATTTGAAATTTCGGCTGCTCCGGGTTCTTATCGACTTTCGATTTCATTTGTGGGTTTTTCTAATTACAGCCGCAGAATATTTGTTCAGGACAAAAATCAGGAGCTCGGAAAAATTCAACTTGCCGAATCTGTACTTATCGAAGTAAATATAGTAGGGCGCATTCCACCTGCCGTTTTAAAAAATGATACAGTTGAGTATAATGCCAATGCTTTTAAAACCAATCCGGATGCCACTGCTGAAGATTTGATAGAAAAAATGCCAGGTATCAGTATTCAGAATGGAAAAGTACAGGCGCAGGGCGAAGATGTAAAACAGGTTTTGGTGGATGGCAAGCCATTTTTTGGCAATGATGCAAAAGCTACGTTGAAAAACATTCCGGCCGAAATGATTGACAAGGTTCAGGTTTTTGATCAAGGCAGCGACCAATCGAGATTCTCTGGTTTTGATGATGGAAATACCCAAAAAACCATCAATATCATTTCGAAACCTGAATATAGAAGTGGCACATTCGGACGCGTATATGCCGCAGGCGGGCACGATGATGATTTTAACAATGGCGATATCCGCTACAAAGCCGGCGGGGTAATTAACTCATTTAAAGAAAGTCGCAGAATTACCGTAGTAGGACAATTCAATAATACCAATGAGCAAAATTTCTCATCGGATGACTTGGCCGGTGTTATGAGCGGCGGTGGCGGTGGTGGTCGTGGTGGTATGGGTGGCGGCGGTGGTCGCGGAGGCATGGGCGGCGGCGGTGGCAGCTGGGGCGGAGGTAATTCCAATGTAGGACAGTTTTTGATCAATGACCAGGGCGGTATCACGAACACCAATGCATTTGGAATCAATTATACTGACAAATGGGGCAAAAAAACTGATTTTACCGCATCCTACTTTTTTAATTATACCGATAATTTTAAAGATAATTTTGCCGATCAGCTCTTTGTTTCGGCGCGTGATTCGGGGCTGAGTTACCTTGAAAATGAATATAACACCTCACAAAACATGAACCATCGGGCTAATTTCCGAATGGAGCATAAATTCAACGAAAGAAACAATATTACTATTGCACCACGATTTAGCATGCAAACAAATCGTGGGGAATCGGATCTTTTCGGTGAAAGTTTTAATCCGATAGCTATCGGATCAGGTAATTTGTTAAATTCTACTCAAAGATTGTTCGAATCCGATTTAATGGCATGGACCTTAAACAATTCTATCACATACAACCATGCCTTTAAAAAATTAGGCAGAACCATCAGTGCTACGTTGACAAATGATCACAAAAGTAATGTTGCCAACAGTAAATTGGGCGCAAATAACATTACCATTGCTGATGCTACATTGAGGTCTGACACCCTCGACCAAAACTCAGATCTTGATCAATTTGAAAATTCATATTCAGTGCGTTTGGAATATGGGGAGCCAATTGGTAAATTTTCTCAATTGCAGTTCATTTACAATCCTTCTTTGAATCTGAATAATATTGACAAAAGCACAAACAGTTTTGATCCCCTTTCTGAAAGCTACAACCGTTTGGATACCTTTCTTTCTACCCTATCGGACAATACCTATCATACCGAGCAGGGCGGAATTGGCTGGCGCTACAACAAAGACAAACTGAATATTCAGGCCAGAGTGAATGTACAATGGGCCCGACTGTCGGTTAATCAGACCTATCCAAGTCTTTTCAAGGACAATCTCGATTTTTTCAGTGTATTGCCATTTGCATCGGTCCGTTATAAGATTTCCAATACCAAAAATCTGCGCGCTTTTTACCGTTCAAATACCAATGCGCCTACGATCATGCAATTGCAGGAAGCTGTTGATAATAGTAATCCATTACAGCTCAATGTTGGGAACCCTGGACTAAAACAAGAGGATTCTCACCGTTTCAATATTCATTATGCTGCACCAAATCCTGAGAAGAATCGTATGTTTTTCTCTATGTTGAGCATGAGCTTCACGCACAATTACATTGGTAACAGTAACTTTATCGCACAAAACGATACAGTGCTATACGGGGTTGCACTGGCAAGGGGCACTCAAATATCTCGCCCTGTAAATTTTTCCAACAGAATTACAACAATGGCATATACCACCATAGGAATGCCTTTGAAAGTTATCAAATCGAATTTGAATTTTAATATCTCTGCCAATTACAACCGCACTCCAGGTCTCATTAACGAGGAACTGAATTATGCCCATACACCCACTGGTTCACTTGGTATTACCCTAAGCAGCAATATCAGTTCAAAGCTTGATTTCACTATTTCGTCCAGTACTGCCCTAAACGGAACATTGAACAGTTTGAATGCCAATTTGAACAGTAAATTCTTAAACCAGAATAGCAAAATCAGATTTTATTGGAATCCCTGGAAAACCCTGGTATTCCGCACCGATGCTTCGCATCAGTATTATAGCGGTCTGGGCGATGGCTTCGATCAAAACTTTATTCTTTGGAATGCAAGTATAGCTACTAAGATTTTCAAAAATCAACAGGGAGAAATTGCCCTTCAGGCCTTCGATATTCTTGGTCAAAACAATAGCATTTCGAGAAACTTTACCGAAACTTTTATCGAAACCAATATCACCACGGTATTGCAGCGCTATTTTATGGTTCAGTTTACTTACAAATTCAAACCTAAAAAAGGTGACATCAACCTGGATAAAGAGAAAGAGGATCTGGAAAGAATGAAGATGTACAGAATGCAGAAATAGTGAGTCGATACTAGGCTGCAGGGCCGGCCGACTCAGCCCAGTGTTCGTTTAACAATGCTACAAACTCTCTGAAATCCTTGTTGAGTTCCATATATTCTTTGATTAATCAGTTCGCGAATTTTTTCCAGTTCAGACATTCTTTCACTAGCAGATAGTGTAATCCAATAGAGCAAATTCCCGTCATCATGGCCTTTTTTAACAATTTTTATGCGCTTTTCCATCTGTATTTTTTGCAATATTTATAAATTGAAAACGTAAAAATAGCTAAAATAATTTCAAAATTCATTGGAATAATTGACGAACGATTTTAGGTCACCCCTATGGGGCTCATTCTAATCTACGTTGCTTATAATCTAAGAACAGGTCGTCCCGATGGGACTGGACTCAAAGCATCAAAGTGGTTGAGTCGATAGCAAGCTGCAGGGCCGGCCGACTCTGCCCATTCCGTTCCGTTTCCGTACTTTTCGCCGATGTGACGGAACGGAATAGCCCCTCTCTTTAAGAAAGAGGGGCAGCTAAAATTTGAAAGGATTTTGCTCCAGCGGAGCGGCCTGTTCTTAGCCGCCAGGAAAGAACGAAAATAGCGCTACAGCGTGGCAACCTGACAAGCATTATCTTTCATTCGCTTCACGGAACTATGTTTCTTTCACTGCGTGGAGCGCTCTCGTCATGGGACGAGATCGGTTCCTCTTTTAATCTTTCCACT
>CAMDAB010000061.1 GCA_945888475.1 Saprospira grandis DSM 2844 | reverse complement strand
CCATAAGCAGCAGCAATTGCGCCCGCATTTTGAACTCCAAGTTTTCTTTTCAGAAGATAAAAGCTGTAAATGGGGACAATAATGGAAAAGGCAATTCCCAGTAGTACCGACCATAGTATTTCGAGACTGAAATTACTGTGTGATAGTTCTTGGCCGTCTTTAAATCCAATCGAAAATAAAAGGTAGAGAGATATAAATTTTGAAGAATTTTCGGGAATATTCAGGTCGCTTTTACCTGCACGGCAAAAATTCCCAAAGCGAAGAAAAGTAATGCAGGACTGCTAAGATTGCTGAGCAATAAATCAAGATTCATAAATAATATTTATACTAAATTAAAATAATTACAAAAATATGAATGTAAATTATAAACTTATATTTATTATGGTGGTTTAATCTATAAAATATTATTATGAATTACACACTTCATCAACTAAGAGTCTTTCAAAAAGTAGTTGATTGCCGCAGTATAACTAAGGCAGCAGAATCATTAAATATGACTCAGCCAGCTGTTTCCATTCAGTTGAAAAACCTACAGGAACAATTTGATATACCTATTACTGAATTACTTGGAAGGCAGTTGCAAATTACCGATTTTGGCATGGAGCTCTATCAGATTGTTAGTAAAATTTTAGAGGATGTCGATTTTATTGATTATAAAACCAAACAATACAAAGGTTTACTGGCAGGAAAGCTCAAAATTGCATCTGTCTCGACCGGAAAATATGTTTTGCCATTTTATCTGAAAGGTTTTATCGACGCAAATGAAGGTGTTGATGTAGATATTGATGTCACAAACAGAAGAGCTGTTATTCTTAGCCTTGAGAAAAATGAAGTAGATTACGCCATGATAAATGTTTTACCGGAGCATATTGAGTTGAAGGAAGAATTGCTCATGTCTAATAGGCTTTATTTGGTTGGAGATAGAAATGGTAATTTTGATTTGGATTTAAATACTTTGCCTCTAATTCATCGGGAAGAAGGTTCTGGAACAAGACTCATTATGCAACGTTTTTTCGATTTGAACAAATACAACCCTAAATACCGTTTTCAACTCAGGTCGAATGAAGCAGTTAAACAGGCAGTTATAGCTGGTTTGGGCTATTCGCTTTTGCCTTTGGTAAGCATAAAAAATGAACTTGAAAACGAGCAAATTAAAATCATAAAAAAAGAAGGTTTTCCAATTGACAGTCACTGGCGTTTGGTTTATCTCAAAAATAAAAGGCTTTCGCCGGTAGCAAAAGCCTTTTTAGATTATATTCAGGACAATAAAGTTAATATTGTAGAGAAGTATTTTTCCTGGATGAAGCAATATTGATTGAATTACGAATTTTTAAATGGTACAGCATGATAGGTTTTGATGTGAGGCCCCAAAAATAATCTTGCATACATTCTGATTCCAGCTATACCACCCATAATAAAACTTAATGACATCAGGAAGGCCAATAAAAAGTCGCTATCGTGAATATGGCTTAAAATCAAATCTTCTCCAATAAAAGACATTGTTATTGGAAATCCCATCAGTCCAAGGCAGGAGAGCAAAAACAAGATTGACAGCCTGGGGTATTCAAAGGCATGTCCATAATACTGATTGAGGCTGAAATTGCTAGATTCTTTTTTTGCAAGTATATTGAGTACAATATAGCCAATGAGTGATGCTGGTAGAATTCCGCTTAAAAAAATCAAGCTATGACTTAGATCAAAATTTTCATTGAAATTTACAGCCAAGACTATCCAAAAGTGATTCAGTAGAATAAAAAGCCAGGCAAGTTTGGGAAATTTACGTTCGCCAAATGCCCTCAAAACCATTAATAGAGAAAGTAGTGCAAAGATCTCCGACAAATAGGGTTCGATTTGTGCTGGAATGATAGATTTGTTAAATAATAGATATACACCAAGCAGATATGCTGGCATAAAGAAAATAAAGAGGTTTCGAATGTTTATGAAGTTTATTTTTTGCCCTAATTTTTTTAGAGGCGTAAAAATTATCTTATTGATAAAGTTATCGAGATTCCATTCTTTAACAGAAAGCATATAAAAACTGTATTCCAGTCTTCGAGGCAGTGAATCTTCAATTGTGATTGGTCTTGGTATATAATTATACAACTGTTCTCGGATGCGATAACTGGCTATGGAAGGAGAAACCAATAGTTGATAAGTCCTCAGAAATGCATTTCCTGCAAAATGAATAAGGGCAAGTGTCTCAAAACCATAGGCAACTTCTATAAACATGATTCCGATTTGAGCAATGGATGCATAGGCAATTTGAGGTTTTACCGATGATTGAACCCTGCTGATGAGGGTAGCCACAATGGCAGATATCAGACCTAACACTCCAATACTGATTCTGACGATAATTTGTTCATGCCAAAGTGGATAGGTTCTTAGCAGTAGAAAAACACCAAAATGAACAGAAAGTGAGCCGTAAAATATTGCGCTCGAGGGTGTTGGCCCTTCCATGGCTCTGGGTAGCCATGAGGAAAAAGGTAATTGTGCCGATTTTGCAGCTGCTGCCAATAAAAGCATAAAGGCTATAAACATACCTACAGCACTATGTCCGCTAATTTGCTCGTGCACCAATTCTGAGTTCTCCAGTTTTAAAAAGGTTATATTTTCGTGCCACAAATGATGACTTGCCCACATCGCCATCAAAATACCTACATCGCCTATTCTATAAATTGAAAATACTTTGATTGCATTGCGAACAGGCAGATAACGTTCGCGGTAAAAAGCTATCAACAGAAAGGATGAAAGCCCTAAAATTTCCCAGCCGATAAAAAGCGTTTCAAAATTGCCGGAAAATATGGTCCAGTTATAACCTAAATACAATAATAAAATACTATTAAAAAAGCCTTTATATCCATTTTCCCGATGTAGGTAATAACGGGAATAAATCGTGATAAGAAAGGTCAAAACTGACCCTACAAAGAGATAAACGGCAGTAATTTCATCAAAGAAAAAGTCTACCAAAAAAACATAATCGCTCGATTCGTACAATGCAAATTCTGTTAGATTTAAAACTGGAGCACCTTGAATGATCCAATAAACCAAAAAAGGTAAAAACAAAAAAAGCTGTAATCCGGCGGTAGTATAAGCAATAGCCGAGAGCCATTTCTCCCGGCCATGCATCACAACTAGACTGATAAAAAAACCAATAAGCGGTATCAGAATAAAAGTCTGAATATATGGTGTAAGATCCATCTTTAATCTTTTATAATGTAAACTGGAAAGTTGCTTTCGCTGGACTCAATCTGCGCATTAAAATCTGATTTGGATTCCAACGGCTTGCTGATAGGGTTGTATTCGATAAATTCTCCATCTTTGAAATAATAAAATTCATGGGTTTCGGGGCAGACGACTACAAGATGCTCCCATGCGTTCTTAAACCATTCATAGGTGGCTTCGCTGCTTTTGATAACCTTTAGTACCACATTAGGGTATTGTTCAACGATCATCATTAGCCTGACTGGGTCATGAACTTCCACCATCTGATAGGGGAGTCCCGTACGCAGATCACCTTCCATGCCATTGGCAACACCAATAAGACCCATTACATTGTGAGGCAACTTGGTGCCTGCCCCAAGTCGGTAAGGGTCTACTCTCGAGAAATAATATTCCAAGTTAATACCTCCAACAACGGGCGTTGCTGCTCTGAGTATATTTAGCAGGTATTTGCCATCGGGATCAATTTTATAATCATAAGAGTTCATAAAGGCTCTTCGGTCGAGGAACAAGTGGTCGGTCAGTTCTCTTCGTCCAACAATGCAAAGGGCATTGGTGGCATGGTTCAGCTCAGGTCTGGGTTCAAACAGTGATACTGCCCTAAGTTTTACTCGCTTGTGAACCCTCTCTGGATTGGCATGTGAGTCGGTGAGCATAAATCTTCTTGAACGTTCTTTTGCATTCAATGACAGTGCTTTGATAAATATTTCCCGATTCTTTTTATGATGCTCAACCAAATTGGTATCTAGTTCTGGTTCGTCATAAAATTCTATTTCATCGCGGGTTGTTTCGTGCAAACCCCCAATAAATCTGGTGTTTTCTGGAATGTAA
Source organism: Saprospira grandis DSM 2844 (assembly GCA_945888475.1). Classification (GTDB taxonomy): domain Bacteria; phylum Bacteroidota; class Bacteroidia; order Chitinophagales; family Saprospiraceae; genus Saprospira; species Saprospira grandis_C. Next base: position 17,627 of record CAMDAB010000061.1, on the reverse strand, counting down.
ATTCCCCTTTCTGCCAGTTTTGCTCTCACTTTTGGATGATTGCCAATCATGGCTATGGTTCTTGCATTGACCGATCCGGGTCGTCCGCTGCATGCACCACAGTCGTAACCCGCATAATGCGTATTATTAACCGAACTAGCACCATGACCTATCGCATAAATTATGGGCGCAAAATGATCAATCAAACCAATGCTTCTTAGCAAGGCTTCGATTCGGTCTGTCATTTCATCGATGGTATAACCTAGCTGAAAACCCCTCAGGGTTTCTCCACTGTGTTCAACTACAAGCCTCGAGTCTTTGCCCATATGTTTGAATGAGCTCACCAGCATAGCATTTTGTTTGGGTCTGAAAATATTCAGCGACAATTGTATGACCGACCAAAAACCTAATGTAAGTGAAACAAGCCAACCTCCTAGCAGCGTATGGCTGCGTTGACTAAAATGTGCATCCCTAGCCTGTTTATTATTATTGGCTTCTTCTTTTATGATGTGTTTTGGCGATACAGGCGCAGGACAAATTTTTGTACTGAATTTACTGTGCTCGGGCTGAAAAAAACTATCGATGTTGAAAAAACCGGGGGTGCCAAAGGTTTTACATTCTGCATCAAGTTTTTCAATATAACGTCTGAAAGAACATTCCCGGTCATCGATACAAAGCATAGCTTGAAAACTGCGTCCATTATGCGTAGTAGTTAGCGTATCAGCCTGCTTAATACCTTTGAGCACCTGGTCGTAATAGCTCCATTCAAAGGCTTCCTGCCATAAACTGTAACACTCAAAAAGTTCGGAATATGCAATTTCTTCGAATAAATCGCCAGAGATATTTTCAGCAACAGTGTTAAATTTGGGGATCTTACCATCAAATTTTGTGTACAAAAAATCATACTCAAGTAATAATTCGAACTTGATAAAATCTTGCAAACTGATTTTTCTGGAATCGAGCAAACTGTCTCCCTGATGTTCTAAAACCGCAACCATTCCGCTCCAGCCTGGGTGTGCAAACTGTTGATCGAAAAGATATCTTTCATAAAGCCTTTCTTCTCCTACAATTTCACTAAGCAGACTTTCAATGGTACAGCTGTTTTCTTTTAGCATTTTTCTTGCAGCACTGCTGCGGAAAAAAGAGCTGAAGGATTTAGTTTCCAGATCTCTCAATACCTCCCAAAATTCAAGCTCTGTAGCCGGCATTTTCCAGATGGATACACCCTGGTCGAGAAAGGCACCTATTACTTTGAAAAGAATACTGTGAACTTCTTTGTCGGGATTGACCTTGAAATTGCTTTTCCATAGATTTCTCAGTCTTCCGATTCTTGCTGTTAAAGCCTCATCGAAGTCATCTATCAGTAGTTTTTTCTTCCATATGTCGATTTCCTTTCCCTTTTTAGCTTCCAGAATTTTATCCAAAACTAAATCCGAAATCTGTTTTTCAGCGTAAAGCTGTCTGTAATCAGAAAGATTCAGATAAGTTTTATAGCCAAAAATATTGGAGGAATGCTGTAGCGCTTCATGAAATTTAAGCTCTTGAAATGCATGCAGCGTATTGTGATGAATAAAATCTTTGAGCGCAGATTGAGAAGGAAGGTAGTGAGCAAGTTTATGTAAGCTATGTTGAAGATCAAAATATTCGTTTTTCATATTGTACGAAGCAAATTAAAAGGCACAAAATAGCCGTAAATAATTCCGAATTATGTGATTAAAGTTTCACAAGAAATAAATTAGTGCTGAAGGGCTTTGGGTTTTCTCAAACAGCCACTCGTACAGTCTTTTGATAGTCGAATCATATCTTCGTAACCAATAAGTTGCAATTCTCCGCCATCATGTGCCCGTTCATCCTGTAAATGCAAAATGTTTTCCATGAAAGTATGGTCTAAGAAACTAGCATTTTGGGCATTGATATAAATATGGGCATTTGAAGGCAAGGAACTCAATTTTCGTTCAAAGGAAATCCAGTTGCTGAAGGTACAGGCACCTTCGATGTTTATATGATATTCGTTGCCTTTTGTATCTATTTTTACTGGTGCAATAAATAAATTTTTCAGTTTTTGACCATTTATAAGATCAATAATAAATTCAAGTAGGATTCCGGCAAAAATACCCAGCAGTAAATCTGTAAATAATGTTACAGCTATAGTTGTAACAAAAACGAAGAGTTGATCCCTGCCGGTTTCAAAAGCATGGAAAAAAGTTTTAGGTGAAGCCAAACGATAGCCAACGAATATCAGCATGGCCGATAAAGCTGCAATTGGTACCATTTTTATCACCGGAACAAGCAGGACAACAAAAAGCAACAGAAATATACCGTGGAAGAAATTTGCCCATTGCGTTTTTCCACCATTGTTGATATTGGCCGAGCTTCGAGCTACTTCCGAAATCATTGGCAAGCCGCCAAGCAGTCCTGCAATCATATTTCCAATGCCCACAGCAATTAGGTCTTTGTTCAGTCTTGCCTTGCGTTTCCATGGGTCCAGCAAATCAATGGCCTTACCCGTGAGAACAGATTCCAATGAACCGATTATGGTGAAAAGGAAAAGGTAAGTCAGCGCCGTGTACAAGGTTTCGAATCCAAAACCTGCAAAACTGATATTTTTAAAACTAAGTTCGAAAGTACCGGGGTTAACAAGTGGTTTTAGGTTTGCAATTTCAGGATTGCCAAGGTTCAAAATCTGCCCCATAGCAACGCCTACGATCACTACAAGCAAAGGGGCAGGTATTGCCTTTACAAATTTATTTTTAATCATCGGCATCCCGAAAAGAATGATCAGACTTATAAGCCCAATGAGTGCTATATTGTAATTCATACTCATCAGACTCTGCGGAATCATCTCCAGCAATTCTACAGGCTCTTTTCCGGCTAGTTCAGATGGTGCAATACCAATGGCAAAATGCAGTTGTTTAGACATGATAATAATGCCAATTGCTGCTAACATCCCATGTACGGCCGATAGTGGGAAGAAATTAGCAAGAGAAGCTATTTTGAGCAATCCAAAAATGATTTGTAATAAACCTGCAATCACAACAATGCCCAATGTCAATTGCCAGCCCAAGCTTGCATCGCCTTTCCCCAGGGCTTCGACCGAAGCGGCAACAATTACTATCAGACCTGCAGCCGGGCCTTTAATTGTTAGGGCCGAACCTGAAAAAAAAGCAACAAGCAGACCACCCACAATGGCAGTCATTACACCCATTATAGGTGGAAATCCAGATGCTCCTGCAATGCCTAAACTAAGCGGCAATGCAATAAGCGACACTAAAAAACCTGAAACGGCATCGGCTTTCCAATTTTGGATGAGCCCTGCAAAGCCCTCTTTTGGAGCTTTTTTATTATTTTCCATTATTTTCCTGATTTAAATGCATTGAATAGAAATCCATTTTGTGAGAACAAAAGGATTTTACTGGCTTTCAGAGCCGTTTTTGACCAATACTTTGGTCTTAATGCAAATTAGATATCAGTTCGTAGAAAATAAGTTTGTGATAAAGCACAAACAGCGAATTTTCTCCAAGGAGTAATTCGCGAAACACTGCCAATTGGGCAGGATTGATATGTGGATAATAAAGATAGGAACAACTGCAGGGAGAAAGCGTGTTTAGTTTTGACGAAGCGCATAGATTAGAGACAACACTGTCGAATTCTCCATCGGCGCCACTGATTTCAAATGTATTTTCACCAGTATTTCTTTCTCCTTTTTCCTCTGATTTTTCACTCTCTGCCTTCGACTCTTCATCAAACAATGATAATTCTAAATTGAACGAATCATCATTATTCAGAAAATACACTTCGGCAAATGCCGAACTGCTCAGTACAAGCGATAGCAGTACTGACCATAAGATGCGTAATTTTGCAGAAATTGAAGTAGTAATTATCATATTTTGAATATAGACAGTGCAAATTTAAGATTATATATTCAGATTCAAATAATTTTAATATTTTGGTTGTATAAAAAATTAAAATTTTGAAATTAAATAGAATATATTATCAATCTGCCATTTGTTTTATCTGAAAAAATAATTCAGTAAAAGCTGAATGCATTTGAGATTTGTTAATTTTGCATCATTAACCATTGCATCTAATAAAACGATCTATGTATACGATTGGTCTCGATTTCTTAAACATTAACAGACTAAAGGAAATTCTAAAAAGCAAATCAGTTGTTCAACTTTCGGATGACGCAAAACAGAAAGTTGAAGGTTGTTATTCCTATCTTCAAAGTAAAGTAGCCGCATCTGATAAAAGTTACTACGGAATTAATACCGGCTTCGGATCACTCTGCGATGTTAAAATCGAAAAAGAGGCATTGGAAACACTTCAGCATAATTTGGTTAAATCTCATGCATTTGGGATTGGAGACACTGTTCCGCCTGAACTAGTGAAAATTATGCTCCTGCTAAAAATTAAAAATCTGTCTTATGGACACTCCGGTATTAGTTCAGCTACATTGCATCGTCTAGCAGATTTCTACAATGCAGAACTTTATCCAGTAATTTTTCAATTGGGTTCCTTGGGTGCATCGGGCGATTTGGCTCCTTTGGCGCATTTGAGTCTTCCCTTGATTGGAGAAGGAGAATTTTGGGATTCAGGAGAGCGGAAAGTGGCTTCAGAACTATTGAAGCAAAGAGGTTGGGAGCCACTAAAGTTACAAATGAAAGAGGGTTTAGCCCTACTCAATGGTACACAGTTCTCATTGGCTTATGGTGTTTGGGCAATGATAGAAGGAGAACGTCTTTCAGCACTTGCCGATCTTGTTGCTGCGATGTCTGCTGATGCTTTCGGTTGTGTAATGTCACCATTCGATGAGCGTTTGCACCTCATACGGCCTCATGCAGGGCAGCTCAAAACTGCCAAAAATATCAGGGGTCTTCTCCAAGACAGCGAATTGGCAAGTCAACCCAAAAATGTGGTGCAGGATCCCTATTCATTCCGTTGTGTTCCGCAGGTTCATGGTGCTACTAAAGACTGCATTGCCTATGTAAAATCGGTTCTCGAGACTGAAATAAACAGTGTGACCGATAATCCAAATATCTTCCCCGAAACAGATGCCATTCTTTCTGGCGGCAATTTTCATGCGCAAGTGCTTGCCCTTCCGCTCGATTTTATGGCAATGGCCCTTGCAGAATTGGGCAGTATTTCAGAAAGAAGACTCTATCAACTCATAAGTGGTCAGCGTGGTTTGCCGGCCTTCCTTACTAAAAATTCAGGACTGAACTCCGGATTAATGATTGGTCAATACACCGCCGCCTCCATTGTTAGTCAAAACAAACAACTCTGTACGCCGGCCTCAGTCGACTCCATTGTTTCCTGCAATGGACAAGAGGACCATGTAAGCATGGCTGCCAATGCTGGAACAAAGCTGTACAGAGTTGTGGAGAATCTGGAACGTCTTTTAGCCATTGAATTTATGGCAGCGGCACAGGGACTCTGGCTCAGAGCAGGTAAAAGCGGAAGTGCAATTGAAAAAGTATTGGAATCTTATCGAAAAATTGTAGCGCCAATTGAAGAAGATAGAATTTTTCATCAAGATCTTACCAAAACAATAGATTTTCTTAAGACTGTTGATGCACTTTCAATCATCGATGCATGAGGCAAAATAATTATTTTATAATCAGTGTTTTTGAGAAAGATTTCATCGCCTTACTTTCAATTTTTTCTTCGCTCATTACACCGATCTGATAAAGGATATTATTTTGAAAATAAACCTCATAGGCAACGTGTAAACCTGATTTTGATGAACCTTCGCCATAGAGGCCGGTAGTCTTTCCTTTTTTAATTTCTCTTTTGGTTTTTACCTCTATTGCGGTTGATTCAGTGAAAGCTTTTAGCGCAGTTTCTAAAATCTCGGCTTGCCCAACAGGTGATTCCTGGACCAAAGTATAGCTAAAAAGAAATACTTTTTTTTCCAATTGTCCAAGGTACATGGCGGTATTAATACCATCAGTCTCATTTTTCTCAATAACAGGTTTTACAGGAAATGCAAGGTTGAATTTACCTTCCTCAGAATTAACTTTGTGGGAAAACTTTTGGGAAAAGGCAATGTTGGCAAGCATTAAAAAAAGGATTAGCAGCAATTGATTTTTCATAATAATTGGTTTTGGAGTGTTTAGATAAATTAACGCTATTTACAGCAATTTAAAACTGTCTATAAAGGACTTTATTTCATTATTCGGAGTTCTCGAAATTTTATTTTAACAGTTGCTATTCAATATGAATTGTCTTCATAAATTTTTCCATCTGTTTTTTGGACGGTATTTTCTTTGCCTGATTCAGTCCAATAAAAAAAACATAATTTTTATGGAAATAAATATGAAAACGCGCTAAAGTATTAACCTTCTTAGAAATGCCTTCGTAATACATACCGCAAATTTTGCTATCGTTCAGACAGATTTCATATTTTTTGAAAATGTCCATAGACTGTTTAAAACCTAGATGAATGGAATTCATTACGAACTGTTTATCCTCAATACTATCCGGTATTGTTAATACACTGAAACTGTAGACTGTATTATTATGAAAAACTGAATATTGCTTTGCAGTATATTGGTTTTTTACAATATTTTTAATTTCAGGTTCTGCCGGAAATGAAACATGAAAAACCGGTCTTTCAGAACTTATTTTGAATTTAAAATCCTGCGAAAATAATATTTGTGTTGGAAATATATAGATTAGTAGTAAGATGGAGATAGTTTTCATGAACCAGAGTTTAGTGATTTATATATCAGCCAGCCAAAAGTAATTCAAGGATTTTTCAACAATTTAAAACTGCCCATAAAGGATTTTATTTCAGCTTCCTCAGGCTCTCTGGGAATTTTATTCAGAATGGCCAACTGATACATTCTATCTTTTACAATGTAAATATAATAAACCATTGCAATATCCAATCCCAATCCCTTGAAATAAAGTCCCGGAAATCCCTGAAGCTTCAATTTTTTCTCCTCTACAATACTAGTGCGCATTCGTTGGGCAGGTCCTATTTTTGCCTTGTCGAGTATACTGTCGGGATTTGAACTCGCGTAATCGGGTATGTTATTGTAAGAAAGCAGATAAACAATATTTGAGTCAGCACTAAAATAATTATAGGTCACCACGTCTAATTCACTGCCATCTCTAATAGGTAGGCGTATTGCTTTTTTTGTGGGTTCGCCCGGAAAATTCACGATGAAGTTCCCTTCTTCTGATTTTAAACTGTAATCAGCGTAGCATGAATTCAGCAACAAACAAAGTATAGGGGAAAGCCAAAATAATTTCATTTATGACTAGATTTATTCACTTGCCGAAAAATCAGATTCATCTGAAAGCTCAGTTTTTTCAAAATTGTCAATAACAACAGAAGCCCGCGTAAAAGTTTCAAACGCTAATTCTTCGACCATTTTTTTTAGGTCTTCAATTTTCATTTCCTGAATCAGTTCATCGTCAGGGTTTATCATGTCAATGTTCATCGATAGAGCTGTATGCTGTTATTACAATAATATTAAAATCTTTGTCTAATCTGAATATAACAATTAATTCATCCTCAATAGTTCTCAAAAGATCATTCTTTTGTAAAGGTACAATTCCTTTGATGATATAACTGTCGCCATATAAGGATGGAGACAAGCTAATTTCAAATTTTTTTTGTCTGAAAAGAGCATTGATTGCCAAAAAAGATATGTTTCTTTTTTTTAAGGCAATATTTTCCGCAATATGGTTGAGATGCTTAGGTATCCACCTGAAATAGAGCTTTTCCAAAGCCTTGTTTAGTGCATTCATAGACAGCTGAATGAAAAAGACCTGCCACTTTATAGCGGCAGGCCAATATTATTTGTGTATCTTAAATTATCTTGCAAAAGCTACAGAGCGTTTTTCGCGGATAACTGTAACTTTTATTTGTCCTGGATACTGCATCTCGTTTTGTATCTGCTGCGAAATCAGGAATGACAATTCATCTGATTTTTCATCAGTAACTTTTTCTGCTTCAACAATTACGCGCAGTTCGCGACCCGCCTGCATGGCATATACTTTCTGCACACCTTCATAGCTCATAGCAATTTGCTCCAGTTCATTGATACGCTGCATATAACTTTCCAAAATCTCGCGTCTTGCACCCGGACGAGCACCTGAGATAGCATCGCAAGCCTGAATGATAGGAGAGATGATGTATTTCATTTCAATTTCATCGTGGTGGGCACCTACTGCATTTACAACTGCTGGAATTTCACCATGTTTTTCACAAAGTTTCATACCTAAGAGTGCATGCGAAAGCTCTGTTTCTTCTTCAGAAACTTTTCCGATATCATGTAACAACCCTGCACGCTTGGCCAGTTTTATCTCGCGTGGTGACAGCCCCAATTCTGCTGCCATCGTAGCACACAATTTGGCAACTTCGATAGAGTGTTTCAAAAGGTTTTGACCATAAGATGAACGGAAGCGCATACGACCCACCATGCGGATAAGCGCTGGTTGTAAACCGTGAATATTCAGTTCAATTGCTGTGCGCTGACCAATTTCCATGATTTGTTCTTCGATCTGTTTTTTGGTTTTGGCGACAACCTCTTCGATACGGGCAGGGTGGATACGGCCATCTGCTACAAGCCTTTGTAGTGATAAACGGCAGATTTCGCGGCGTACTGGATCGAAACTCGAAATGATGATGGCTTCCGGGGTGTCATCCACAATGATTTCAACTCCTGTTGCAGCTTCCAAAGCTCTGATGTTACGACCTTCGCGACCAATAATCTGACCTTTCAAGTCATCGGAGTCGAGTTGGAACACAGACACAGTATTTTCAATTGTATATTCAGCAGCCATTCGCTGAATAGTTTGAATTACAATTTTCTTTGCTTCTTTGTTTGCGGTAAGTTTGGCCTCTTCTACACGGTCTTTCACAAAGGTGATTGCCTCCGATTCTGCCTTATCTTTTATGTTCTTGATAAGCTCTTCCTTAGCTTCCTGAACCGACATTTTGGCGATTTTCTCAAGACCTTTTTGGAATTCCTGTTCTTTATTGTCGAGCATTGCTTTTTGAGATTCAACCGTAAGCAATTGCGCTTCGAGCGTTTCTCTTACTTTGTCATTTTCTTTGCCTACACGCTGCAGGTCTTTTTCTTTCAGCTTCAGTTCATTTTCTTTTTCTTTTAGCGTTAGTTCAACTGTTTTGACAGCCTGTTCTCTTTTGCTGGTTTTGGATTCGAATTCTTCTTTGCGTTGAACCCAATGTTCCTTAGCTTCGAGCATTTTTTTACGTTTGATGTCCTCGCTTTTTTCTTTGGCATCAGCAATAATTTTATCTGACTGAGCCTGTGCTTTCGTTGCTATCTGTTCGGCATTGCTGTTGGCTTCGCTTAGTTTTTTCTCAATTTTGGAGTCAATATCTCCCTCTTTTCTTCGATAGCTGCTTTTGATTGCTGCCTGACCACCGAAGAAACCTCCGCCAAGTCCAACAAGCAATCCTACTATTCCAATTATTATTTCCATGTTAGTTGTTGTATTAAAAAGTGTACATAAAGCGCCGCATACTTATTCTGTCGGCTGGTTTTAAAGAAATCCGCTGTTGCTTTCAGGGATTTTAATCAAAAATTATCTCAGGCCTAGAGCATTGTCGAGCATAAGATAAAGTGTATCTATTTTTTCGTCTATTTTATTGTTTTTAGAATTATTTTCAAGGTCTTTAAATTTCTTTGCATATGTAAATAAAAGCATGGATAAAAAATCTTGTTTGTTCAATTTATTGCCGTAACGACGCTGGAGGTCGCTTATCTCATCGTTGAGCTGTTCGGCTAGATTAAATATCAGTGCTTCTTCTTCCTTTTCGACTAAAACAGGGTAAGATTTTCCCGCAATTTCAATTTCAATATTATGCATAAAATTTTCTAATCCAAATCGCTCAGCCATTGAATACTTAAATCAATATCGCTGAGATATTTTTCAATTTGTTCTTTGAGTTTTTCTTTGTCATGGACAACCTCAGTGTTTTGAGCTTTAGCTATCAATTCATCCCTCAGGGCCTTATTTTCAGTTTCCAATAAGCTTATTTTGTTGGACAGATCCATTACGATTCGCCGGTATTGGTTGTTTTGCTCAATCAGCTTTGTTGCCTTCAGTAATATTTCGTCTAATTTTTCTTCTAAATGGGCCATAACTGCTGTAAGTTATCAGTTTATTTCCTGATGAATGCGCCTAATTCTTTTTCGTAACTTGTCATCATTCTGTTCATAATATCTTCTACCTCTTGATCTTTGAGTGTTTTACTTTCGTCTTGAAAAGTATAACTGACGGCATATGATTTTTTGTCTGCTCCCAGCTGCTCACTGTGTTCATATACATCAAAAAGGTTGATATCCTTTAGTAAATTTTTACCCTGTTTGCGGGCAATCGTCACAATCTGTTCAAAGTTCAGCTTTTTGTCAACGATGAGTGCCAAATCTCTGCGGACTGAAGGGAATTTAGCCAATTGACGGTATTGAACCTTTTGTTTTTTTAATATTTGCAAAATCAGATCCCAGTTGATATCTGCAAAGAAAACCGGATTTTTGATATCCATTTCGAAAACCATTTCGGGATGTACACGGCCCATTGTCACAATAATATCACGGCCTCTTTTGTATTGTACCGAATAAGCCCAGGGTTTTTCACTTTCGGGGTATTCGGCTTTGAAACTTCCCGAATTTAATTCGATGCCCAGTTTTGAAAGCAGATTTTCGACAGCAGATTTCAAAGTGTAAAAACTCACTTTTTCTCTTTTGCTGTTCAGCCAGTTTTCACTGTTGCGAAAACCACTTACAAGAATTGAAAGCTGTTGTTGTTCATTGTATTTAGCATCCGGAATGACATGGTAGGTTTTACCAAATTCATACAGAAATAAATCGCTTTGCTGACGATTCTGATTGTGTAGCACTGTTTCCAACATCCCCATCAGCATCGAGGGTCTCATTACATCTAATTGCTGGTTCGATGTGTTATTTACAAAAACCAAGGTTTCTTGAGCTATGGGGTATAACTCCTTGTAAAAAGCCGACTTTGACAGTGAAAGTCCCATCATTTCTGAAAAACCAAGTGTTGAAAGCCATTCAGAAACCTTATTCCTTACCTTCATTGCTTCGGGTTTCTGAGCAAAGGAAAGTGCCGCATTCAGATTTTGTGAGGCCTCAATATTGTTATAGCCGTAGATTCGGAGTATTTCTTCTATTACATCCACTTCGCGTAGTACATCCGATTTGTTGGTTGGCACAGCAATAGATACTGACTCGTCGTTTTCGCTTAGAATCTGCATGTCTAGTGCCGCTAGTACTTTTTTGATAGTCGTAACTTCGAGATTAACACCAATAAGCTTTCTGGTTTTAGCATAATTTAGGTTAACCTCTGGCCTAGGTACAGGCTTGGGATAAATGTCGATAATTTCTGAAGCTATTGTTCCGCCACAAATTTCCTTAAATAGCAAAGCAGCCCTTTTTAGGGCATAAACGGTGACGTTAGGGTCCGTTCCTTTTTCGAAGCAAGATGCAGCATCGGTACGCAGCAGGTGCGACATGCTGCTTTTGCGAATACTTTTGGCATTGAAATGTGCCGACTCGAGAAAAATATTTACAGTTTCGTTGCTGACACCCGATTCCAAACCACCGAAAACTCCCGCAATACACATTGGATTTGAATTGCCATCGCAAATCATCAGGTCTTCATTCCGTAGTTTTCTTTCAGTGCCATCAAGACAAAGAAAATTGGTTTCAGCATCCAATGTTTGAACGATTACTTTTTGGCCAGCAATTTTATCGTAATCGAAGGCATGTAGGGGTTGTCCCAATTCGTGCAATACAAAATTGGTAATATCTACAGCATTATTGATTGGATTTAGCCCAATTGCATTCAGGCGGTTTTTGAGCCATTCTGGCGATTCGCCGACTTTTATTCCACTGATACAGATACCTGAGTATCGGGGACAGCGAGCATTATCCAAGACTTCAACGTTGATAGGCAATGTAAAACTGTCTACAGCAAATTCCGAAACATCGGGTTTTGTTAAACTGCAATGCCCTTCGTAGTTGATTTGAATAGCAGCAGCGAGGTCGAAAGCAACGCCAAGGTGACCCGTTGCATCAGATCTGTTTGGCGTGAGACCGATTTCGATAAGGGTGTCGGTTTCAATCTTTTTGCCCTTATAACCGCCTATACTGTTGAAATACTCGTAGGCCGACAAACCGACGGCAGCATCCTGATCTAAAATCATAATGCCATCGTGTGAGTTGCCTAGTCCGATTTCGTCCTCGGCACAAATCATACCTTCGGAGACTTCACCTCTTATTTTCGATTTTTTTATCTGTAAAGGATCACCATTTGAGGGATATAGGGTTGCGCCAACGCTTGCCACAATAACCTTCTGTCCTATGGCTACATTGGGGGCGCCACATACAATCGAAAGCGCCTCGCCTGTGCCTGTATTTACTTTAGTCACAGAGAGTTTCTCAGCATCTGGATGTTTGCCACATGCTATTACTTCGCCGATTACAAGTCCTTTAAGCCCACCTTTTATGCTTTCTACAGTTTCGCAGCCTTCAACTTCAAGTCCTATATTGGTAAGTAATTCTATAATTGTCGACGGCGGCAGGTCAGTATGTACATATTCCTTAAGCCAGTTTAATGATATTTTCATTAGGGTTTGATCAAAATTTATGAACCTTTCATCTGGTTTAAATAAAAATTCCGAAGTTATTGACAGTCAATACTTTATAAAATTTTTATGTAAACTAGTCTTAGCCTTGCAGCAAATATAAGAAAAAACAGCAATGAAAAAGATTAAATACCAAAATAAAAACAAAAGGTCGAGTAAGTTCGACCTTTTGTTTTGAGGAATATTTTATTTCAATTCAGGAAATTATTTTTCTGTACTGCTACAGTTTGAAAAGTTTAGACTACTGCATAAATCCATGAGTATTTTTCTGCCTTTGTCAGAGTAACCATGCAGTTTTTGGGGGTGGCTGCTTCTTACCTTTTCCTGTGCGCTGATGAGGGGGAAAGAGTTGTGTTGATTGCATAAAAAACAAATGCTGATTTGTGCTTTTGGATTATCATTTTCATCATAAAAAACAACGCCAAAATGAGGTTTGAAACATCGGGAGATGTCTGCCCCATAGCTGAGCGTATCGTTGAGCGCAGCTAATAGTACTTCTGTCTGTTCTTTGCTTAAGGTTACCTGTTTTTTGACAGTGGAATGAATTTCACCTTTTTCAATAATCAGATCTCCTTTTTCAGATCCGTCATAATCAAAGGCTACAGCCTTTGAGTAGTTAAAGCCAGGAAAAGCTTTTGAATTTCTTTTCACTTCTTGATTATCAGTCTGACAGGCTTCGATAAAAATAAGTAAGCTGATAGTTGCTGTTAGAAATAACAGTTTTTTCGAAAGGTAAAACATTGATAAAAAAGTTTACATTGTATATATTATAAAAACTCAAAGTTGATGATTTATTTTCATTTATTGTTACCAATTAATGTTATTATTTTTATATATCTTTAAAAAAAGTGGCAAATCTACTGCCGCTTCAATCTCAATATATAACTTTACCAATGCTGCTGGTTACAGAACTAAGCTTAATGGCTTCAAAAATTCTGCTTTCTGTAGTGCCCAAAGCAATAAGTGATGCTTCATGCGATTTAACACATTGCTCGCAGCCATTTACCGCCGATACACAAAGGCTAACAAGCTCAAAAAACTCTTTGCCAAGCACTGGATTAAGCATGATATTCATTCTAAGTCCGGCACGCATCTGCTCATAGGATTCTTTTCCCATAAAATGTCTGAATCGGTACATAACATTATTAATGGTTAATAAAGACGCGCATGCTATTGCATCTGCGATTTCTGCTTTTGTAGCACCGGCAGCTTCAGCTTTTAATGAAAAAGCCTTTTCGAGGCAGGTATTATTGTCGTTATTTGCTATTGCTAGCGAGATGAGATGAGCTTCTTTTTCGCTCAAATCTTTCGATTTCCAAAAACCTTTGAGGTTCATTCTCAAATCGCGCAGATATTTTGAATCACCAGCCAACAGCATATCCAAACTTGGATTCGAGTAGTTTTCTTCAAGACCTAGGTCAAGTAGCAAATCTTTTAAAGTTTCGTTCAACATTGTTTTATGATTTTAAAAAAGGCCTTTCGGGTTTTCCAAAAGACCTTTGATTGTAGTATTAAATTTACAGCTGATAAATATCAGTAAGTACAATTATACGTGTAGTGTTTCTTCGCCTTTTTTCCAGTTGCAAGGACAAAGCTCATCTGTCTGCAATGCATCCAATACGCGAATTACTTCTTCAACATTACGACCTACGCTAAGGTCATAAACACTTACCCAACGGATAACATTCTGAGGATCTACAATGAAAGTAGCACGGTAAGCAATTTTATCACTGCCGCCAAGGATACCTAGTTCTTCGCCCAATGATTTTGAAGTATCTGCCAACATAGGAAATTTCAATCCGCGAAGATCATCATGGTCTCTTCTCCATGCAGCATGTACAAATTCCGAGTCGGTAGAAGCTCCGATAAGGGTAGTGTTTCTATCACGGAATTCTTCATAGGCATTGTTGAATTCAGCAATTTCGGTTGGGCAAACAAAGGTAAAATCTTTAGGCCACCAAAACATTACGGTCCAACGCTCTTCGCTATTAGCGAAATCATTTTTCAGGGTAGCGAATTCTTTTCCTTTTTCGATTGATACAACAGCTTTTTTCTCAAAAAGAGGGAAACTTTGTCCTACGGTCATTAAACTCATGATGTTTAAAAATTTAATCAGTTAAAAAAGATTATTAAGATTCAGCAATGCTAACGCTTATAATAGTTAATGTTAAGCATTACTGCATTTTTTAAATTGAGAATGATTCAATATGGATTAGAACACAAAAGTAAGACAGTTGTTTCGATTTTTAAAATTGATTTACTCTATGATTAGATAGAAATTTTTTATTGTGATAGTATCCCTAATCTCAAGATTCATAAATTTCAACCATACAACTTATTATAAAGAAAAAGCCTCCGATTTACTCAGAGGCTTTTTCAAATTTATATGATCAGTATTTACTGATTAGTTTTTGGTGAGTTTGTAAGTAGCTGTGTCCTTACCTGCAGTTACGCGAACAAAGTAAACACCTGAAGCCCACTCAGTAGTATTGAGTGTGTATTGGTTGTTTAATACTGTTGCATCGCTGATTGTACGGATTACCTGACCGCTTACATTGCTGATTTCGATAGTTACATCGCTGCTGTTTACAAGAGCAACAGAAAGTGTAGCAACTGATTCAGTAGGATTAGGGAATACGGAGATGTTGATATTGCCATTTGTTACACCAACAGTTGAAGGTTGGCTAACTGTAGCAACATGGATATCAGTACAACCATTACCATCTGTAACAGTCACAGTGTAAGTACCTGCAGCAACACCGTTAAGGTCTTGAGTTGTAGTACCGTTACTCCATGCATAAGAATAAGGAGTTGTACCACCACCTACAGAAATGTTAACAGCACCGTCAGTAGCACCGAATACAGATGCAGCTGTTGCAGTTACACCAACGTTAAGCGCAGTAGGTTCAGTTACAGTTACAGCAGTTGCAGCAGCAACACAACCATTGGCATCGGTAGCAGTTACTGTGTAAGTGCCTGCAGCAAGATTGTTTGCAGTTGCACCGTTGGCAGCATTTGACCAAGTGTATGAATATGGAGCAGTTCCACCAGTAGCTGAAGCAGTTGCAGTACCGTTAGCAGCACCGTTGCAAGAAATATCAGTGTTATTTGCAGTAACACCCAAAGCAGTTGCAGGCTGTGTTACAGGTATAGAAACTGTTCTTGTGCAAAGATTAGCATCGCTCACAGTTACAGTGTATGTACCTGCAGTAAGTCCAGAAATAGTAGCTGAATTACCGCCGTTGTTCCATGCATAAGCATAGTTTGGTGTACCACCGCTTACTGCTACAGAAGCAGCACCGTTGTTGCCGCCGAAGCAAGATACATTGGCGGTAGCTGCTGTGTTAACAGTTGCAGCTAATGCAGTAGGCTGTGAAATTGTTACAGAAGCAACACCAGAACATGAAGCTGCGTCAGTAATGTTGGCAGTGTAAACACCAGCTACAAGACCTGTAGCAGTTGCTGTGTTAGCACCGTTGTTCCAAGAGAAGTTATAAGGAGCAGTACCGCCAGTTGCAGCTGCAGTAGCCTGACCGTTGTTACCACCATTACAAGAAACCGCTGTGAAAGCAGTGATGCTTGCTGTTGGGGCATTAGGATTGTTAACAACAATACCTGTTACAGAACCAACGCAACCGTTAGCATCTGTAATTGTAACTGAATAGCTACCCGCAGCGATGTTGCTGATAGTCTGTGTGTTACCACCGTTACTCCATGTATAGTTGTAAGGAGCTGTACCGTTGCTTGGGTTTACAGAAGCAGTACCTGTAGCACCACCACAAGCAGAGTTCGTAGTAGTAGGTGTGTTAGTTGTAAGCGTAGTTGAAGTTGAACCTACAGTTACAGTGTTAGTAACTGAACAGCCAGCAGCGTCAGTAACAGTAACTGAATAGTTGCCAGCTACAAGGTTGCTTGCAGTTGCATTGGTTTGGCCATTGCTCCAAGCATATGTGAACGGAGCAGTACCATTGGCAGGCGTAGCAGTTGCTGTACCTGTACCACCCGTACAAGTTGCATTGGTAGCATTAGTTGTAGAAGTTACAGTACATACACTACGGAAGAAACCACGAACAATCGGGGTAAAGTTAAAACCTGCAAGCAAGCTGTTCAAAGGAGTGTATGCACCGCCATTCAGGTTAGCATAAACAGTGTTTGCAGTAAAGATGCTTGAAGCGCACTGAAGACCGTAGTTGTCACCAGTCTGGAATTTCTCAATACCAATGAAATATCTACCTGGGGTAAGCGTAAGCACGCCACCTGCAAGTGTTGTTACAGGAAGTGTTTTAACAGCACCAGCTGTATCGGCTATAGTAAAACGATAGATGGCTGATTGACCCACATAACCAGTATTGCTTGGTACGCCTGCAACAGTAGAAGCAATACGTACGCGAACTGTATCACCTAAACCAGGTGTGCTTGTATAGCAGAAGAAAAGAACTGAGTCAAGCTGAGTATTTGTTGTAATGTCAAATACATTGCCAATGATAACAGCCGTTCCAGCACCAGCGCCTATACCTTCATCGGAAATTCCATTGTCACGAGCATAGAAATTAGGAACAACCGAAACTCCATAACGGAAGGTATCGTTTGTTACAACACCAGTATTACCTGAGATAATGTGACGGAATACATAATCACCTACTGTTGGAGCAGTTGGTGTAAATGCAGTAAGGTTGATAGTTGCAGAAGCACCAGCAGCAAGATTTGCTGTTGAACCTGTCTGAGTGTAAACCGGAGTTGTAGTGTTAGGCAATTTGAAAACACTGGTTGTCAAGTTTACAGTTGCTGCTGCACCTGAACCACTGTTTGTAACACGTGCACTTACAGGGAAATTAGTTACCTGATTTTGTGGAATCAAAGTATATTCACTTGGAGTTACCGAAGCAATAGATACTTCAGGTGTCAAAACAGTCAATTGCTGAAGTCTAACTTCATCAACTGCCAAAGCGCCAGCCCAACCAGTTGCGTCATTGTAACGGAAAGCAATAGTGATATTGTT
>CAMDAB010000060.1 GCA_945888475.1 Saprospira grandis DSM 2844 | reverse complement strand
AGTTCTTTTCTGATTTTAGTTGCAGAACGGACAATAACTGCATCGTATTCGGGCAGGAGTTCCTTGAGTTGATCCTGAGGAATATGATTGGTGTCGACCTCATAACCGGCTTCTTCCAAAAGCATTTTACCATCAGCCTCTAGGCCGTCGTTTGCGAGTATTTTTATCATGTTTATTGGTATTGTTTATTGGATTTAGTACATACTCAACTATTCACAGTTCGAAATTACAAAAAAAGGATAGCCACAAGCTATCCTCTGACAATTATTTTTAAAATTTTACATTCGCTTTTTTTTCAAAAAATTCTTTGATAGGTTGTACTGCCCATTCGACCGTACCTTCATCAAATGGGGATTTCAGCCCTGCCAGTTTAACCAGATCTAAAAACGATTTTGATCCACCTGCTTTGCATAAATTTACATAATCTTTCCAGGCGACTTCTTTATCCTCCAGACTACGCTTCCAAAACTGAAAAGCACATATTTGAGCTAGTACGTAGTCGATATAATAAAAAGGAGAGGTAAAAATATGGCTCTGTCGATGCCAGAATCCACCATTTTCTAGGAATTCACTGCCCTCGTATGTTCTGTGTGGTAAGTACTTTTTCTCAATTGCCCTCCAGGCCCGATTGCGCTCGGCAGGGCTCATGTCAGGATTTTCATAGACAATATGCTGGAACTCATCCACGGCAACTCCATAAGGGAGAAACTGAACGGCACCCGATAGATGCTCGTACAAAAACTTTTCGGTATCTTCTTTAAAGAAAAGATTCATCCAGGGCCAGGTAAAAAATTCCATACTCATCGAGTGAATTTCACAGGCTTCGTAGGTAGGCCAGAGATATTCATACAAATTCTGATTACGGCTGGTGGCATAACACTGGAAAGCATGTCCCGCCTCATGCGTTAATACTGTTACATCGTGACTGGTGACATTGAAATTTGAAAAGATGAATGGCGATTGATGTTTGCCGATAAAAGTGCAGTAGCCGCCGGTCATTTTACCATCTTTGGCGCTGTTGTCCATTAGGCCATTATCCCACATGTAGCGGTAAAATTCATCTGTTTCGGTCGAGAGTTCCTTGTACATTTTGCCAGCCTGTTCCTCCATCCAGGGCGCTTCGCCTTTGGGAGTGGGATTGCCATCAGGGAAACCAAGTGCAAGGTCGTAATATTCCAATTTTTCCAACCCGATGCGCTTTGCCTGTTGTTTGTAAAGTTCAGTGGCAATGGGGACAATCTGTTCCAAAATCTGTTTTCTGAAAACTGCCACCTGTTCGGGTCCATAATCACTGCGGCGCATACGAGCATAGCCAAGCGGAATGTAATTTTTATAACCCAGCTTATTGGCCATTCCATGTCTGAGTTTTACCAGACGATCATAAATGCCCTCTACCTCACCGGCATTGCTTTCGAAAAATTTCCATTTAGCATCCTGTGCTTCTTTTCTTGTATTTCTGTCAGGGTCCAATTCAAGCGGATTGATAGAAGAGAGGTTGTAGGTTTGTCCTCTGAAATCAATCTTAGCTCTGGCTTTCAGTTGATTGTAAGCAGTGCCTTCCTTGTTTTCATCTTTCATATCCTGAAGTATTTCAGGTTCGAAAGTTTTCAGACTCAATTCGGCCAAAACAAATAGCTGTTTGCCCAAATCGGCTTCCAATTCTTTTCTGAAAGGCGATGTAAGCAAAGCCCGATAGTAATCGTTAATCAATTCTGCAGTTTCGGGATAATGCTCATCGAAAAACTGATTTTCAGTTTCGTAAAATTTATCATTGGTATTGATAGAATGTCTGATACTGCAGATGCTTGCCATGCTGTCGAATTCGATCCGTAGGGCATTGAGTTCATGCACAAGTTTAGCCTGCTGTTCAGCATTCTGGGCATTGATAAACTGATCGAGCCCTTGCTGGAAACTGCTTTTAAAACTTTGAAGGTCTGGCCTTTGGTATGCGTAGTCGGAGAATTTCATGTTTGTTGTTTAAATTAGTTATCTAGCTTAAAGCTAGGAAAACTTTCATAGAAATAGCCTATCTGGTTATTCTGTAGGAGATACCTCCATTGATAAAACCGTCTGCCATAGCTGCATTAAGTCCTAATCCAGCCGAAAGGTCAAATTGTAGGTTCGGCAACAATCTCCAAACAACGCCTCCGTTAAAACCCGGCTGAAAATTGCCCGTTTCGTCTACATTCATATACCCCTCAACAAAAATACCAAAATTGGCAGGTAGGGCATAATCAAATCCAAGAGAACTGAAATAACTCGGTAAAGGTCCATCTCCATCCCAAAAACTGCCCAAATTCACTGTAAGAAGAAGTGATTCACTTAGATCCCACTCCATTGGAATAAGAATCGAGGGAGCTATGTAAGCTGTTTTGTAGAAGGATGCAGCAGGGTAGGGGATTGCAAGATTACCTAAAATAGCTGCACTTGGTCTAAATCCTTTTGCTTCACAAATTCTAGCTTTGAATCCTAAGCTCCAGGGAGTGAATCCCAATTTACTATTTGCATTGATTGAACCCACTTTTACAAATTCCTGTGCAAAATTAAATGCTAACCTAAGTTCAAAATTATCAAAAATACCATACCTAAGCGTTGTGGCATTGTATGTAACTGATTTTGTAGATACATTATTCTCTTTGTCGAACTCAAAATTACCCCCTGACTCAATCTGAAAATATTTGAGTGGTACAATCTGCGAGGATTCTCCAAGACCCGGTCTGTCGGGCTGTATATTTCCCGGGTCTTCAGATTGGGCAAATAGTAATTGATTCAAAAACAGCAGCGTGCAAATTGATAAAGTAATTTTGATATTATTCATTATAGATGATTTTAGTTAACAAGACTAAAAATATTTTTAATTTCTTACAAAAGGTAAAAAAAGCAATTAATTTTCAATGAAATCAAAGCCCTTTGGTAAATTGATGAAAAAATAATTTTTTTGGTTAATTTTGCATTTCGCTTCAAAGCGCTAAGAACAAAAAAATTAAGAACTTAAGATTTCAATCATCTCCCAATACAGACAAATTATGATCTTCCTTGATTTTGAAAAACCAATAGAGGAGCTCTACACTCAGCTTCAGGAGCTTAAAAAAGATGCCTCCGAGGAGGACGATGACAAACAGGCTGAAATTGCAGCTTTGGAGAAAAAAATTGCATCTACCAGAAAAAAAATATACAGTAATTTGACTGGTTGGCAAAGAGTACAGTTGTCGCGCCATCCAGAGCGCCCTTATACCCTTTATTATATCAATCAGATCTGTAGCCGCTTTGTCGAAATGCATGGCGATCGTTGCTTTGCCGATGATAAGGCTATGGTTGGCGGTATTGGCAGTTTGGACAATATGACTGTGATGTTCGTAGGGCAACAGAAAGGTGAAAATACAAAAATGCGTCAGTACCGTAATTTCGGGATGCCCAATCCAGAAGGCTACCGCAAGGCATTACGTATGTTCAAAACAGCAGAAAGATTTAATATACCGGTTGTTTGTCTCATCGACACTCCCGGAGCTTTTCCTGGAATTGAAGCAGAAGATCGTGGACAAGCCGAGGCAATCGCCCGCAACCTGTTCGAAATGGCAAGACTGCGCGTGCCAATTGTTTGTGTCATAATAGGAGAGGGAGCATCTGGCGGTGCTTTGGGTATCGGTGTCGGTAACAGAGTACTGATGATGGAAAATACCTGGTACACGGTTATTTCACCCGAATCCTGTTCAACTATCCTTTGGAGAACTGTCGATAATAAAAAACAGGCAGCTGATGCACTGAAACTAACGGCTGAAAATGCCCTTGAACTAGGCATCATTGATGAAATTATACCTGAGCCACTTGGAGGCGCTCATGCAAATCCCGAAGAAATGGCCAAAACGCTGAAAAGAATTCTGAAAAAAGAAATTGCTGCGCTTCAGAAAATGTCTCCCGAAGAATTAGTTGCCGACCGTATTGAGAAGTTTAGTAAAATGGGTCCGACGACGACGATTTAAAGAAGATGAAAGGATATTAGAATGAGATAATTTGATAATGAGATAATTTGATAATTTGATAATGAGATAATTTGAAAATTTTTCAATTCGAATATTTTTTCCAAACGGCCCTCGAATGCCCCCCCGATAGCTATCGGGGCTATCGGGGGGGCCTTTGTGAAAAAACAATAGCAGAGGAGCGCGGTATTTTAATGCCGCAAACAGAGTAAAGAGGAACCGAGGTCTGATAGTCTAATGTCTGATAGTCTTGATGCGCTTCGCGGAACTCCGTTTCTTGATACAATTCTTACTTCTAATTTCTAATTTCTACCTTTTAATTTCTGACTTCTAATTTCTTCCCCCCGATAGCTATCGGGGCTATCGGGATTCTAACTTCTAACTTCTAACTTCTCCCATCTCCCTTGTCCATTCTCACTACCATACAACACACTTTCTACCGCCAGGCACTGAAAAGTAAGCGGAAAACTGCCATCGGAGATATTTCAAAAATGAATATCGCTGCGGCGAAAAATATTGCTATCTTATTCAATGCCGGGAATGTTGATTCTAATAAAATTATTTTGAAATATGCCGAGTTATTGCGCTCAAAAGGTAAAAATATTACAGTTTTAGCCTATATAGATGAGCCAAAATTACCTGAGGGTTTAGGTTTCGATGCATTCAGTAAAAAGGAAGTCAATTGGGCTCATGTTCCTAAAGGCAATGTGGTGGAACAATTTATAGGTAAAGAATATGATATTTTGATCTGCCTCTACACCGATAAACATTCGGCCTTGGATTTTCTGGCAGAGGCCCCCGCAGCTGTGCTGAAAGCGGGATTCTACAAAGGGGAAGATTCTTTTCAGTCAGATTTGATGGTACACAATAAAAATGGCGATTTTTCGAAATTGCTCTTACAGCTTGACGATGCTTTAAATAAAATCAATAAATAACATTTATAATATGGCAATCAACCTTCGTGGAACCGGTGTTGCATTGGTAACTCCCTTTAGAAATAACCAGGTCGACTATCTTGGTCTTGAAAGACTGATTGAACACAATATCGCTGGTGGAGTAGAATTTTTGGTGACCATGGGCACGACCGGAGAATCGGTAACGCTTACAAAAAAAGAGAAAATCGAAGTGATGGATTTTACCATCCGCACAGCTGCGGGTAGGGTAGGGATTGTGGCTGGTTTTGGTGGTTATAATACAGCCGAAGTGATTGAACAAATGCAAGCCTATCATTTCGAAGGGGTTGATGCCATATTATCGGTGAGTCCTGCATACAACAAACCCAGTCAGGAAGGAATATACAGGCATTATATGGCGCTGGCAGAAGTGACTCCAAGACCTATAATTCTCTATAATGTTCCAGGTAGAACAGGCTCAAATATGAGTGCCGAAACTACCTTAAGGTTGGCCAAGGCTAGCTATAAATTTATTGCAGTGAAAGAGGCTTCGGGAAATATGCGCCAGTGTATGGAGATTATTTATGGACGTCCCGATGGCTTTATTGTCCTTTCGGGCGATGATAATATTACTTTGCCGCTCATTGCCTGTGGTGCAGAGGGTGTAGTTTCTGTGGTTGGAAATGCTTATCCTCGCGAGTTTTCCGATATGACCCGTGCAGCACTCGCCGGAGATTATGAAACAGCGAAAAAATTACATTACAAACTACTGCATTTGATAGATCTGCTCTTTGTAGATGGAAACCCGGGGGGTATCAAAGCCAATTTGGAAATTTTGGGTATCTGTGCTTCCGAAGTACGTTTGCCATTAGCTCCGATTTCGGAAAAGACCTATGAGGATTTGAGGATAGCTGCAGCGAAGATAGCAGCGCACTAAGCATTGTATTAGAATTTAAAAAAGAAAACTCCCCAGAGCATTGAGCTTTGGGGAGTTTTATTTAATTTCAATTTGGAATTATTTTATTCTAGTAGTTAGCTTTTCCATCTGTTCTCCGACTTTCGTAAGTTCATCGAAAGTTTTGGATTCATCAGGACAGTTTTTGCCAAAATAAGCCTGAAGTATTTCCAATTGTTTTTTCTTCTTAGCTTTAGAATCAGGGTTATCCCCTAAGATTTTTTTTAAATCTTCCTCCATCGCCTTGTCTGCTTCTTCACTTCTATCGGATGATTTCTTTAAGCATTTGCCAAATTCGCTTATTTTCATCATGGGGCCCATAATTTTACTCAACATTTCCGAAGGATCATCTTTTGATTTTTCAGCCTCTTCAAGGGCAGGCTTTATCTCGGTGATAATTGCTTTGATATCTTTGCCATATGTTTTAAGACATTCGCAACCGCCTTTTGATGCTTCTTCCATAGCTTTTTTGCTGGTAGCGCTCAATTTTGCAATGTCAGGATTTTTAGAAGTGGCGTCTCCGCCAGCACATGATATAAAAATAATGCATGCCGTAAGAATAACAAATAGGTTTTTTGTAATATAATTCATGTTTTTTAGTTGTGTTAGGTTAAAAAAAAGCTACCATGAGGTAGCTTTTTAAAATTTTGAAAAAGGAATATATTATTTACCTTCTCCACCACCAATCATATCTTTCATCATTTTTTCCGCTTCTTTAGCAGCAGGGCATTTCTCCATTTCTTCTTTCATTTTTTTCTGCTCTTCATCAGATTTGCCTTCGCCCATCTTCTCGCATTTTTCAATTTTGGCTTCATATTTCTTTTTGATAGCCTCCATTTTGTCTTTGTCTGTCATGTTGCCTTTAGCTTCTTTCATCATGGCAAGCATAGTGTTTGCACAGTCGCAAACTTCGCTTCCGCCACCGCAAGAAGTCATAAGGAATCCGATTAAGGCAAAAGCCATTAGGGTTTTAGTGAATGTACGCATGTTGTTAATTTTAAAATTAAATTATAAATGAATGATAATAAATTGAAAATAAATAATTATTACTCTTTGCTAGACTCTTCGCTCTCTTTGTTTTTTTCTTCGCGCTCTTTTCTGGCATCTTCACGTTCCTTTTTTGCCTTCTCACGCTCTATTTCGCGCTCTTTTTTGCCTTCTTCGCGGAATTTTTCAAGCTCCTTGGAAGCAGCGCAATTTTTTGCTTCTTCTTCCATTTTTTTTCTTTCTTCGTCAGATTTATCTTTTGCCAAATCGCGGCATTTCTCTCTTTGATCTTTGTACTTGTCTCTGATTGCTTTAGCTTTATCAGTA
Organism: Saprospira grandis DSM 2844; assembly: GCA_945888475.1. GTDB lineage: Bacteria > Bacteroidota > Bacteroidia > Chitinophagales > Saprospiraceae > Saprospira > Saprospira grandis_C. The sequence goes on along the minus strand of CAMDAB010000060.1, from coordinate 14,589 downwards.
TCATCTTTGGCAGTTTTCATTTCTTTTGCCATTGAAAGTTGAGCTTCAACACAGCTACATATTTCGCTGCTTCCGCAAGAAGACATTAAGAATGCAAATAGACCAAATGTCATTAAAATTTTAGTGAATGTGCGCATGGTTTGTTATATTTAGGAATAAATAATGAACATTTCGATGCAAATATAATGATTGCATTCAAAGGCTAAACTATTAGGCTTGAAAATTTTAAAATTTTGTTAAAAATAAATAATATACTGCAATTTTTGGGAAGGAATTGAAGCATAACTAAAAATCTAAATTAAATTTTGTTCAATGTGACCCATGTCACCCATTCAATGAATACAAAATTTTTACCTTTGTGAGCAGATTCGAACAATTTAAGTGGCCTTTGGTTACACAATACTAAATTATCAATACAAAAATTACGAAGATGAGTTATCAAAATTTAAATCCTGCCGATTTTAAAACAACTTTAGAGCAAACAAAAGATGCAGTCATAATAGATGTTCGTACCGCCCCGGAGATTGCAGCAGGGAAGATTAAAGGTGCTTTGGAAATTGACTTCTATGGAGCTGATTTTACTCAAAAAATTTTAGAGCTCGACAAAACTAAGGCATATTTTATGGTATGCCGCTCGGGAGGACGTAGTGGACAAGCCTGCAGTTTTATGTCACAAAATGGTTTTAAAGAATTGTATAACCTCGCTGGTGGAATGATTGCCTGGGAAGTTGAGGTCAAGAACTAGTTTATCATATGTTTTTCAATTTAAATGCACTTAAATATTTAGATCAATGAATCCAATTTTTGTTGTAGCGCTTGTCGCAGTCGCCGTAGTATTTTTTATGGCATTCAAAGGAATCAGGCAGTCAAATGCTTTTTCAAATCTGGATGTAAAATCTTTTGCCGACAAAATTATGACTGATAAGAATCTCATGATTCTCGATGTCAGAACTCCGGCAGAATTTGCCCAAGGATCAATTAAAGGGGCTATAAACATTGATGTTAATGCAGCTGACTTTAAGGAAAAAATAGCTTCAATCGATAAGGAAAAATCTTATCTGATTTATTGCCGCAGCGGAATGCGATCTGTAAAAGCCTGCAATATCATGGCAGAAAATGGATTTGCAAAAATGTTTAATTTATTGGGCGGCTATCAGGCATGGTCATCAAATAACAAGTAGTTTATTGATTTCTTAATTCATAAACTATTCATCAAGAATTTTTTTGCACAGAGTTATTGAATGAATATTTTACCTTTTTTCTTTCTCTCGTCAGAAACTGAAGAGACAAAAAATTTAGTCCTCAGCAAGATGTTTTAGGGTCTCAAGCCTGTGTTATTTATTTTTACACTTTGCAAGGAATGCTATCCTCGATAACCATCGGGATGTAAACGGCATTTGTGACCTGAGTTTTTACTCCTCAACAATTGTTCCTTACCACTACAGATTCGCGTTTTAAATCTGTTCCAAATCGAAAGCGTTTTATCCTTTTCTCATTTGAGAAATCGGATATATCTTATTTATAGTTTTCTTTTCAACAAATCTTTACACTAGTCAAATTTAAAAAATTATGAAAGCATCATTCAGCGAGATCATCAACAGCGATAAGCCAGTTTTGGTCGATTTCTGGGCGACCTGGTGCGGTCCCTGTGTGGCAATGGCACCCATTCTTAAAGAAGTAGCCGAAAAAGTAGGCGACAAAGCAAAAATAATCAAAATAGATGTGGATAAAAATGAGCAACTTGCCTCACAGTACCAAATTCAGTCGATTCCTACTATGATTCTTTTCAAAAAAGGTAAACAATTATGGCGCGAAAGTGGTATGAAATCTGTGCAGCAGTTGGCAAGTATCATAAACCAGCATCTGGATTAAGATAGTTACGTACCTTTAGAGCCGAAAGGACCTATGTTATTAATGGATGGTAACTAATTGTAAACCTTTTATATTTTGAATAACACTCAGCTGTTTCTAGATACAAGTAACCTGAGTAAAGAAGTTCACCTCGTTACGATAGACGACATCAATACTAAATTTATCAAAGAATAAAATGTTCTTTTACTATTATAAACGGGGTTGCAAGTTAAGACTGCAACCCTTTTTTATGGCTTTTAAACAATTGAATACAATGTATTTTAAGAAATAGGTTATAAAATATTTATACTCGATTTTTTTGGCACAGTTTTTATTATGTTAATCTTTCCATATCACATCTTTGTGTAGAATTTACATTGAAGTTTAAATACTGCTTGAAAATTAAATAATAAGGCTTTATATTTGATCTCCAATCAAAGCAATTGAGTAAAGTTATAGATTTCCTCCCCCTAAAATTACAACAATGAAGGCATCCTGTTTTGCTACATTTCTTATATTTTTCATTTCCTTTGTAAGCATAAATGCTCAGGTAGATCCTTTCTATGGAAATGGGACCTTTGCAGAATCTCCTTTCAGCAGTCCCGTTGAGCTACCCGATTTTAAACCATATGTGCAGGGGCTCGATATGAATAAGATTAAAATTACTACAGTGGAGCCATATGATCTAAAGTCACTAATCGACACCAGAAGCAGATTGTTTCTGATTGATACTCGTGAGCAGAATGAGTTTGAAGTAGGTCATATCAAGGGCTCGAAAAGAGTGGGTTATAATAATTTCAGTGTTGAAAAAGTATGGATGCTTGATCGAAACACAACTATAATTCTTTGCAGTACCGATGATACAAGGATAAAGCATGTTGGAGCCTATATGAAAATGATGGGATTTGTAGATGTAAGAGCAATTTCGGGTAGTTTAATTGCCTGGCTAAATAATGGCTACATGCTTGTCGACAAAAACGGACAGCTATCTACAAATATATTCCTCAAAAGCAGGGATGATGCCAAAAAACTTAGAAAAGGAAGGGCAGTGTTTGAATAACAAAAAAACAAAATAAGCAAAAAAAGGTATTGGCATTGTCAATACCTTTTTTTATTGCTCAATGGAATGAATGTAAGGATACTTGATATCTGTTAAAAAGAGTCCACAAGCAGGTACAGACCATGCCTGTTTCAGCGCTATTTTATTATCCAGTGCAAATTTTAGCTCATCTAAACTTATTTTCCCCTTTCCGACATTCAGGCACATGCCAACAATCAGGCGTATCATACCCCTTAAAAAACGGTCAGAACGGACATGGTATTCCCAGTCCCATTGATTGAAAATCCATTCGGATCGATTTAGCTTACAAATTTTTGTTTTAGCATCGTTGTGAGTGAGGCAAAATGTATCAAACTGTTGATATTCTAATAAAATAGATGCCGCTTTTTGCATAAGGTCTTTGTTTACATCGGACGTAAATGGACAATAGTAAGAAGTCTCCTGTCGAAAGGGATTGGGACGGAGATCAATATAATAAACATAGCTTCTCGAAATCGCATCGAAACGGGCGTGAGCAGCATCTTGTACCGGTATACATCGATAAAAAACAATATCCTTTTTGAGCATACTGTTTAAGGCGTAAATAAGATTTGCAGGCAAGTTGCCATCAAAATTGAAATGAGCATAGTATTGCAAAGCATGAACGCCACTGTCAGTTCTTCCGCAGCCTGTTAGTTCAGTTTCGGTTTTGAGCAGTATTGACAATGCTCGCTGGATAGCTTCCTGAATACTCAATCCATTCGGCTGTATTTGATAGCCGTGAAATCGGGTCCCATTATAGGCGAATTCTAAAAAATACCTGGCCACTTATTAATTATTTTGAATCGAAAGATAATACAAAATTGAATAAACAAAGCAAATTGAGCTAAAGTATCAGCTCAAAATTGAGATTTGTTTTTATAGTTACACACTTTGACTTTTGTCATTTTTTTTTCATGTTACAAGACCTAACTTGTGCTTTATTTTATCATTAAAATTTTGTCATTATGCAGAAAGATCAGAAAAATTATTGTGGTGTTTGGATAGACGGACACAAAGCCATGATTGTAAAATTTGGCGAAGATGGAATGAAAGTCGGTATGATTGATTCTGAAATGGATGAAGCTTATTACCACGATGGCGAAAAAATTATCGGCCATTTCTCAGGCGCTCGGCATATTAGTCCAGAAAAAACCATTTCGGCCCGGAAAATTAATATTGAGCGAAAATTTATGAAGCAAGTTTTTGAAGAAATAAAAAATAATGACGAAATTTATATGCTTGGGCCTGGAGAAATGCGGCACAAATTAAAACATTTCATAGAGGAGGAGCACAAGCATGATGCCAACAGAATTAGTGGTAGTGATAGCTGCGACTATTTAAGGGAAGTTCAGATTGTTGACCGAATAAAACATTATTTTAAGATCAAATAAAAACAAAACATGCAGGAGACCAAAAAAACAGGGATTTGGATCGACGGTAGTAAAGCCATCATTGTACATTTTAAGGAGTCGGAGGCAACTGTAAAGGAAATTATTTCGGATTTGGAAGGTGTTTTCTTTAGAGACGGGCAGCCCATTAAGACTAATTTTTCGGGAGGCAACAATGACAGTCACGAGAAAAGACTGGAAGAGCGTAAAAAAAACATGACCCGAAAATTTCTAAAGAATGTTTGTGAGGAACTGCAGCATCGCGATGAACTGTTTATTTTGGGTCCCGGCGAAATGAGGACCAGGCTCAGTAAGTTTTTGGAAACGGAGTATAAAATATTCCGCGATAAAATCAAAGGCGTTGAAAGCAGTAATCTTCGTCGTGAACAACAAATCATCGAGAAGATGAAAAGTTTTTTTCAGATTGTCGAAAATATTGAAATATAGCTCGTACTAAACTTTTCCGGTTTTGTTGTAAACTCTCCAAAATGAAATCAGCAGACGAAAAGGTAGAATAATCGCAGAGATTGTTGCTGCAACTCCAAAAAATAGAAATTCCCTTTTCATATAGTTTAGAAGGGATTCCCGTGTTTTGTCTGAAAGTCCGGCTTTGAAAAATGCATCGTAACTCTCAAGACCTTCGGTTTGCAGAAAACTCTGAAAATTAAATATCCATTCTATCAGTTTGAATACTAGTGGAATGGATATAAATATAAGTACGAATTTCATCCATTGCAAATGAGCAATAAGGCTGTATTTCAAAAGGAATATCAAGCGAGTGTATGTTATAAAAACCAGAACAAATATGATATTGCTATATAGATAGCCGAATTTTACAAAGTTGTTCAAAATAGGATAGACGACCATGAAGGTTATTATGGCAGTGACTAAGCACAAAATAATTTCGAGCTGTAGTTTTAGGTTAAACTGTTTTTTGTCTAAATTCATTTTGTTTTGGTTTTACTACGCAAAGCTAAAAAGTTTTGCCGTGTTTTAGTGTTACTGAGCAGTATAAATAAATAGCCTTTCCTCTTTAGCTTTGCCTTCTGAGCATAGAATCAAATCGCCATTTGGTTTGAAGCTGATTCCCTCTGTTTGTGGCAGCATTTCCTCTGGTATCAATTGCAAATCCTTTAGTTTGCCATCCTGACCAATAACCATCAGAATACTAACGGCCTTGGCAGAACAGATATAAATGTCGCCACTTTTAGGATGTACGGCAATGTCTGATGGATAGAAAAAATCTTCAGTTGCTTCACCGAAAAATTCTTTCAACACATTAGTCCCGGAATTTTCTGTTGTATTTTCGAGATAGTTTTTGATATCACTGAGTCGAATATTAAAAACAGGATTTTTTTCAATCGTTTCATTTTCTGGCGAAAAACTGTAAATATTTCTAAGTGGTTCTTCCGCCTCTTCCGGGTTTTCTTTGCAGGAGATGAGCAGTTTTTTGGTTATCGGATCATAACAAATTCCTTCGCAGTCATGTCTGTTATCGAGAAAGGTATTCACTTTTTTTATCTTCGATGGATCGAAAGAATGTTGGGGAATAATAAAAATAAATCCGTCGGAACGCAGTACAAAAATGTTTTCATCATTTATAGCAATGCCCTCGTAGTCACCATCTTCCCCAAAACTGATACTGTCACTTATCGCTCCGTCCGCTAGTGAAAGATAATACAAAACAGCATGTTCATCCTGAATAGCTATTGCCCGATTATTGTCAATATAAGCAATGCCCGATATTTCTTTGAGCTCTTTGGAAAGTATGAGCGATAATGCAGGATTTTCAAGGTTATAGGTGGTTTTGGCGGACATTTTATTGGACAGTGGCTGCTTGCAGGCATTCAGCAGCAGCAGGTAAATAATGAGGTTGATACAATTAATTAAACCCATAATTTCGGCCAGTTTTCGGGCATTGTTTTAAAATTGCTTTTTTAAAAGCCTCGTCAAACTTTAAAACTTCGTCCGGATTCAATGTTGCTCTAGGATCATTTGGACCCATGCATTTTAGCCATTCGATTCGGCTTTTTTCAAATTCTTTATCTGAAATTTTTTTCTCTTTGTTACTTGCGATGTCAGTGCCAAATTTTTCAGAGCAATTGCAGAATAATTTTGCCATAGCCTCAGGACTATCAGCATTTGAAGTGCATGAAACGAATATAATGAAAGTTAGACAAATGATTGGATACTTCATATGATTTTTTTGATGTTATGGTACAGGGTCATGCCCATGTCCCCCCCATGGATGACAGCGGGAAATTCTTCTGAAAGTAAGCCAGCCGCCTTTAAAAATACCGTATTTCCTGATGGCCTGCAATCCATAATGAGAACATGTAGGGCTGTAGCGACAAGCAGATGGCAGAATAGGGGAGATGGCAAGTTGGTAAAATCGGATGAGCAAAATAAAGAAAAATCCTATAAAACGGCTAATAGCAAGGTAAACGCGGTAAAAGATATTATTTTTTTTCTCAGCGATGTTGTTCACTACTTTAAGTTTAGTCGTTTTGAGGATTGCTTAGTTCTGCTAATAATTTATCAATGCTTTTATTGACTGCTTTGTTCATTTGAAGGTAATTTATTGCTTCATTACCTACATAAACCCACATACCGCAAACTTTAAGGTCTTTTTCATCGAGATATGAAATGAGTCTGTCTTTGTTCAGTCTCAGACATTCGCGCATGAGTCTTTTCAATCTGTTTCGGTCGACAGCTTTTTTGAAATGTTTTTTTGATACAGAAAAAGCCGATTGCAGGCTAAACCCTTCGAGGGTATTTGTATAAAAAAAACGAATAGGGAAAGCCCCGACAGACCGTTTTTCCTTAAACAGACTGCCAATCACTTTTCGGCTTTTGAGCCTTTCTTTTCGGAAAAATTTTAATGACACAAATATTGGAGTAAAACCTTACAAAAAGACAAAACAGCCCGACACTGATGGTATCCGGCTGTTTTGAACTATTTATTTTTGCCTGTTGAATCCGGAATTATCCGGTTTCAATTTTATTTCAATAAGGCGCGTTTTTCGTCGGAAACGGTCAATTTTTGGCGACCCTTACCTCGGCGGCGGGCTAATACTTTACGACCATTTTTGGTACTCATACGCTCGCGGAAACCATGTTTGTTTATACGGCGACGTCTTGAAGGTTGGTAGGTACGTTTCATTTTTTATAAAAATTTCAATATGATATTATAAAGGCTATTGCCTCTTTTTTTCTGTGAGGGCACAAAACTATAAAAAATTATTGTAGTGACAAAGCATTACGAAAATTAATAATTATTTTTTTAATTTTAGGTGTTCATCGACATGAGGAATTCTCTGTTATTTCTCGTGCCCTGAATGTGTTTGAGCATGAAATCCATCGCCTCATCTGTATTCATGTCGGCCAGGTGACGGCGGAGAATCCACATGCGTGTGATGGTATCTTCGTTATGAAGAAGATCGTCGCGTCGAGTGCTTGATTTTGTAAGGTCGATGGCAGGATATATTCTTTTGTTGGCCAAACGGCGATCGAGTTGTAATTCCATATTGCCCGTCCCTTTAAATTCTTCAAAGATAACCTCATCCATTCTCGATCCTGTGTCGATGAGTGCAGTAGCAAGAATCGTGAGTGAGCCTCCGTTTTCAATGTTACGAGCAGCGCCGAAAAATTGTTTAGGTTTATGCAGGGCGTTGGCCTCTACGCCACCAGAAAGCACTTTTCCGCTTGCAGGAGCGACTGTATTGTGTGCGCGGGCAAGGCGGGTGATCGAATCGAGCAGGATAACAACATCGTGTCCGCATTCTACAAGCCGTTTGGCTTTTTGAAGTACGATATTGGAAATATGCACATGATTTTCTGGTTTGGCATCAAAAGTTGAAGCTATAACTTCCGCCCTTACACTTCTTTCCATATCGGTTACCTCCTCTGGGCGCTCATCGATTAGGAGAATGATAAGATAAACTTCGGGGTGGTTTTTTGCAATGGAATTGGCAATGTCTTTAAGCAAAAAAGTTTTACCTGTTTTGGGTTGAGCTACAATCAATCCGCGCTGACCTTTTCCAATTGGTGTAAAAAGATCTATGATACGGGTTGAATAATGTTTTGGATTATGAAAATCGACAATATTTAGTTTTTCGGTCGGAAACATGGGGGTAAGGTGGTCGAATGAAACCCTATCTTTAATTTCTTCAGGTTTCCAACCATTAATTCTTTCAACTTTGAGCAGGGCAAAATATTTTTCACCCTCCTTGGGCGGGCGAATGCTACCCTGTATCGTATCGCCGGTTCTGAGACCAAAAAGTTTGATTTGCGAAGGTGAAACATAGATGTCATCGGGTGAAGAAAGGTAATGGTAATCTGCAGAGCGCAAAAAACCAAAATTTTCATTCTGTCCGATCTCTAGCACACCATCACCCTCAATGGCTCCGTCAAGGTCTATATTGAAGCGGGGTTTTTGTTGTTGTTGTTCTCTTTGTTCGCGGTTTTCTCTATTGTCACGATGTTCGCGCTGGTCGTTATTTTCTCTGTTTTCGCGAAGCTCTCTGTTTTCGCGATTGTGCTCTCGATTTTCTCTGTTATCTTTTTGTTCGCGATTTTCACGAGGCTCTCGATTTTCACGAGGCTCTTTTTGCTCACGATTTTCGCGATTTTGCTCACGATTTTGTTCGCGATTTTCTCTGTTATCTTTTTGCTCGCGATGTTCTCGAGGCTCTTTATTTTCTTTTTGCTCACGATTTTGTTCGCGATTTTCTCTTTTATCTTTTTGCTCACGATTTTCTCGATGTTCGCGATTTTCACGAGGCTCTCTTTGCTCTCGATTTTCTCTTTGCTCCTGCTCCGTTCTTTTTTCAGTAGGCTCTTTTTGTTCCCGCTTTTCGTTATTGAATTCTCCTTCCCCTTTGAACTTTCTGTTTCTTAATTTTTTCTCATCCAAATTTTCTTTGAATTCAATAGAATCTTTCTCAGTTTCTGTTTTTGGATTTTCTTTCTGTTGATTATCAATGACTTCATTGAACGGAAAATCTTTTTCAGGATTAACAAAAGGTTGGTTTTCGAGTTGATCCAAATTTTCCTCTTCCATAGGCCCCGAAGTCTGATACTCCACAATCTTGTAAATAAGTTCTTTTTTGGTGAGCCGCTTATAGCCCTTTACATCAAGCTTTTCTGCTATGTCCCTCAGTTCGGGTACAAGCATCTCGTTCAGTTGAAGTATGTTGTACATACAGTCTGTTTATGTGATTTATTTAATTGGTTATAAGTTGAAAACGGCATTAAATTGCCTTATTTTAGGGGTTGGACTTAAAGAACTAACCCATTAAAATTGAAAGATTTAGAAGTTTAAGCACATATTTGTGCCAAAAATTCAAGGGTAAAAGTAATATTGGAAATGAATCTGCGCTAAGCAGCATCGAGGGAATGAATAATGAAAACACTCAAAGGTGATTTATGTTGCCGATTATAATTGAAATCTTCATAAACCGAGTCCAAAAATAAATATAATTTTTAAATTCAAATACTATCTTTGCATTTAATTGTCTTTTTTGATTAAAATTAGTACTATACCTAACTAAAACACTACTTTTCTTTATGATACCCGTACAATTTATACGTGATGAAAAAGCACGTGTCTTGCTTAGTCTCGAAAAAAGAGGTTTCAAAGAACCAGAAATCCTTGATCGTATTATTACTGCCGACGATAGGCGAAAAAATATACAGAAAGACAGCGATGAAAAAAAAGCAGAACTAAATCGTCTGTCAAAAGAAATTGGGCTTTTGATGAAAGAAGGCAAAAAAGATGCAGCCGAAGCAGCAAAGACGGCTACTGTTGATCTTAAAAATGCCATTGAGCAACTCGATTCGGATACTAAAACTGTTCAGGATGAACTACAGTCCTTATTGCTGTTGATTCCCAATTGTTTGAACGGCTTGGTGCCTCATGGAAAAAGTTCCGATGATAATGAGGTGTACAAAGATTGCCCACAATTACCCGAATTGCCTGCAGATGCGCTACCTCACTGGGAATTGGCAGCTAAATACAAACTAATCGATTTTGAAACAGGTGTAAAAATTACTGGTGCGGGCTTCCCGCTCTACACAGGCAAGGGAGCAAAATTGCAGCGCGCACTCATCAATTTCTTCCTCGATGAAGCTGAAAAGGCAGGTTTTATAGAAAATATGCCTCCACATTTGGTGAATGCTGCATCTGCAATGGGCACAGGACAATTGCCCGACAAAGAGGGGCAAATGTATCATTGCGAGGTAGATGATTTGTACTTGATACCAACTGCCGAGGTTCCGCTAACCAATATTTATCGTGATGTGATTTTGGATGAAGAACAGTTTCCGATAAAAATAACAGGCTATACCCCATGTTTCAGACGTGAAGCGGGCTCGTATGGAGCGCATGTACGTGGTCTTAACCGTTTGCATCAGTTCGATAAGGTAGAAATTGTTTGCATTGAACATCCCGACCGTTCGCATGACCGACACATGGAAATGATAGCGCATGTAGAAAGCCTTTTACATAAATTGGGTCTGCCGTACCGTATCCTCAGACTTTGTGGTGGCGACACTGGCTTTGCATCTGCTATGACCTTTGATTTCGAAACTTTTTCCGCAGCACAAAAGCGTTGGTTAGAAGTTTCGTCAGTTTCAAATTTCGATGTTTTTCAATCGAACCGATTGAAGCTTCGTTTCAAAAGCAAAGACGGCAAAGGCACTCAACTCGCCCATACGCTCAATGGCTCTGCACTTGCGCTGCCACGTATTGTTGCTACGCTGCTCGAGAATAACCAAACACCTGAAGGAATTGTAATTCCTGAGGCTTTGAGAAAATATACAGGTTTTGATATCATCAGCTAAACTGCTGCTATACTAAACAAAATTATAGGGCTTTCATTGCGAAGGCCCTTTTCTGTTTTGTTTCTATTCGAAAGCAGGAGAAAGAAAATTGCCCCGATCGAGTTTAAAATTCAGATTTTGGATTCAGGCTATTTTCTCGGAATAAGCGGCAAATTTAATCTGGAAGGATATTTTACACTATGGTAAATGTCAATTTCATATCCTTCTGGGTTGATAATTTCGAAAATATCTTTGTCCGCACCCGAAATGGAAATCCTGATTTTACTACCTTTTTTAAACTCCCATGAAATTGGAAGCAGGTCGAATTGCATTTCGAAAACTTGTTCGGGTTTAATAATTTCCTCATCTTTATAACTGTGACTGCGTTGGGTAACAGCTTCGCAGTAAATGCCATTTTCAGTGATTTTGCGATGGCTTGCTTTCAATTGACCTTCAGTAACATGATAAACATTCCCCAGGCTGTCCTCCTCTTCAAGGTAAACAAAGAGGGCACCATCGCAGGTATTCATACTGCTGTAAATGTTCACAGTTGGATGTCCGCTAATTTCTAATGTATTCGGGAGTGCTGCTGATTTGAAATGAAGTAATTGATCGCTTCGCTCTTTCCACCCAAGATAAGTAAAAGGACTTAATACCTTTCCGTTCACGGCAGTCCATCGGTTTATTTGACCGCTACCAAAATTGTTTTTTTCGAAAATTGTTGAACTGTCTTCCGTTCCGGATATTTTTTCTGATAAAGTATTCTTTTGGTTGAAGTATAAACTGTAAGCTGAAGATTTTGGCGGCCATTGTTCAGCACCCTGCCATTTTTCAGCACCAACTGTAAAGTAGTGAATACTGGGTTCTTCGTATAGTCCGTTTTGTATACCTTTCAGATGAAAATCAAAGAATTTTAGTAATTCAGCTGCATGATCGAAACCTGCGTTACTTCTGGTAAAAGGACTAATGTTAAAAGCTCCGCCATGTTCCCAGGGACCTATAATAAGTTTATTTTGTGGGTTATTTAAATTCATGTGCCTTTTGATTGCTGCATGCTGATAAGCGCCGTCCTGCCAGCCGCTGTATGAGTAAACAGCCACCGTAGATGCATTGAGTTTATCGGTGTAATTGTGCGGACTGAATTTGTCGACCCTGCAGGAGATTTCCTTAGTTGGCAGTTCGTCCCGGTAGTCTATGCTTTGTGCCGCTTCATGTACGTTTTTATTGTTACCGTGGGACGCCACTGCTTTTTTTAGGGTTCTTTTTTCTTTTTTTACTGGTGCAACACCTTTTATGAGCCATTTATGTTTTTCATAATTTGCAGGCAGTTTATTTCGGTCCATCTTGGCATTGGCCTCACCCCAACCTCTTGTAAACCAGACATTGTGCATGCCGCCGGGAAAGGCATTGTCCTCATAAACATCGAAAAGTGAAAACATGGGCACAATGGCCTTGAGGGAGGGATGATGATTACATGCTAGAAATTCTGCGGCAGTTCCTCCGTATGAAACGCCCATCGACCCACTTTTTCCGTTCGACCAGGACTGTTTGCAAACCCAGTTTAAAACTTCGGCTCCATCTTTCACCTCATCATCCGACCAGGGGTGTTCGCGATAACCAAAAGACGCTCCCGATCCTCTTGCGTCGAGGTTTACGATAGCGTAACCATTGGAAATGAATACCTTAATCATATCGGCGGTTCTTCCGATTAAGCCATTGGTAAAAAGGTTAAAAGGAAAACGAATTTGCGGTCTTCTCCAATATCTGGTCTGGTGCAAAATACAAGGTATTTTATCGCCTGCTTTTAATCCTTTGGGTAGATAGAGGTCAACGGCTAGTTTTGTGCTGTCCCTCATTGTCAGATAAAAACTTTTGATTGTATAACCTTTATAAACAGCGTTTAACTTTGTGTCGTAGGGCTTGAGTGTTCCGCTTGCGCTATCGCTGGCAGGATTGTTCTTGTAAACTTTTTTTGGGATGTGTGGCTGTGCGCTGAGCCTGATGGCTGTAAGTGCTAGTAGGATTAGGAGGATGAATTTGTTCATGATGCTTGCTTTGCAGCTATTTGGTAATTGGACTTTTGGAAACTCGTTATAAAAGTAGTTGGATTTTTTGGGGAACTTGTGCTTGCGGAGTCTGAAGTCTGTGCCTAGATTTACAAAGTTAGGGATATTAAAACATAGATGCAATTATTTTTTAACAGCACAGGAATTTTTATTAAAGTGAAATTTGTTTTTATTGGCGATTGTTGTACTTTTGCAATCCTAAATATTTACGGGGCGTAGCTCAGCTGGTTAGAGTATTACCTTGACATGGTAGGGGTCACTGGTTCGAGTCCAGTCGTCTCGACGTAAATTTGAAAACGCCCGTCAGGGCGTTTTGTGTTTTTGGGAAAGTACAAGATTTAGATTTTTGGGGAATTTGACTTGCCACTACAGTCTCACAACCCCCTCGCCAACAAATCCTCAATCGCTTCCTTCAAATCCGGAAATTTAAATTCAAAGCCTTCTGCGAGCAGGCGCTTGGGTTGCACATTGGCGCTATCGAGCACAATGGCCGACATTTCACCCATAGCCAATTTCAGTGCAAAGGCGGGAACGGGTAGGAGCAGGGCCGATTGCTTTTTTGCTTCGGCAATTTTTTTGGCTAAAACCTTGTTTCTCTCTGGATTTGGCGCAGTGGCATTGTATGCAGCCGAGCAGTTTTCATTTTCTATCATAAAAACAAAGGCTCGGCAAAGATCTTCGATATGAATCCATGAAAAGTACTGCTGCCCATTGCCGAAATATGCTCCAGTACCGAATTTGTAAGAGGGCAGCATCTTTGTGAGGGCGCCGCCACGGGTTGATAGGACAATACCGATGCGCAGTAGTGCTGTTCTGATACCCATCTCGCTAATTTTTTTTGCAGAATCCTCCCAAGCGATACAGGATTGTACCAAAAACTCGGAACTTCCTTTGCGGATAGGGGAGTTTTCGTCAAGCATTTCATCGCCACGGTTGCCGTAGATGCCGATAGCAGCAGCAGAGATGTATGCCTTGGGTTTCTGTTTCATGCCCGAAATGAGTTTTGCCAGTAAGGCAGCCCCATCGACCCGGCTCGAGATGATTTCGGATTTTCTTTTTTCGCTCCATTTTTTGTCGGCAATGCCAGCTCCGGCGAGGTGAATGATGTAGTCGGCCTCAATTGTTTCGCCTTCATCTCCAATCTGTTGTTTTTCCAAATCCCAAACTATCGTTCTGTATGAACCTTTGTCGTTTTTTTTGCGGCTTAGAATCATGGGTTCATAGCCCTTTTGGTCCAGCATTTTGCAGAGCGATTGACCAACAAGTCCTGCTGCGCCGCTGATGAGTACTTTTATTTTTGAGCTGTTTTTCATGGTCATTTTTAGATGTTTTGTGATATTTTTGGTTCGAATTGCATTAAATTAGAAATTTTTTACATTCA
>CAMDAB010000059.1 GCA_945888475.1 Saprospira grandis DSM 2844 | reverse complement strand
CGAAAAAAATTACAGAATTTACAATTAGCTATGCAGACATTGGTAGTGTTTGAATTTCGGTCGATTATCCAGGTTACTTTGTTTCCGGGCACCTGCTGTGTTCGTAGTTTATTGCCTACGAACATCAATTCGGCAGTTGAGGCATTTTCATAAAGAAAAACACCTTCTTCAATGCTTAAAAACTCGAGATTTAGGGCTCTTTGCAATAGGTTTTCGACTTGCATGCTAATTTTTTAATATTTCTGGTTTTGTTGACTATTGTTGTTTAACAACTAAGTCATTGTAAAGTTAACAATATCGCTTTCTTTATAAAAATATAAAATGTCTTAATTTTTATTCAGCGTTTTGAAATTAACATTACTAAAAAGAATTGTCCCAAAATAAAAAGATAAAAAAGTAGCTTTTATCCAAAAAAAAGTCCTTTTTATATATCTTTGCGCAGCAAAAACTTACTAATAATTTCTTAGGTACATTTTCAACAAAGCTCTAGATTATACAATAATTTTGGATATGAAATACATTTTAACTTCTGCCATGCTACTTTCCCTACTTTATAGTTTTGTTTCCTGTAATTCCGATCGGGCTCAATCTGTAAATAATGATCAGAACAAGGAAAAAACTGAAAAAAAAGTCAGTACCAATAAAAATCCGAAAGATGTACAAATGATTGCTAAACTAGAGGGTGTTTGGCAAAGCAATCACATGCCTACCGCAATGCAGTTTTTCGAGGATGGCTCTTATAGGAGATACATCCCGGGCGAACAAAATGACCCAGATGCCACAGAAGAAGAACATGACAATGGTTCCTGGAATGTAGAGGCAGGACAGCTTTTATTAAAATCTGAAAATGGCAAAAGAGAAAGACTTGTTGTTAGCTGGATTGCCGATAATTTAATTTATCTCGGAAATATTGACGAGGAATATGACCCAAAATCCGGCTCCAAAGAGGAATTCGCAGCAGAATTTGGTTTTTCAAAAATTAGTGATTAAGCATGAGGATAAAACTTGAGGAACCCAACAGATATATTTTTCAAACATACTGCAAAATAAGGGTCAGTGATTTGAATTATGGGAATCATCTGTCAAACGACCGTTTACTCTGCTTTGCACATCAGGCAAGAGTTGAATGGCTCGAAAGTTTGGGCTTTTCCGAAATGAATTTTGGCGGTTTTGGAATCATTATGACCGATGCTGCAATTGTATATAAATCTGAAGGGCACCTCAACAATGAATTAAAAATTGAAATAGGCATTTCAGACATAAGCCGATCAGGTTTCGATTTGTATTATAAAATCACCAATCTCAGCAATTCAAAAGAACTTGCAATGATCAAAACAGGAATTCTCTGTTTCGATTACAGCAGTAAAAAAGTTTGCAGCATTCCAACTGAAGCTTTATTAAAAATTGAAAACATAGCTGATAATCAGTAACTTTACACAGTAATAACTGAATTTTGATTTTTTTTAGTTCTATAAGCTGTTTTTGATTTACACCATAAAATTATTCCAATGAATTATTTGATTAAAACTGTGCTATTTGCCATAATCATCTGTACATTCTATGGATGCCCTGTTGGTCTCGACTATCCCATTGAAGCTCCGGGGAATGAAAAAATTGATGAAAAATTAATTGGCACTTGGAGAAATAATAATGCCGACGCAGAAATCATCCGGGTAAAAATTTCAAAAAAAGACAATTTTAGTTATTCTGTTCAGGTATTGGAAAAAGGCGAGATGTACGCCCTCGAAACCGATAATTTTATAGGATGGAGTGCTGGCCTGGAGGGTAAAAAATTCCTGTTTTTTAAACCTGACAACGAGGACAAATACTATCACTATTTTATCAAAGAATTGAAAGATAATAAAATGACCAGTTGCGATCTGGCATTGTTAGATGGAGGCAAAGATGCCGTAACTTCGACCGAAGCACTCCAAAAAGAGGTCATCAGCTCTATGAAGATGGAGGGATTTTGCGCTGAAAGCGAACAATGGACAAAAGAGTAAAATGAAATATTATTTCATAGCCGGCGAGGCATCGGGCGATTTGCATGGCAGCAGGCTTGCCGCAGCATTGAAAGCAGCTGATGCGCAGGCAGAAATTCGCGGCTGGGGTGGTGACTTAATGTCAAAAGAGGGCGTTTCTATTGTGAAGCACATCAAAGAACTGGCCATCATGGGTATTGTGCAGGTAATACAGAAATTGCCGCAAATATTCAGAAATTTCAGCTTTTGCCATAAAGATATACTCGATTTTAAACCCGATGCAATAGTACTGATTGACTATTCGGGTTTCAACCTCAGAATTGCAAAATGGGCAAAGCAAAAAGGGTTCAGGGTTTTTTATTTTATCTCGCCACAGGTTTGGGCAACCCGCGCTGGAAGGGTTGAAAAAGTTAAAAAATATGTGGATCGTATGTTCTGCATACTGCCTTTTGAAAAAGATTTTTACGCTAAATTTGGATACAATGCCGATTATGTCGGGCATCCCCTCATCGATATTGTCGATAATGCTAAACAGCTGCCATTACTAAACATAGAAAATACAAAGCCAATTATTGCACTACTACCCGGCAGCCGCAAACAGGAAATCAAAGCCATTTTGAAAACGATGATCAGCATTGTGCCTGATTTTCCTGATTATCAGTTTGTAGTGGCTATGGCTCCAAGCATTCCAATAGAGCTTTACCATTCAATTATTGGCACTGATAATTCAATAATGCTGGTTCAAAATCAGACCTATCCCCTACTCAATTCGGCTCATGCAGCCTTGGTTACATCAGGCACTGCCACCTTAGAGACTGCGCTGTTTAGCGTTCCGCAGGTGGTCTGTTATAAAACTGGGCCAATTTTTTATTGGATTGTCCGTCAGATTATCAAAATTCCTTTTATCTCGCTCGTTAATATTGTGATGGGCAAAAAAATTGTGGAGGAGTTGATTCAAAAGGATTTAAATAGAGAAAGACTTACTACTGAAGTCGAAAAAATACTGCTTCCTGAACAAAGAACAGAGATGCTTCAAAACTATGAAGATTTAAGAAAAAAACTAGGCGAGAAAGGCGCTGCAGTAAGGGTCTCGCAATTGCTGATCGATGCCATCCGTACCAAATAAAACAAGAGAGAAGAATGCCTAACCTGTCCCGATATTTTCAACTATTAGCGTTGAAGTTTTTAAACCTATTCAGGCTTTTTAAATTATCGGGTAATTGAATTTTTCCTTTTAAGGTGATTTTTTCAATGCCACAGCATTCTTCAAACTCTGGTAAAATAATTAAACTGTCCATGTGAAGCCAACAGTCAATCTCCAGATGTTTTATTTTGGGCAGTCCTTTCAGTTCATTACCTAAGGTATTGAGCGTCATGGTAGAAAAATAAAAATGCTCAACTTCAGTAAAAACTTCAAATCCCATCGGAAATTCTTTGGTATGAAGATTCGATATTTTTATACTTTTGACCAAGGGAGCGAATGAAACATAATAGTCGGGAATCACTATTTTTCTGAAAATATTTCTGCGAAGCTGGCCATCAATTAGTCCTGTTAGAAACTCGGCAGGTTTCACAGCAGGAAAATCACCGAATGAAAAACTGTAAACTGCCCTGCAAAACTGTTCAAAATCCTTATCACCAGAATCCCGCATGCCACGGGCAATTTGCCAGGCAATTTCTGCATTATTAATATTTCCACTTTTAATCAGTTCGTAGAATGCTTCGAGATTCATAATTAGAATGGTAAGTCCATTATTATAACTTTAATTTTCGAACCCATTTTGATAAGGGTTTCATGCATTTCATCCACATCTTTTTCATGATGATCGCAAGTGATTTCAATTGTTTCAAGCTCAGGAAGCTCAGCAAAATAGACGATGTCTTCCTTCTTTAAACGACTAAGGTAAGCATTTTTCAATTTTTTCATTCCAGACAAATCTTTACCAATTTCCCAGTCGATTCTGTCATTATTGTGAATATGCAGATAAGTTAAATGCTCAAGCCTAAATACTTTTTCATGGATAAATCTTTTGAAACTATCTGCTCCATAAAAATTAAGGTAGAGCTCTTCAAGCATGGGCGGTAGGTCGTCCTCATCAATTAATCTTTTGATGGTGGAAAGCTCACGGTTTCGGGAATAGCGCGATTCCTGCAGATTAAGTGTGAGACTTTTCAAGGGAAGATCTTTTAACAAAATTCCCTCGAAGCTTGACCTCAATTTTAGGGTTTCAAGTGTAGCTATATTTTTAATCTCCTGCGGCAAAAAGATATAATCACTCTCTGAATAAAGATTCAATTCCTTAATACTTTTAGACTGCGCAATGAGGGGACATATTCTAAGTTCACTATGAGCTGCTGCTGTATAATTTTCAAGCGCATGCATGCCGGCAACTTCTTCCCCTACAACAGTTTCGCTCCTCACATATATGCTTAGTTCTTTAGTTTTATTAAAAATCCCAAAGCCTTCAGGAAGTTTTTCTCCTCCATAATAATCTATATTCAGTCTGTTTACAAGCTCGGCAAGGGTATACCATTCGGGCGGAAATATTTTTTTTCTGAACTTTGAAATATTAAATCGCCCACTCGAAAGAGACTGCAAAAACTCAATTTTAAAATGTCCATAAAAATCAGTTTTTGAATACTTCATAGCAAGATCAACGGCAATTTTAAAATCTGCAAAGAACCTGTCCTCTCGGGCAAGTGCCTTTGCAAGTTCAAGTGCAATCATGCAATTTTCGGGCTGTCCGCTTCGAATAAGGCTGTAAAAAGAGTCTCTTTCCACTTCGTTATGATTATTTTTTTATTCCACAGGCACCATCGCAGCTTGGGCAGAATTTACCGAAATCAGCAGCTTTGATAGTCATTCCAGATTTTCGGGCCGATTCCAGATTAGAAATCATGATAGATTTTTCTCTGGGATTCATATTGAGCTCTTTGTAATGTTTCTCAACGTAGCCATTCACTATTTTAGTCAAAGCTATCTGTTTTTCCTCTACTTTTCCCAGTACCAAGGCATCAAGTATTTCTTGACTCACTATACTTTTAGTTTCCTGATAATTTTTAATATATGCTTCGAAAGCTGCTTGTACAGGAGAACAGATTTGACATTTTGTAACAAAGAATACCTTTGGATTTTCAGCTATCCAGCGGGCATGATTCAAAGGGAATCCCTCCGCCTTGAGTCCATTCAACACGGCATCTTTCAGAAAATCAGACATCGATAATGCGGCCACTGCCTCCTGTCTTTTGCCCATAACTGTTATGGCAATTTTTGTGTCGAGCAGAACCGTATCTTTTTTGGAACTGCTGCGCAGCAAAAGGCTCAGCGATGGGCTTTTAGCTGTTGCATAATATTTCTTTGGCAGCGCATAGCGGTAAAAAAAGTTAACCGGAGTTGTTGTTACGAAACGCTCGATTATACATGGAAATATTCCCTTGGGTGCTATTTTTGACTTGTTATAACGTTTCAAACAGACAGTGTCAGCAGCTCCTTCAAAGATGGCTAGCTCAGTGCCAAAGCCACTTTGTTTTTGTGGAAAGGTAAAAAAACCTGGGGCCTTTTCAGCAAAATATAGTAGCGGACTGGCATCAAAATTAGGGTCCATTTTCTTGATATCTTTTTCGAACTGTGCTTTTCCCGCTGCACCTGTGCCTGTCCAGGCAGATATAAAAACAGCATCAATCCGTTCAAACTGATTCCAAAAATCTTCCGGAATACTTATATTAACAAAGTTGGAATGTGTTTTTTTATTTTTCTGATTCAGCTGTATTTCTCTGTCCAAAAGAATGGTGCTTAGTGTGGTGGTAGCATCGGTCTGCGCCAAACAAAGGGAGGCAAAAAAAATACTGCACGTTATGAAAATAGATTTCATGATTTAATAATCCTTAATTTTTAATCTAAATAGTTTTAATGCTTAACTTTCGCAAGATACCAACAAAAAGGCATATTTAAAAATACAAATTGCAATGCGAACTATTAATTTTGTCTTATGCATGCTAATCTTGCTCAGTAGCTGCACAGTCCAAAAATCAACAAACGCTAAAATGTTTACAAATATCGATATTCAGGGGCACCGAGGCTGCCGTGGCCTCCTGCCCGAAAACTCCATTCCTGCTTTTATAAAAGCACTAGAACTGGGTGTGACAACGCTTGAACTGGATTTGGCAGTTACAAAAGACAAAGTTGTGGTTATCTCACACGAGCCCTGGCTCTCGCATGAATTTTGCAGCGACCCCGATGGCAAAAGAATTGAAGCATCGAAGGAAAAGGAATTCAATATTTATGGGATGAGCTTTGAAGCATTGAAAAGTTATGACTGCGGCTCCTTGCCTCATCCCCGTTTCCCAAATCAGCAACTGATGCGGGTTTACAAGCCTTCACTTTCCGAAATGATTGATTCGGTAAAATCATATTGCAAAAACAACAATAAGCCGCTCCCCCATTTCAATATAGAAATTAAGCGGGAAGCAGAATATGACGGTCTTTATTGTCCTCCTGTAAGCGAATTTTGCGAATTGGTATTGAAAGTTATCAGAGAAAAACAAATTGAACAGCACTGCAATCTTCAGTCCTTCGATTGGGAAACCTTGCGCATCTGCCACAAACTTGCTCCCGAAATCCCCCTGGCCATGCTGGTCGAAAACAATCTTAGTCCGCAGGAAAATCTCGACAAACTAGGTTTTAAGCCACAAATCTACAGTCCCTATTTCAAACTCATCGATGCAAATCTGCTCGAATGGGTCAAAAAACAAGACATCAAACTTATACCATGGACAGTAAATGAAGCAGCCGATATTGAAAAAATCCTAAAAATGGGTGTTGATGGGATTATTTCGGATTATCCGGAGAGGGTTTTGAGTAAGAGAAAAGATTGAAAGAGGAAAGAGGAAAGATTTAATTTGAGAATTTGAGAATTCGGTGATCCGATAGCTATCGGATTGAAAATTTGAAAATTTCTTCTTGATATTAGTCAGCGAAGGATAAATGGGCTTTAACCCGAGACTATTTACAGCTCCATCGGAGCGGCCTGTTCTTAGCCGCAGGCGTGAACAGGTTTTGAGCTACAGCGTAGTGACCTAAATTGAATATTTGATTATTATACCCGAAGCTATTCCGATAGCTTCCTCGAAAGCTTTCGGGAGGAAATCGGGCACCTCTGCTGTTGTGCTTTCAGAAGCTTAGAACCTTCTTGCGCAAAAATCTGATGGCCCCGAAAGCTTTCGGGGTAGCCTCAGATTTTTCATTACCTTTGGATACCTGGGTTTCAACCCAGGACTGTTTCAGCTCCAGCGGAGCGGCCTGTTCTTAGCCGACAGGCGCTAACAGGATTTGAGCCACGTAGTGGTGACCTAAATTGAAACACAGATCTCGACTTTGTCCAACACAAATCGGACAGATGCACGCAGATTTTTAGCCATTGCGTCAATACTGATTTCATACAGATTAACTGCGTTAAGACAGATATTTACGGATTGACGATAATTCGTCAGATTTTAACCCGAGGCTATATCTGCTCCAGCGGAGCGGCCTGTTCTTAGCCGCAGGCAAGAACGAGATTTGAGCTACAGCGTGGTGACCTGAATTGAAACAAAGATCAAAAGAGAAAACCGAAAAGCCAAAGTGGAATGCTGTTTTGAAAGCCTATTTCTATATCATCCTTTACAACAAAGGCATTTTCTAAGGCTTCTATTTGTTTTTTCGATTTGTTTTTACCGCCAATCTCGAATAAATAGGTATTATCGACCAAAACATCGGCTTTTTCAGGTAAGGACAAAGTATGATGATGCCCTAAATTCTGCATAAAAAAAGTTTCTCTGATTGTGCCTGTATCGACTTGTTCGCCACTAATGGCAAACATCAAATTGGTATTATTCATCCAAATTTTATCCGGCTTATTTAATATACTAATACTTCTGCTTTGTTTGTAAATCATTCTGATTAATTCTGCACTATTTAATAATTGCAGCGCGCGAACAAGTGCATTTCGATTCAAATCAATATTGTCGCTAATCTTTTGGATATTTGGTGTAAAAGGTACATTTGATGAAATTACATAAAGCAATCGTTTCAATTTTGCAATGCTGTTGAAATCCAGATTTTCAGTAGTCTGAAGGTCCACTTCTAAAATAAGATTGACCGTATTTCTAAGTTTTTGAAAATACTCCTCCGCATTGCCCTCATAAAAGGGATAATTACCAATCTTTAAATATTTGGAAAAATATTTAAAGGGTGTGAATTGTTGCAATAAATCTAAGCTGATAGATTTATGGTTTTTTAAAATATCCTGAAGCGTAAAAATGGGCAGTTCAATTTTTTCATACAATAACAAATATTCTCTGAATGACAGTTCTGCCAGCTTGTAAGTTACTGCTCTTCTGCTTAAATCGGACTCACCTCTCTGAATATCCAGTATAGATGAAGATGTAAAAATGACTTTTAAAGCAGGAAAATCGTCATAAATTAATTTTAGTTCACGAGACCAATTTGGGTACTTGTGCACTTCATCAATTAACATAATGATTCCACCAATTTTGACAAACTTTTCAGCGAGACTGTACAGCGTATTTTCAGAAAAAAACAAATCATCTAAAGCGATATAAAGTACCTCATCAATATTGTATTCTTTTGCCAATTGAAGCAATAATGTTGTTTTTCCAGTCCCCCTAGCTCCCTTTATAGCTATCAGTCGGTTGGACTTATTGATTTCATGGTACAAATATCGTTTAAAGGCCAAGGATACTGCATTTATTTTCCGGGCTGATTTTTCTAATAATTTTTCCATTTTGATGTTTTATATAGCAAATTTAAGATTGTTTTGCTATTTTGTAAAGCATAAATTGCTTTATTTTACAAAAAACGAAGAAAAATACAGACTCTTAATTATTCTTTGCCGCATAACAGTTTGACAATTGTGCTCCATCGGAGCGGCCTGTTCTTAGCCGAAAGGCAATAATAAGGATTAGAGCCACAGCGTGGTGACCTAAATTGAATATTTGATTATTATACCCGAAGCTATTCCGATAGCTATTGGAAATCGGTCTAATTTGCTGTTGTTTTTTTTCTGAGGCTGAAGCCTTTTGAAAAAATCCGTTGGCCCTCGAAAGCTATCGGGGTAACCTTGGATTTTAGTCCGCAGACGAGTCCTGGGTTTTAACCCTGGACTAATAACAGCTCCAGCGGAGCGGCCTGTTCTTAGTCACAGGCAAGAACGGGTTTTGAGCCACGTAGTGGTGACCTGAACAAATTACCGTTTGAACGATTTATTTCCAATTCCAGAAATAGAAGAGGTCATCCCTACGGGACTGTTTTACATCTTAGCCTTTCGGCTAAGAACAGATGACCCCTATGGGGCCAAAAAAAATGTAAAAAACAAAAGCGGAAGAAAACTCCTCCGCTTTTATTAAAATATTTAGCTGATAATCTGCCTTCTAATATCTGTTAATCTCTATTTAGGTAACCAGCTCAAATAATAATCTGGCATTTCAATCGCTGCAGTGTGCTCCGTCATGAAGAGCGGACGGAACGTATCAATCATTACGGCAAGTTCTGGTGTTTCTTTGGCTCCGATTGATTTTTCAACAGTACCAGGCTGCGGTCCGTGCGGAATACCTGCCGGATGTTGCGTAATCATACCTTTTTCGACATGGGCACGACTCATGAATTCACCATCGACATAGTATAAAACCTCGTCGCTGTCAATGTTGCTGTGGTGATATGGCGCAGGAATGGAAAGCGGATGATAATCGTACAAACGCGGCACAAAGGAGCATACCACCAAGGCCGATGTTTCAAAGGTTTGGTGAATGGGGGGCGGCATGTGAATGCGACCGGTTATTGGCTCAAAATCGTGAATAGAAAAGGCAAAGGGATAGCAGTAGCCATCCCAGCCAATTACATCGAATGGATGATTGAGGTAGGTGTATGGATACATAATATCCTGCTTCTTAATGTAAAACAGAAAATTTCCCTGTTCGTTATGCGTTTCCAAATGCTCGGGCTTACGGATATCGCGCTCGCAATAGGGCGAATGCTCGAGCAACTGCCCATGGTGATTTCTATAGCGCTTGGGCGTGCGTATGGGGGCGTAGGATTCGAGAATCAAGAGGCGATTTTGCTCGGTATCGAAATGCAGCTGATAGGTCGTACCTCTTGGAACTACAAGGTAATCGCCGTAACCGAATTTGATATTTCCATACATGGTTTTCAACACACCAGATCCTTCGTGAATGAAAATCATTTCATCAGAATCGGCATTTTTGAAAAAATAATCGGTCATCGACTTTCTGGGTGCCGCCAAAATTATTTTACAGTCGTGATTTACCAAAACGGGCTTTCTGCTTTTCAAATAATCGTCCTCGGGTGCAATTTGAAAACCTTTCAGACAACGAGGTTTCAACTGATTGTCAGTAATCATCTTAGGTGCTACCGAAAAAGGTTCGCCATACTGACGAATCATTGTAGGCGGATTGAGATGATAAAGGAGCGAATAAACATCGGAAAACCCTTCGGTAGAAAAAAGCTCCTCGGCATAAAGGCTGCCATCGGGTTTTCTGAACTGAGTATGACGTTTATGGGGTATTTGTCCCAGACTGTGATAATGCATAAGTACGCTGTTTGTTGTGGGTGTTCAAATTTGCGCTAAATATAGGGAGAATTTATAAAATACAGCCAATTGCAGAAACTGAAAAACTGTTTTTTTATCAGCAAAAATAAAATCTAAACCGATTCCCCAATAATCCAGCCCCCTGTCCAGGCAGCCTGAAAATTAAAACCACCTGTAAGTGCATCAATATCCAAAATCTCACCTGCAAGATACAGACCAGGGACAATCTTAGACTCGAAACGGGTAAAATTCACCTCGTCCAAATCCACTCCGCCTGCACTTACAAATTCCTCCTTGAAAGTACTTTTGCCCTTCACCTGCCATTCCGAAAAACAGAGCTGTTGCAAAAATGCATTCATTTGATTTTTATTCAGATTGGCCCAAATTTCTGTGGGACCTATGTTGGCAGCTTCGCAGAATCGTTGCCAAAGTCGCGATGGAATATCGAAAGTAGGGTTTGTACTGACCTGTTTTTTTGCCCAGTCAATTTTGATTTCCTGCAGTTCTTCTTTGATATGTTCGGGATTTCGAGACAGCCAGTTGATTCTGATCTTAAAAGCATAGTCCACTTCATGCATCCAACGAGCGCCCCATGATGAGAGTTTCAAAATACCAGGGCCGCTCATCCCCCAATGCGTTATCAGCAGTGGGCCTTCGGTTTTGAGATTTTTTTGTCCAATAACTTCCACCACTGCGTTTGGCACTGAAAGTCCGGCCAGTTCTGCTATTCGAATGTCCTTGATGTTAAATGTAAACAATGATGGAACAGGCTCTATAATTTTATGTCCTAAATTTTCGAGCAGAGCCCAAATAGCCGGACTGCTGCCAGCTGCAATTACCAATGCATCACAGTGAAAAGTTTCACCGGCTCTGATTTCAAAACTGCCATTTTCCAATTTTGTAATCTGATCAACTCTTTTTTGTGTCAGAATCTTCACTCCGGCAATTCTGGCCGAATCGAGCAAACAAAGAGCGATAGACTCTGAATTATCAGAAACGGGAAAAACGCGGCCATCATCTTCAACTTTCAACTGAACGCCTCTTTTTTCGAACCAATCCATGGTATCGCCACAGGCAAATTTATGAAATGGCCCAAGCAAGGCTTTAGTTCCACGGGGGTAAAACTTAACAAGTTCCTTTGGCAGCCAACAGGCATGGGTTACATTGCATCGCCCACCACCCGAAATTCTGACTTTTTGCAAGACCTCTTTGCCCCGCTCCAGGATCATTACAGATGCTTTTGGATATCTCTCTGCCAATCTGATTGCAGCAAAAAATCCGGCTGCGCCGCCACCGATTATTATGATGTTCATGAAGATGAAAGGGTGAAAGGGTGAAATATGAGTCTTTTGCTTGACAGCTGGTTAATTGGTATTTGGTATGCTGGTAGTTGGTATGCTGGTAGTTGGTATGCTGGTAGTTGGTGTGCTGGTAATTGGTATGCTGGTAATTGGTATGCTGGTAGTTGGTGTGCTGGTAATTGGTATGCTGGTAGTTGGTGTGCTGGTAATTGGTATGCTGGTAATTGGTATGCTGGTAATTGGTATGCTGGTAATTGGTATGCTGGTAATTGGTATGCTGGTAGTTGGTATGCTGGTAATTGGTATGCTGGTAATTGGTATGCTGGTAATTGGTATGCTGGTAATTGGTATGCTGGTAATTTTCTAGCGTCTAAAGTCTGACTTTCTGAAGTCTAAGTAGTTATTCGTTGTTCGTTGTAGCAAGTGTCTGATAGTCTAGTGTCTCAGAGTCTGTAGTCTAAAAATGTCTTGATACTTGATACTTGATACCTGATACCTGATACTTGATACTTGATGCGCTTCGCGGAACTTCGTTTCCTGATACTTGTCCCGATAGCTATCGGGATGATACTTGATACAACTTCTGATTTCTAATTTCCGACTTCTAACTTCCGTTCCTACTTATAAATCTTCCTACTATTCAACCACTGACGATAAACCCTCGCATTTGCAGCATGTTCGGCACCGTTACGAGCGAAGGCATGTTGAGCTGGTTCGCCATCCACAGGCACTTTAGCACAAAAAAACCAATAATCATGCTCCTCTGCATCCAACACAGCATCGATAGCAGAAACAGAAGCCATACGAATCGGCCCCGGAGGCAAACCGGCATTCAGATAAGTATTATAAGGCGAATTTATTTTGAGCATATCATTTGTAACCCTACGTACTGTAAAATCTCCTCCGGCAAAAACAACTGTAGGATCGGCTTCAAGTTTCCAACCCTTGGTTTTCAGGCGGTTCAAATAAACACCGGCTACTCTACGTTTTTCAGGAACATGAGTTGTTTCGGCATCTACAATAGAGGCAAGTGTGTAAACCTCGGTGGGACTTAGATTTAATTTATTGGCCCTTTCCAGTCTTTTTTCATTCCAAAATTTCTTGTGTTCTGCCTGCATTTTTTTGACAAAGGAATTTGCATCTGTATCCCAAAACATTTGATAGCTATTGGGAATATACAAGGTCATAGCGCATTCAGGCTTTAGTCCATTGGCATCCAGAAAATCGGTAGCAGTCATAGCTGCAATGAGCGTGAGCGAATCCGCCTCGATGTAGCAGCTGATATGAGCAGCCAACTGAGGAAGCAATCTAAAATTGTTAAAAGTCAGTTTTACGGGTTCTTGTTTTGCTCTTAAAATGACCACTAATTCATGGTAACTGCTTACTTTTTTTGGAATGCGGTATTGCCCCGATTTTCCTTTGTATTTCATGAAGGAACAAACCCATTTGAAGGTGGTTTTGTCTTTGACTATTCCATTTTGGACAAGTAAATCTGTTATCTGTTCAAGATTTGATCCGGATTTAATTTGTACTACAACTTCCTTATCTCTGCCAGGCAATTGATTCCCGTAAATAAGGTTATAATAATAGGCTGCAACAATTACACCTATTACTAACATTAAAGAAAAACCGATTAAGACAATTTTAAAAAGAAATGACTTTTTCTGTTTTTTATCAAACTTTGATTCCTGAACAATTTCAGTTTCTTCAGCTGAGTTTTCAGAAAGCTGTTCAGACATAGTGAAAGGTTTTTAGATAGTTTCCTAATGCAAAAATTTTAATACTGCTCATTTTCATTGGGAAAATCTCCGGTTTTGACATCGTCAATATACTTCTCAGTTGCTTCTTTCATCAAATCGTAAAGATTGAGATAACGGCGTAAAAAACGCGGATGAAAATCTTTGGTGATACCAAGCATATCGTGCGATACAAGTACCTGTCCATCTACATGCGGACCTGCGCCTATGCCTATTACTGGAATTGAAAGACTTTCTTTTACTTTTTTGGCAAGATCGGCAGGTATTTTTTCAAGCACGAGTGCAAAACAACCGAGACTTTCCAGATGTTTGGCATCTTCGAGCAGTTTTTGAGCTTCAGCCTCCTCTTTGGCACGAACTGAATAAGTACCGAACTTATAAATTGACTGTGGCGTAAGTCCCAAATGCCCCATCACAGGTACACCAGCCGACAGCACACGTATAATTGAATCGGTAATTTCCTTTCCTCCTTCCATTTTCACAGCGTGACCACCCGTTTCTTTCATGATACGAATTGTAGATTCCAAAGCCATTTTCGAATTCCCTTGATAGGAACCGAAAGGAAGGTCAACCACTACAAAAGAACGCCGCACAGCACGTACAACCGATTGTGCATGATAAATCATCTGATCGAGCGTAATGGGGAGCGTAGTTTCATGTCCGGCCATTACATTCGATGCTGAATCGCCCACCAAGAGTATATCTATTCCGGCTGCATCGAGGATTCTAGCCATTGAATAGTCGTAAGCAGTTAGCATTGAAATTTTTTCACCGCGCTGTTTCATGGCATGCAGCACATGCGTTGTTACTTTTTTGACAGGTTGTTGTACAGACATGATCTTTATTGAGTTCTGTTTAGATTTAACTTAGAAATAATGCACTTTTTTGGCTGCATTTGCAAAATCAACTGCAAATATCTGAATTTATGAGAGACTGACAAACAATTATATTTTATAGTTGTTGCTTATTTTTGGTAATGATTAAATTTTTTAATAATTTTGCCTTCTTAACATTAAATATAATCAATTCACATGAATTTGATAAAATCATTGAAATTTACAGTTTCTGCGCTCTCTGCAATTTGTATCATCTCTTCCTGCAGCAATAAGGTTGATGTAATCGGAGAATGGAAAGAAATTCCTGTTGTATATGCAGTATTTTCACCTACGCCAGAAAATGGGGATAATTATTTCAGAATTGAAAAGGCCTTTTTAGATCCCGACACAGATGCATTTCAAATTGCACAGAATCCTGATTCAATTTACTATGCTGCCGATCAGCTCGAAGTTATAGTTTACGAACGTACCGGAACATCTGCGTACCGAATTTTGGATACTCTTGAAAGAATCGATGCAAATTTAATTGGAATGGTTAGAGATAGCGGCATTTTTGCCCAAAATCCTAACTATGTTTACGTCATGCGCGAAAGACCAATTGGAGGCAGCGTAGATCGTTTTTATAAGATGGTGATCAAAAACAAATACAGTGGAAAAGTTTTCACCCAGTACTGCAAGGGTATTGCCATGGGTGAATACAATGCAACCGATAATACACATTCGCTTTTCCGCTTTACACTCCCTGCCCAATCACGTCCAATTCGTTGGTCGCATATCGATCCCGGAACCAATGAAAATGTATTCGATAAAGTTACTTTCAATTGGTCGCAACCTGCCAATGCGGCTATTTATGATTTGACAATTTCATTGAGATATTACGAATTTCAAGTTGACCTTAACCAGACCGGAGAACCTGAATTACCAGGTACAAGGGTTGAAAAAACAGTATCCTGGAAAGCAGTACGTAACAGTCAGGCTCAGGGCGAAACACGCCTTACGAATCCATTCGACAATGAAGAGCGATTTTATTCATTTACCAAAGCTGATGGAGGTTCTGTTGCGCAGGAACTCAATGGTGAAAATTTCTATAATTTCCTTGCTTCAAATCTGAGCGATGTGGTTAATACTGGTTCCAACTTACGCCGTTGCGCCATAAAAATAGATGCCAGAATAGATGCGGCAGGACCTGAACTTGCTGAATACATCAGAGCAAGAAATGCCAATCAAAATCTCATAGGAGGCTTATTTCCTGCCGATCCATTCAGCAACATAGAAGAGGGATTGGGACTATTTTCTTACAAATTTTTCATCACCCGAAGAAATTACAACATCGAATCTGAAACCTTTGAATATTTGAACGAAGGCGAGATTACCAGAAATTTAGGATTTAGAAGCTTCGGTTGCAACTAATAGGAATACAAGTTTTTTAAAAATCCCCATTGAACTAGCTTCAATGGGGATTTTGCTTTGACTATCTGACAAAAATTCATTCAAAACTGACAATTTTGTCATTTTGACAGAAAGATTTTAAACAACTATGACAATTTGGTAAATTTTTATTCTTTTTACCGGATGGTACAGCTATTGATAATTAGAACTTGAATTTTGAAAAGAACATTAAAATTATTAATAAGCACATTTACTAAACAATACTAGAATTATGGGAAAAATAATTGGTATCGACTTAGGAACAACCAACTCTTGCGTATCGGTAATGGAAGGCAACGAGCCGGTTGTCATCACAAATGATGAAGGAAAAAGAACCACTCCTTCTGTGATTGGTTTTTTGGATAATGGAGAACGTAAAGTTGGTGATTCTGCCAAACGTCAGGCAATTACCAATCCAATGCGCACCATTATGTCGATCAAACGTTTCATGGGAAGACGTTACAGCGAAAGTTCGGGAGAAGCCAAAAATGTACCTTATCAGGTAACTCAGGGCTCAAACGATACCGTTCGTGTAAGGATTGACGATAAAGAATACACAGCACAGGAACTTTCAGCTATGATTCTTCAAAAAATGAAGAAAATTGCCGAAGATTATCTGGGCCAGGAAGTTACAGAGGCTGTTATCACTGTACCTGCCTATTTTAATGACTCTCAACGTCAGGCAACAAAAGAAGCCGGCGAAATAGCTGGTTTGACTGTGAGACGTATCATCAACGAACCGACCGCAGCTGCACTTGCCTACGGCATGGACAAAAAAGGAACCGATTCTACTATTGCTGTTTATGACTTGGGTGGTGGAACATTCGACATTTCAATTTTGGAATTGGGTGGCGGTGTATTTGAAGTAAAAGCTACAAATGGCGACACCCACTTAGGTGGTGACGATTTTGACCGCGCTATCATCGACTGGTTAATTCAAGAATTCAAAGAGCAGGATGGCATCGACCTCACTGGCAATTCAGAGGCTTTACAGCGCTTGAAAGAAGCCGCAGAAAAAGCTAAAATTGAACTATCCAGCGGAACAAAAACCGATATCAACCTTCCATATTTGGCATTCAGTGCCTCTGGTGGAGCAAAACACTTGGTTCGCGAGTTGTCTCGTGCAAAATTCGAACAATTGACCGATGAATTGGTACGTCGTACACTTGAGCCTTGCCGTAAAGCAATGGAGCAGGCGGGTCTGTCAGTCAACGAAATCGATGAAGTAATTCTTGTAGGTGGTTCAACCCGTATTCCAAGAATTCAGCAAGCTGTTGAAGATTTCTTCAAAAAGAAACCCAACAGAAGTGTAAATCCCGATGAGGTAGTAGCTGTAGGCGCTGCAATTCAGGGCGGTGTACTCACCGGTGAAGTTAAAGACGTTCTTCTGTTAGATGTAACGCCACTATCATTGGGCATCGAAACTTTGGGTGGTGTATTCACCAAGCTCATCGAGTCGAACACAACGATTCCAAAAAAGGCATCACAGATTTTCTCCACAGCTCAGGACAATCAACCATCGGTTGAAATTCATATCCTGCAGGGCGAACGACCAATGGCCACTCAGAACCGTACAATCGGCCGCTTTGTACTCGATGGAATCCCATCTATGCGCAAGGGCGAGGCGCAGATCGAAGTGACTTTCGATATTGATGCAAATGGCATCCTCAGTGTTTCTGCCAAGGAAAACACCACAGGTAAAAAACAGAGTATCAGAATTGAGGCATCTACCGGTCTTTCAAAAGATGAGGTTGAACGCATGAAACGCGAAGCCGAAGAGAATGCCGATGCTGACAAAAAAGCCAGAGATTTTGTTGATAAAGTTAATGAGGCCGATTCAGTCATCTATCAGACCGAGAAGCAATTGAGCGAATACGGAGATAAAATATCTGCAGATGCTAAAGTTACAATTGAAACTTCCTTGACTGAATTAAAAGAAGCGCACGCTAAAAAGGATGTCGATGCTATCAATAAGGCGCTTGAAGCAATCAATACTGCATGGGCATCAGCTACACAGAATATGAATCCTAATGCGGAACAAGAGAACACAGCGCAAGCTCCGAAAGATGACGACACACAGGTTACTGATGTTGACTTTGAAGAAGTAAAATAACCTGATATAATTTTCATAGTTTTGATTTTTGGGCCTCCCTTTCCGGGAGGCTTTTTATTTTATCCTAAGTTTAATGTGGGAACTTTGTATAATTTACAACATTTCGGTATTTTTAGGTTTAAATCAAAAAATCATGAATCTTCAGCAATTGGAATATATACTGGCCGTTGAACAGTTCAAAAACTTCAGTCGAGCAGCCGAGCATTGCAATGTGACTCAGGCCACCTTGAGTGCAATGGTAAAAAAACTGGAGGAAGAATTGGAACTGACCATTTTCGACCGAAAAGCTAGCCCGATTACAGCAACCGACAGTGGTTTAATCATTTTGCAAGAGGCCAAAAAAGTATTATTACATGCTCAATTGCTCAGAGATAAAGCCAATGCAATTCAAGGAAAAATAGCCGGCAAACTTAAAATTGGCATCATTCCTACCATTGCGGGCACACTCCTACCCAAAATCACGCGCCTTATTTTGGATAAACATCCCGATCTCGAAATTGAAATTCAGGAAATTACTACTCAAAATATCATCAAGCAACTGAGAGATGGGCACATAGATGCGGGCATTTTGGCAACGCCACTCAATATTGATGAGATTGAGGAAAATATTCTTTACTATGAGGCCCTATTGGTTTATGGCAATTTTGATGAAGACAAACAATTCCTTATGCCTGAAGAAATTAGGGAAAATAAGATCTGGCTATTGGAAGAGGGGCACTGTCTGCGCGATCAGTTTATAAACCTCTGTCATTTAAAAAAGAAAGAAAAACTGCCCAAAAACTTAAAATTCGAGGCGGGCTCCTTCGAAACCCTGCTGTCAATGGTCGATGAATTCAGTGGATTGACACTCATTCCTGAACTTTATTATCAGTCACTTTCTGAGGAGAAAAAGAAAAAAGTTAGAAATTTCAAGGCGCCAATACCTGTCAGGGAAGTATCGATGGTTTATTACCGCCCCTTTGCCAAACTACGTATTATCAATACCTTATCAAAAGAAATATCAGAACTTATTTCAAAAAATCTGATCTCCACTCAGTTTAAAAAATCGGAATTGGCGATTGCGAAGATCTGATTGCAGAACTGTTACATATCCTCCATACTCAATCCATAAAACCCAAAAGTAAAGCCTTCGAGTTTTTGCATTATTTTTTCGGCTTTTTTTTCTAAATGACTGATTCTAATAGCTGATTTTCGTTTTTTGATTTCATAAAAATCAACAACTTTATGTAGGCTGTTTACTGCAACAATATCAATTTCGTTTTGATTGCCTTTTTCCCAAGTGCGAAATGGCCGATGCTTGGGACGAAGTGATGTATTATCTTTTTCCAATGAATAATTTATTTTTTTATGATTCTCTGCACATAGTTTAGGGCAGTTCCTTCTCTGTCAATTAATATTCCTGTGAAATATTATTCTCTGCATAGAACCAATATTCTTCCTGTCCTCCTAATAGTAAATCGGGCATCGGGGTTATATGCTGGGATATTTATACGACTTGAATTTTCCTAAGTGTTTTTTTTAGGTTTAAATTTTGGGGTTCTATTGTTTTTTAACCTCTTACACCAATTGCACCCATGTTAGTTGATTTTAGCTTGCCATTTTCATTTATTAGTTGTTTTCTTACCTTATCCTTTACGAAATTAGTTATATTGTTAGGCTTAGACTCTTTGCTATCCTGATAAAGCACCTGAATTTCCAGTTTCTTGGCATCATATTTTTTTGTAATTGCCACTCCCGGCTCTAGATATTCAACCTCCATTTTTCCATCTGCCAGTTGCACTATCACTGTGGCTAATTTATCCGTTGTGTTGTTTTTTAATTGAGCTACCATAAATGATTCTCCACCGGATTTGTCAACTAAAGAAAATGTACCTGAAACTCCACCGAAATCTTCTTTTAACACCTCCTTCTGTGATTTTCCAACGCCTTGCCAAGTAAAGACAGAAGTGGGTTTAGTGTTAAACTCTTTGGGATATTTGGCATAATAAACGTCTACAATTTCAGCACATGCTTCAACACTTGTACCTATTTCTATTCTGTGAACAGTAGGGGTGCATTTAAAACCCGAAATTTTCATTTGATATTCATACACAACTACACATTGCTTATCAGACACAAAACTTGTGGAGGGATTAGCATCTTTGTGCTCTTCACGAAATTTTAATCTTTTAGCTTCATATTCCGGCTTATCATAAACAGCTTCTTTAATGTAAGTTCTATTACTGCATATACCTTTTTTTTCAATATCATATCTGCCTATAAACAAGCAGGGCTTTGTTTCCTGGGCAAAAATATTTAGGCAAAAAAGTGTACATGAGATAAGTAAGATGGTTTTTTTCATTAGTAATTTGGGTTAGATCAATTTAGCAAATTTTTGTTCATATTCTATCCACTCAATAATTCCTTCGTTAATCCTGGTTTTATAGCTATACACATCAATTATTTAAAACCCAATGCCGATAATTTAGCATTTAATACTTTTATTTTTCGTTTTTCAATTCTAAGCTCCTTTCCCCTATCAAAACCTAGGCCACCAGCTGCCCCCAAACCTACTGCTCCGGGCAATATTGCCAAAAGAGCTACTTCAGGTTTAGCTATTATTATTCCTGCGACTGAAGCCCCTGTAAGCACTAATATGCCTGAAACTAATATTCTTTTTTTTGTTCTTTCTTTTTTTAATTCATGAATCACCTTCAAAATTTCCAGTTTTTCTAACCCTATCAAATATTGTTTTTCATGGTTATTGTAATCACTTAAAAGATTGACAAGTGATTTATTGGTTTTTATTTCCTTTTGTAAAACCTTATTATTAAGCTCTTTCGACAATAACAATGGTGTGTTGCCCATGTTGTCTCTCACATCTTTATTTGCTCCGCCTCTTTGAATTAAATATATTACCATTTCAACATCCTGATTCTGAACTGCCCAGTGCAGGGCTGTTCTATTATCTCTACTTAGTGCATTAATGTCTGCTCCTCTATTAAGCAGGTAGTTTACAAAGTTTGTACTTTTATTATTTACTGCTGCTATGAGCGCTGTCAATTTATTGTCACTTACATCATTTATTCCAACCCCATTACTGATTAAGAATCCCGCAAAAAGAATTGATTGCGTTTTATGAACAGCTAAATACAAAGGGGTATACTTTTCATTATTTAAAATTATTAAATCATTGGGGCTTACCCCTTTCTTAATTAAGGCTTCAGCACTTTTAGTATAACTGTTTATTAGTGAATAATAAAAAGGGGGTTGAAAAGTAATCGGATTTGGATTCAAGGGATTTGCTCCTTTATCCAATAGTATATTTACATGCGTAAGTTTATTTTCAATAATTGCTTTAATCAATGGAGTATTGCCTTTTGAATCAACTTTTTCAATATCCGCTTTTAAATCAATCAGGTGTATAAATATATTTATTTTACTTTCACTAATAGCAATGTGCAGCAAAGATTCACCTTTTGAATTAGTCCATTTGATATTTGCCCCCAGTTTAAGCAAATAATCCAATTCTGCTTTATCATCACTCAAAATAGCCTTTAATAAGAAATCGTTAGGGTTATTTGTTTTGTCAATTTCATTTGCAATGTTTTTTCCATTGATACTTGATGAACCAATTTCTTTCTTATAAATTTCAAGAAGCTCTTTGTCTTTTGATTGCATAGCAACTTCATAGAGTTTCTTTTCATTCTCATCGTTAAGTTTCTTTTCCGTTTTACTGATTTCCAATTCCTCTGTTGCTGCCTCTGCTTCGACTTGAGCAAGATCGTCCTGCATTTCTT
>CAMDAB010000058.1 GCA_945888475.1 Saprospira grandis DSM 2844 | reverse complement strand
TACAAAACATGTCCTTTTAGACATTTTTATAATAATCATTAAAAAAATATAAGGCAATGATAATCAACAGTTAGACAAGAATTAAAACACTAAATATCTAAGAAATAATGCAAAGACACCAAAAAATGATTTTAATCATTTTAATTTATCGTCAATATACGTTAGAATTTTTCGCATCAGATGAACCCTGTCTTTTCCCAAAACATTATGTTTGTGCATGGGATATGGAAAATAATCCACCAAAATACCATTTTCTACAAAGGCTTTTACCAAACTCAAACTATGCTGTTCCAATACAACATCATCCGAAGTTCCGTGTATAATCATCAGATCGCCCTGAAGATTTTTTACATAATTGGCAAGTCTTGAATTGTTATAACCCTTCGGATTTTCATCGGGTCTGTCCATATATCTTTCTCCGTACATTGCCTCATAATATTTCCAATCGGTTACAGGGCCCCCTGCTACTGCTGCTCTGAAAATACCAGGATTTCTGAGCATCATCGAAATTGTCATAAAGCCCCCAAAACTCCAACCGTGAATAGCCATTTTGCTGCTATCGACAAAAGTCTGCGATTTAAGCCATTCGACACCTTTTAGTTGATCTTGCATTTCTACAGTGCCCAATTGGCGGTGAATCACATTTTCAAATTCAAAACCACGCGATTTTGAGCCTCTATTGTCGAGCGTAAAAACCAGATATCCTTTTTCTGCCTGGTACTGCATCCACAACTGAGATGCTGCAAGCCATGAATTTGTAATCATCTGAGCATGAGGTCCTCCGTAAACGTAGACCAACACAGGATATTTTTTACTTGCGTCAAAATCGGATGGTTTAATGAGTCTCGCATGCAGGGTTGTTCCATTATCAGCCTTCAGTTGATGTAGTTCTACATTTCCAATTTTATACTCTTTTAGCGGGTTATCAGATCGAAGCAATTCGGATTTTTCTTCACCGCTTTTAGTATCTATTATTCTAATGACCCTGGGTGTACTAAGATTTGAATAATTATCAATCAGTAATGAACCATCTGGGTGCAGCGAAAGATTGTGATAACCGGGTTTTACAGTCAGATTTTTAAGCGCTGCTGTCTTAAGATTTATACTGTATGCATGCAAATCCAATCCGCTACTATCAGTTCCACTTACAATTACATTTTCGCCGCTTGCATCCATACCGAGAATTGACTCCACTACCCAATTGCCGCTGCTTAGTTGCAATAAAAGTGTTCCATCATTACGATACATATAAAGGTGCATAAATCCGTCTCTCTCACTCATCCAAATGAATTGCTCGGGATTATTGGGTAAAAACCAAGCCGGATGCTCAGGTTCTACATATTTCGGGTGTTTCTCTTCAAATAAGGTCTTGACAAAACTCCCGTCTTCAGCACTATATTTGTTGAAACGGATATGGTTTTGATTTCGGTTTACAACCACAACATATACAAATTTCTCACTTGGATCCCAGGCTAGATTTGTCAAGTACTGATCCTTTTCGCCTTCTGTTTTAAGGTAAACGGTCCTACCCTTTTTGGGATTAAAAATGCCGACCTGCGCCGATTCACTTTTCTGGCCCGCCATGGGGTATTTAATACTGTTCAACTGTCCCGGCGTTACATTTATATCCAGTAGTGGATAATTGGCGACTTCGCTCTCATTTTTTTGGTAAAAAGCAAGTAAATTAGCGCTTGGCGACCAAAAAGTACCCTTTGTAAT
This sequence comes from Saprospira grandis DSM 2844, assembly GCA_945888475.1. GTDB lineage: Bacteria > Bacteroidota > Bacteroidia > Chitinophagales > Saprospiraceae > Saprospira > Saprospira grandis_C. The sequence continues at coordinate 20,291 of CAMDAB010000058.1, read as the reverse complement.
ACCAAACTCAGACCTTGCTATTGATTGTCCGCAAACTACCTCAGTTTGTTCATCAATTTTAGAAATTTTAACATGCTTTAAATTGTCGGACATGAACAAGTTTTTACCCCGGGTATATGCAATTCGGCCACTTACTTTATGAATATCAATGTTTTCTGCATCTTCTGGCAAAGTACTGATTAGCCTTCCCGACTTTTCGTTTAAATTAAATAGGTAATAATTATTTTTGAAATTGAAATAAAATGAAGATCCGTTTTTCCAATCAGGGTAAGGAACCGATTTCATTTCAGTTTCCAATGCATTGTTTATTTCTTCGAGTGTGAGCAACAAAGACTTATTCAATTTTAAATCTATTTTCTGAATCGAAGTCCAATCGTCAGACATGATTGACAAAAGTTCTTTTTCGTTCATCCATTGCAACCCGGGAAGGTTTTTAGGTGCTAAAAATCCTCTTTGTCTGAGTACTGCGTCTTCCAAACTCAATTTTTTTTCCTGTGCAATGCCATTTATGCAAATAATAAACAAAACAGCAATAACAACAAATAATCTTCTCATAATCAATATATTATATTTAATTTAATTCAATTACAAAACAAGTATTCAATTAATGATTTTCGTTACTTTTATTTAAAATTAGGTGAAAATTAAAAAATCAGATTTTTTTTTTAAAATAAAGCTTTGAGATAAAAAAAATTATTGCCTACCTTTGTCAAGTTGACTTTGAACTGTAAGGAGCATAGAACAAAATTAGAAACTTAATTTAATAATAAATCGCAAATTTAATATTTTAATTCGTTTCAATTTTTTTCGAAAATCCCAAAGTTTAAATACATTTAATCTACCGTTAATAAATTTGAAAAACATGGATGCTAGCCAAAAAGTAAAAACTCTGCCCGGTGAAGTATGGCAAAAGGTTGATTTCGGAACCCCAACTCTCCACTTCGATTATTTTATCTCTAATTTGGGTCGAATCAAGAGCTATCACAAACGCACAACAGGTGAAAGACTTCTGAAAGGGTCTGTTGACCATAGAGGTTTCCACCGCCTGCACATTCGTCTTGCCGACAAAACTTATGGTGAGCTTGCTCTGCACATCTTCATCGCAAATCATTTCTGCGAAAGAGAATCGGATGAGTTCAACCATGCGATTCACGTCGATTATGATCGTTCAAATAATAAGATGACTAACCTAAAGTGGTTGAAACACGAAGATTGGAGAAGCTACATGCTAAAAAGCCCACACAATAGTCCCGACCCTAAAAAGAAGGGCAAGAAAAAATAATTTCAATCCTGAATTAAGGTCATTGACATTATCTTAAAAAACACATAAGCCGCATTGCGGCTTTTTGTGTTTTTTTTATACCTTTAAATGTTTACTTCTTCCTGTTTTGAATATACCTTTGAATACTATTAGTCAATCTTAATACCAGCTTGCTTAAATTCGTATTCCTCAAATTTTATTATATTGAGGTAGTTGTTTTCAAAACGTTCTATTCTTCTAGGTTCTGAAATATCTTTACCGTCCAACATCTTATCTTCTTTTGTGACAGGTAAAAAGTTGAACATTGTATGGCGGCCTGCGCTTTTTTCTTTTTCGAAATGATCCGGAAACTCCGTACCGTATTTTTTCAAGAGCCTACCAAAGTAAAGCATTAGATCAAAGCCCATATAGGCAAATTCTCTGGGTGCTATTCCATAGCGCTTACGAAACTCCTCTTCAAAAATTTTATTTTTATCAGCCTCTTTGTCAATAAAGTAATAGTCTGGTATATGCAGGCGCAGGTTGTCATAGTATTCAAAATTTATACGCTCAAGATATTTCCATGAGGGCTCACCTACAACCAATAGCTGATAGCCTCTTGTTTTTTCAGTCTTATCGTACATGGTTGAGATTTCCCTTAAACAGGAATAAATAAACTGTTCATTTTTATCGTTGGCTATGACTATTATGTTCAAGGCGCCTCTGTCTAAATGTTTCATGATCATACCAACATGTACCCCCTCATTGGTGATTAGCTTTGGTAATATTTCTGCGTCAGAATTTTTGAGATTTGAATAGGACTTTTGTATCTGTTCCATTTTCAGGCTGTCTTCAGAGGTGCCTATTATAAGATATTTATATCTTCTGATCCCAAGGTTTGTTGCTTTAGCCTTGGTCATGAGCGCAACAATATGTTCAGCAACCACCTCATAGGATGGATTTACCTGAATATAATAATGATTATCTTCACAAATTTCGGGTTTGTTGTTAAATGGAGAAACAAGCGGAACTTCATTTTCTTTTGCAAAAACGGCCAATTGAGTTAGCACTTCGGTATGCGCCGGGCCAATAATAAGGTCCCACTCAGCGCCATTCATTTTTTCAATTACCGCTGTTATACCTGCACTGTCTTTATTCGAATCAAAGACACTCACTTTAAGGTTAACGCCTTCGTTTCGCAAACTATCGAAAGCAATTTCAACACCCTCATAAAATTCAACTGCACGAACTGACTGTGCGGGAATTTCTTTTCCTCCAAAAGTATTTGTCATAAAAGGCAAAACGATGGCTACATTGTAAGTACTTTTTTTTCTGATCTTTCTAGTCTGTTCAGCTTTAACAGTATCAATAGCTTCTTGGCTGAGATCAATAATTTGAAGCGTATCACGTACAATGGGCATGTCAATCTGCTTGGTATACTTTATTACGTATTTTCGGAGCGGACTTTCCACAATGGTATCTGTCCAACTAAAAATGTCATTGGATTTTTTACTTGTATCAGGTCTAACGGTATCGCACTTCAGGTAATCTTCAAAATTATAACGTACTACTTTTTTAGTACTACTATCATATATATAGGTAAGAAAAATAAAACTTCCGATGAAAATGGAAAAATAAAAATTCATAGTTAATTGGTTTTAGTAAACTGACTGCAAATATAATTCCAAAATACGGAACAATAGACAAAAATAAACATTATGCACAGTATAGTGTTTAAAATGGTTTTACATAAAAGCTGATTTCACAACGAAGTCAAGGTCAATAATAATTTTTAGTGCAAATTGATTGCTCTTTTTTCAGTTATATTGTAAAAACAGTCTACATTTGCCATTTAAACAATAATCTTTTTCTGAAGTCAAGCCAATCTCATGAAAGAAATTCTAAAAAAATATAAATCATTCCTGATTATAAGTCTATTGTGCTTTTCTGTAAGTCTTTTAGAGGCTCAGGTAAATGGTGGTGTCAGGGGAAGTGTTCTTGATAAAGAAAGCGGTGAACCCCTAATGTTTACGCCTGTATTTCTGAATGATGGTTTAAAGTTTAACACACTTACCCAAGATGATGGTTTTTACACGATCGCAAGCGTACCTCCAGGTAAGTATATTTTACAGTGCAGAGCAGTAGGCTACGACAGCCTTGGTGTTGAAATAAATGTAGAGGCAGGTAAAATGCTCAACTACAATATTTCAATGATTCCATCTTCACTCAAAACTGAAACTGTTGAGGTAAATGCGAACAGAGAAGAATCGCAAACAGATACAAGGGTTTCAGTTGTCAGAATTACTGCCAAAGACATTCAGCGACTACCTGCTGCTGGTGGTGAATCAGACTTTGCCCAATATCTACAGATCATTCCAGGTGTAATTTTTACGGGAGACCAAGGTGGACAAATATATATACGTGGTGGAGCGCCAGTACAAAATAAGGTTATCCTTGATGGAATGAGCATTTTCAATGCTTTCCATTCTATTGGCTTCTTTTCCGTCTTCGAAACAGAGGTCATCAGAAGTATCGATGTTTACACAGGTGGTTTTGGTGCTAAATATGGTGGAAGATCATCAGCAGTTATTGACATTAAAACAAGAGAGGGAGATAAAAAGAGATTCTCCGGAATGCTAAGTAGCAATCCATTTGTGTCTAAATTTTTATTCGAGGGACCTATCATTAAACTTGATGAAAATAAAGGGAACAGCTTGTCTTTCATATTTACTGGTAAACACTCTTACCTTAATCAGACATCGAACTGGTTTTATAAACCGATTTTGGAAAGACCAATGACTGATGCCGCAAATACTACCCTACCATACAGTTTTACCGATTTTCATGGCAAACTCTCCTTTAACACTGCAAACGGAAGCCGACTGAATGCTTTTGGTTTCAGTTTTAAAGATAATGCCAACTTTACAGGTATTGCTAATTACAATTGGAATTCAGGGGGTGGTGGAATCGATTTCAGAGTTGTTCCAGGATCGGCAAAACTTATCATGGAAGGAAATGTCGGCTACTCGACCTATGCAGCTAATTTTATTGAGGGCGATAGCTCCAAAGAGCGCTTCAGTAAAGTAAATAGCTTCAATGCCAATGTCAATTTTTCTTTGTTTATGGCCCGAAACAGTGAGGTTAACTATGGTGTTGAAATTAATACTTTTTATACCGATTTTAGTCTGGAAAACAACAATGGAATACCTTTTGGGCAACAGCAATCGAATACAGAAGCAGCTGTATATGTACGATACAAGGGCCTGATAGGAAAAGCTGTAATTGAACCAAGTTTCAGAGCGCAGTATTATGCCTCACTGGGTGAATTCAGGGCAGAACCCAGAATTGCAATGAAGTACAACATTACCAATTCTTTCCGTTTCAAATTGGCCGGCGGTTTATACTCACAAAATCTGATCAGTTCTGTTGACGAAAGAGATGTTGTTAACCTTTTTGTCGGATTCCTTGGCGGCCCCGATGAACAGGTTTTTAAAATTACCGGCTTTGATTCATCTGCCAGAAGACCCCTTTACAGCCCTACAAAATCAAAATTACAAACTTCTGTTCATGCAATTGGTGGATTCGAAGTTAATATAGGTAACAATATTGTTATGAATATTGAGCCATACTGGAAATGGTTCCCACAGATAGTCAGTTTAAACAGAAACAGAACGACCACAGCACTTACCGATGTTTTCGGCAATCGCACTTACGAACCTGAATTTATAGCTGAGAATGGCCAGGCCTATGGTCTCGACTTTAACGGAACTTACGAAAAAGATCAGTTTTACTTTTACCTTGCTTACTCTCTGGGCTATGTAACACGCGATGACGGAATTCAAAAGTATTATGCATCCTTCGACCGAAGACATAATATGAATATTGTCAGTTCTTACAAATTCAGGATTGGAAAAATGAAAGAAATGAGCCCTGATGAAAAACGTTCAAAAACCGAACATCCTTTCGAAGTCTCTCTTAGGTGGAATTTAGGTTCTGGATTCCCTTTCACCTCAACACAAGGATTTTATAACCTCAATAGCTTTCAGGACGGTATTACGACCGATTATGTAACACAAAATAATAATCCTGACACGGAACTGGGCGTTATATATTCTGATAGAATTAACAATAAAAGACTGCCATATTATCATAGGCTCGATTTCTCCTTGAGATACACAATTGACTTTGGCAAAAGATCTAAACTTTTGTTAAATGCCAGTATTACAAATGTGTATGACAGGCCAAATATATTTTACTTTGACCGTATAAGATACAGAAGGGTAAACCAGTTACCCATACTTCCGGCCTTGGGGGCAGTATTTAAATTTTAATACTTAGAAAAGCTGTCCCAAACGACAGCTTTTTTTATTTAACACTGTACCAATAAGCTTTTTTTAACACATTTTACTTTTAAAAATTTTAATTTGACAAATATTCTTATATTTGCGTGCTAATTCAAAAAGGCTATCATTATCTAATTATAAAAACCATAAAAATGAAGAAGTTATTATTTAGCTTTATGTTCGCTCTACTGTGCATAGGAGTATCAAACGCACAGGAACTTAAAGACAGTTTTGAAGTTTATTTTGAACTCGACAAATCTGACCTTAAAAAAGAGAGCAAAACTACCATTGATTCTTTCCTTGATGCATCTAAAGGGCGCCGTTTAAAAGTACGTGTTGCCGGTTACACCTGTGATCTTGGTACTAATGAATACAATATGGGTCTTTCTGAAGAGCGTGCTAATGCTGCTTTTGAATACCTGAAATCAAAAGGCGAAGCCGAAGACAAAATTGAATTATTTTTCTACGGTGAAAAAGAATTAAAATACGGTGCAGGTGGAAAAGCTGAAAACCGTCGTGTTTTTGTTTTGTTCTCACTTGAAGATGACGACCGCGATACATTATTGAAAAGCGGATGTCTTGAAATCTTTGTAGAAAAAGGCACATTCAAACCTAAGAAAAACAAAGAACTTCAATTTGAATATAAAAATTATAGTTCTGCAAAAGAATTGAAATCAGCTAACATCACTATGAATGATGTAAACGGAAAAAGATATTACACTAATGGTGTAGCTTATTTCAATGCTAAATTTAATGCCGAAGCTGTTGAGGCAGGTAAAACTTTTAAAGTAAAATTACCTTCTGCTGGTTCATCAGAAACTGGATTTATGCTTTTTACAGGTGTTGAAAAAGACGGTAAAATTGTTTGGAAATCAACTGGTCGTCCTTGCGCTAGCCTCGAAAGTAACGGCAATTGCAACACTTATAATTTTGATTTCCAACAAACTGGATATTGCGCATGTCTCAAACCACGCGAATGCGAAGAAGATTGTAGCGAAGACCCATTTGGCGGCACCAGAACTCCAGAACTCACAGCTCCCGATGTACGCTACAGCCCTGCTAAAACAATTGCAAAATTCCCTTCAGGTATGTACAAATCTGAGCTCAGCAACCTAAAAGTTGATGTAGTAGACGATACTAACTTCGAAGAAGATTTGGATCTTTGCGAGCAATTCACTTACAATGTTGTAACAGAAGACTGGTTCCCTGCATTCCGCAACATCAAAGCTACCCAAAATATCATTATCAAAGCCAACGACAACAGCGGAAACGCTCAGAATGGTGATGGCAACAAAACTTTGCGTGTGCTGATTCCAAGATCTAAAGTCTCAGGTTTACAGAACCCAATTCTATTGCCTGGTGGTCGTGTATCTAAAGGTTACATCAAATGGGAGACTTCAAAATACGAACCAACCAAATGCTTGGGTCCTATCAACTGCGAATACCTTGTTTATGATGTTCCTGCTATTGGGAATTACAAGTTGGGAGAATGGAACGAAGTTAAAGTAGAACCTACTACCGAAACTTACACACTCAAAACACGTGTAATCAAGAACTCAACTGTTTTTGTTGGCGACAAGAACTCTAACTATGTTTACAAAGCCAAAAACAAAACTGTAAAAGGTAAAGTTCGTCCGAAAGAATACATGCTTCGTGATGCTAATGAAATGAAATCCTTGGTTGTTTTTGTCAAAAATGAAACTAAGAAATCAAAATTTTACGGCGAAGTTACTTTGGGTGAACTTACTTACAAAGCAAAAAAGAAAGTATACGTACTTCGTAAAAAAGCTTTGAAAAAAGTAAAAGACTTCAAAGAAATTCAACTGAGCAAATGTAAATAATTCATTGCGCTCTTGTATGAGTCAACGCAAAGGGGCTGTTCGTTATCGAACAGCCCCTTTCTTATGCTTTTATCTTTCAGATTTTTATTGTATTATTAAATCAGAAACCTTTGGACCTGCTTAGTGACAATAGTCAGCAATTTATTATCTTTAACTTCCTAATTTTGCACATAACTTTTTAAGTAACTAGTAAATATTTTTTTTAACATGGACACACAAAGTAATTTTATCTCAATGCCAAAAATTGGAGATAAAGCACCCGACTTTAAAGCAGTAACTACATTTGGAAGCTTGCAATTCTCAGATTATAACAAAGGAAGCTGGGTAGTACTTTTTTCGCATCCTGCCGATTTTACACCTGTATGTACAACAGAAATGAGTGCCTTTGCTTTGAATAAGGATTTTTTTGATGCGCATAATACAAAACTGCTAGGATTGAGCATCGATAGTATACACTCACATCTTGCCTGGGTAAACAATGTTCATGAAAAAACCGGGGTTTTGTTTAATTTCCCTATTATTGCAGATCTTGATATGAGTGTGTCTATGAAGTATGGCATGTTGCATCCAGGTGCAAGTACCACAGCAGCTGTAAGGGCAGTATTTTTTATTGACCCTGCGGGCATTATCAAAACTATCATGTACTACCCATTGAATATTGGTAGAAATATGGAAGAAATAAAAAGGGTTCTTATTGCACTGCAAACAGCTGATTCATTGAAATGTGCGCTGCCGGTAAACTGGGTACCCGGCGAAAAAGCAATCGTTCCTCCTCCAAAGACAATGTTTGAAATGGAAGAAAGAAAGAAATTACAGGGTACCGATGTCGATTATACTGACTTTTATTTGATTAAGAAGTCTATATAGAGCAAAAGAGGCTGTTCAACATACATGAACAGCCTCTTTCTATTTAAACTTTATGTCAATAATTTATCCGACTTTACTTATTTACTTAGTGCGGTAGTTTCTTTCTGATGATTCCATAAACAAAGGTGCCGAATAATGCTGCTGCAATTACTATGAGCATTGACCAATATCCGTGTCCTACAAGGGTATACATTGGTCCTGGACAGGCGCCTGTCATTGCCCAACCCAATCCAAAAATTGTGCCCCCAAATAGATAGCGTGGAATGCTAAAGACCTTAGGTTCAAATTTAATTTCATTTCCATCAATATCTTTTGCCTTAAAGCGTTTGATTAGCTGAACAGATATTAATCCAAGAAAAACAGCAGTGCCGATTACGCCATACATATGAAAGTTCTCGAAAAGAAACATCTCCTGAATGCGATACCATGAAATGACCTCGGCTTTGGTCATAATAATGCCAAAAAGGATTCCAATCAGAATAAACTATGAAGCTTTGATGAAAAGTGAAAACATAATGTACAATTTGAGAAACGAAGTTCCGTGATACGAATTTGAGGATTAGACTATTTGGGAAACGAATTTTGTAATTCATTTATAAGCGGAAACAAGATTTGTTTATAAAACAAAGGCAGTAAGAAATATGTCATAGCAATTCCACCTATAAAAAAACCAATCACTGCAATTAAAGAAGCTGGTTGCAAATCAGATAGACCTGATATGGCATGCCCCGATGTACAACCACCTGCATAGCGAGTTCCAAAGCCTACAAAAAATCCACCCAAAACCATTAGCAAAATACCCTTAAATGAAAAAACAAATTCGGGTTTACTAAACTCTGCGGGTAAAAAACCAGATGCTATTTCTTTTGACTCTTTTGGTAAACTCAGCCCCAAAGACTTTATGTGTTCTGCGGTACGACTGCCCAACGCTAGGGGTTCGGGATCATTGAGCAATGTTGAAGCTATCCAACCACCAATCAAAGCACCAACTATAAATAGCAGATTCCAACCCTGAGCCTTCTTCCAATCGAAATGAAAAAAGTCATTGATTTTACCAGCACCCAATGCCGAACAACCGGCTCGCATGGTTGCTGAAACACCAAAATTTTTACCTGAAAACAATAGCAAAACCATTATTATGGCAATAAGCCCACCCGATACATACCAAGGCCATGGCTCTGACAAATAGGCCATTAGAGATTGAGATAAAAGAATTTTCATTAAAATAAGCAGATTTAAATTAGAAAAACGCTCAATATTTCATTGCAAATATATGAATGTATTTTCATATTTACATCTTAAGTGTTATTTTTTTAAACGGGACATAAAATTAGCGCGAATACTATCATCTATCGCCGTAGATTGCCCGTCATCATCGATTCGAACAAAGGTTGAATTGGTGTTACAAACAACTACTTCATCGCCGCTATACAGATTGTACCTTCTGGCTTCGAGACTGATGGAAACACTTGTATTGCCAACATTTGTTACCTCACCGTAAATCCTCAGGTGATGACCGGCTTTTAATGGTTTTTTGAAGACCAACTCCCCTATTCTTACAGTAAGCATATTTGGTGTTCTGCAATATTCGGTTGCAAGCGCTGCAGCAGCTTCATCAAGCCAAGCCATTAAAATCCCTCCAAAGAGGTTCCCATGCACTCCAATGTCTTTGGCCATTACAATTTTCTTACTGAGCAGATCCATTTTATTGTTTATTGTATTTAATGCGTTTTTATAAATTAAAGCAGCAGCTTTTCTTCTTCCCCACTGTTTTGTTCAAGATATTGTAAAAAAATATTCCTTGGAATCAAATCTGCGCCCAAACTTGCGAGGTGTTCGGTGTACATCTGACAGTCGATGAGCCAAAACCCAAGTGATTCCAATTTTTTAACAAAGCTAATAAAAGCTGCTTTCGAAGCGTTGCTTGCCTTGGCAAACATCGATTCTCCAAAAAAGCATTTTCCTAATGCAATGCCATAAAGGCCTCCGACCAATTCACCATTTTGCCAGGCCTCGACTGAATGCGCATAGCCTAGCTCATGCAGTTTAACATAGGCAGTAATCATATCATTGGTAATCCAGGTTCCACCATATTGTCCATCCCGCTTTATTTTGGAACAGTTCTGCATCACTGCCTCGAAAGCTGTATTATAGGTAATTTGAAAATAGCCCCTTTCCAAAACCTGTTTCATGCTTTTCGAAACATAAAGGTCTTCAGGAAAAAGGACCATTCTAGGATCGGGAGAAAACCAACTTATGGGTTCTCCTTCATTGAACCAGGGAAATATGCCACTGCGGTAGGCAAGCAGTAATCTTTCTGTACTTAAGTCTCCACCATAGGCAAGACATCCTCGACGGTCAGTCTTTGAAGGGTGTGGGAATATGAGTTCTTTGCTTAGAATGTACACAGATTGATATTCAAAAAAAATCCCCGATAAAAGGGGGATTTAAAGAGAAAATGTATTGATTTCTAATCCTCTATCACCGCGGACAAACCTTTGTCAACCAAGGCATCTTTGAAAGGTTTAAGCTCCTTTTTGGTACCCGATTTTACAGTAGCCTTTCCTTTGAAATGGATAATATAACTGAGCTGCTCGGCCTGAACGGTAGAGTATTTTAACACCTTGACAAAACATTCGATAACCCAGTCAAAAGTATTATGATTGTCATTATGAACCACAAGCTTAAACTCATCTTTTATTGGATCGAGCGTAAGCACATCGTCTTCCTGATAGTGCTCTTTTCCTTTTGTCATTAACACAGCATATTTGTCGCGCATAACAGTAAATGGTTTATAATTGATTTTTTTAATTTTGCTCGACGAAAATACAAATTATAGACAAGAAATACAAATAAAAGCGCTATAATTAATAAATCTTTCAATAAAACAGCTAACCAAATATGGAATTGATCAATGAAACACTGCACAAATATTGTGAATTACATACAAAGGTTTTCGAGAACGATGTCCTGAATGAGATTGACAGATTTACTAATCTGAATGTGCTAATGCCCCAAATGCTTTCGGGCTACCTTCAGGGGCAGTACCTTGCGATGATGAGCAAAATGATTCAGCCTAAAAACATCCTCGAAATCGGGACTTTCACAGGTTATTCGGCCGTTTGTCTGGCCCAGGGACTTCAGGATGAAGGCCATTTGTACACGCTTGAAGCAAACGAAGAACTAAAAGCACCGGTGACGGATTTTTTTAAAAAAGCCGGACTAGAGGAAAAAATAAGCATGCAAATCGGCAACGGAGTGGAACTTATAGACAAATTTGATATCATCTTCGACCTTATTTTCATCGATGCCGACAAAAGCAATTATCCACTGTATTATGAAAAATGCCTTCCCAAACTAAAAAAAGGCGGCATTATACTCATAGATAATGTCTTGTGGAGCGGCAAGGTTTGTGAAGAACCAATCAAAGACAAAAAAACTAAAGCAATCCACGAATTAAATCAAAGAATTCAACAGGATGACAGGGTAGAAAATCTATTGCTGCCGCTGAGGGATGGGATGATGTGGGTGAGGAAGAGATGAAAAGTAGACTTGAGACTATTAGACGCTAGACTAAGATTTGTATAAAGTATCAAGTATCAAGTATCAAGAACCGATCTCGTCCCTAAGACGAGAGAGCTCTTTAAACGAAGTTCTGCGAAGCGCATCAAGACTTTTTAGTTAGAATTTAGACGCTAGACTTTTTTCTAGACTTGAGACTATTAGACACTAGACGAAGATTTGTATCAGGTATAAAGTATCATGAACCGAGCTTAACAATAACATTGCCAACCGATGCTGCTTCCATACGCTGGTGCTTAGGACATTAAGAGGCGGTGCCTGCGGCGGGTTTATTTTTTTGGAAAAGTTCTCAACTTATTCAAAAATTTAATATTCAATCTTTTATAACTTTTTAAATCATTTTCAAATCTTCAAATCTTCAAATTCTCAAATCAATCATTGTTTTCTGCCAAAATCTCCCAAGTATGATCAGCAAGCAATTTAACAGTTGCAAGAAATTTGTTGAATTTATGCCCTGAAAATCCCCATTCATCTGGGCCAATCATGGACAAGACAATGCTTTCGTCTTTTCTATTATACAGGTGATAAATATGGCTGATGAGCGGCTTGAAATTCATATCAGCGTTGTAAATCATTTGCGAAAGTTCAACCCTACGCTGCAACTGTCTTGCCTGCTGAGCCAAAAGTTCGATTTGTTGCTGTATCTGTTTCATTTGCAGATTTGTCTGTTCCTGCATGGCCTGAACTGCAAGTCCCTTAGCTCTTCCCTTATCCATTGGTTTGATAATGAAACCTCCAACTGTGTGGGCGTATGGTAACAATCCGGGATTTTGGGCTACTTTTTTAGGGTCGATAGGGTTGATAAATTCTTCTTCCATTATATTTTAATTGTTTTTAGGCATTTACTCCACTTAGAACAAGTTTGATCTGACTTAGTTGAGAATAATTTATTTGAATTAATAAAAACTTGCATGTTCTGTTGTTATTCCCTAGACGAAAATATGCAAATTTTTATAATTTTACAATTCTAATCTCAGTGAAATGCACAAATACGATATAACGATTTTAACAGACAGCCGTTATGATAATCCGGCAAATATAAACGACTACAGCTATAATGTAATGCTGGAAGACAGGCTCCTAAAAGAAGCTTTGGAACGAAAAGGACTAAAGGCGCATAGAACCTATTGGGATAATCCCGATTTTGATTGGACTAGGACCAGATATGCCATTTTCAGAACTACCTGGGATTATTTCGACCGGATAGAAGCGTTTATGCCCTGGCTCGAAAAAACTGCTGAACTCACCCAATTTATCAATCCCATTTCATTGCTAAAATGGAATATGGATAAACATTATCTGCGCGATCTTCAACAATATGGCATTGAAATTCTCGATACTATTTTTATTGAAAAAGGAGAAAAAAGAAGTTTATCTAAAATTGCATCTGACAAAAACTGGTCAGAATTTATTTTAAAACCTGCTATCTCGGGCGCTGCAAGACATACTTACCGCTTCGAAAAAGAAGGGGCAGCTCAATTTGAATCGATTTTCGCAATGCTTATAGCCAACGAATCGATGCTCTTGCAAGAATTTCAAAAAAATATACTCACAAAAGGCGAAATTGCAATAATGCTTTTTGGTGGCCGATTCAGTCATGCAGTGCTAAAACTTGCCAAAGCAGGCGATTTCAGGGTTCAGGATGATTTTGGCGGTACGGTACATGATTATACACCTACGGAACAGGAAATTGCTTTAGCTGAAAAAGTTATTACAACTATCTCTCCCCTGCCGGCTTATGCACGAGTCGATATTTTTTGGGACAATGAAGGAAAACCTGTTGTATCGGAACTGGAGATGATTGAGCCGGAATTATGGTTCAGAAAATCAGAAAAAGCTGCCGATTTGTTAGCAAGTCATATTTTTGCAAATTATTTCTAAGTATTTTGTCGGGTCGAACAATAATAGGATTATTTAAAAGTTATAGAAATGTTAAAAAACTATAACAGCAAACCCAACTAAATTAAAATGACAAAATTCGAAGAACTCAGCGATGCATTTACAAAGGCTAGAAATCTTTTCAAACAATATGAGGAAGATTGTAAAGTTTTAGCCAGGGAGGTCTGGGATAAAATAATCAGTTTTTATGGAATTCCATTGGGTGAAATTGCCCTTTATAACATCGACAGCTATGGCGCCCCTGATAAAATAAGTGGTTTCGATGATTTGTTAATGGGATTGCGCGAAGACGGTTATTTTGAATTTGGCATTGGGCTTACGCTTTTCGAATTGCCTAGAAAATTTCCTTATCCGCACTACACCATTGTACTGCCAATCGACATCTCGATAGACAAAGACGGAAAGTACAAAGCAAGATATGGCGAAGCCGGCAAAGTGTTTTTCATAGACCGAAAAAATGAAGCATCTTACGAGAAATTCCTCGATGAAATGTTCTTAATAATTAAATCGGAATACGACGAAGGGCTATCGAATATGCGGCTACAGAATACTTTCAGATCGATAGGATTTAAAAATAAAGAAGAATAACAACTAATTTTTAATACAAAAATTTATTGCCAAAATGAAGCAGCTTATTTTTTTCTTAGCACTAATCTCGTTGAGCTCTTGTGAACTTTACACATCAAAGGTGCCCATCAGCAGTTCGGACAAATCTGTTATTGATCAAAAATTATTAGGCAAATGGTATGGTGCAGATGTTGACAAAGAGAACAGCAACATTCTTAAAAAAACGGATGAATATGTTGAACTGTTGGACTTTAATGCCAGAGAGTATGCATTTACACTAACCAATCCGGAGGGCTCTATGCTTTTCAAAATGCACAACAGTATTGTAAAGGACTTAAGAATCTTCAATATTTTTCCTATTAGCAATGACAAAGAAGTTGAACCAGTCTGGTTTTTCTGCGAAGTTGACAATGTGAATGATGAAATAGCCTCTGTAAGATTTATAAGCGACTCACTCAAACAACAATTCAGCAAATCGAAAGACCTGGAAAAATTCCTGACAAAAAACATTGACAAATTAAAGAATGAATGGCTTAGCGAACCTATTCAATATTACCGAGAACAATATTTTCTCTGGGACAGAGTCAATACTTTAAAAACAACCGATTTGGAAGAAGTTTCAAAAATGTATGCCCCCTATCTCGAAATAGCCGACAAGACAGCTGCGCAACTTTCAATAATGTCGAAAAAAGTCCTTGACAAAGCTGTCAGCGCTTACTTTATTTCCAATGCTTATGAGTCGACCAAGCCATTTGATTTCGATCCAATTTATTCACTTTTATTAAAATTCCAAAACGGTACTATGAAGGTTTTGGACTTTGACAGCAATGAAAGTACTTTTTACGATCGTAGCAATGGTCGATACTATAAGGTGAAGGACGGAGTTAAAATGGGTAAATGACGCTAGACGCTGGACGCTTGACTAAAAGACGCTAGACGCCAGACTAAAAGACATTAGACCCTAGACTTTAGACGCTTGACGAACTGACTTTAGACGGCTGACTTCTACAGTTTTAACAATGCAAACAAGGCACTAGCTACTATGTACTAGCACCTTGTACCTCATTTCTTAAACACAAAGTAGACCGCCAATATCAGAAACACAAAGCCAAGTAGATGGTTCCATCGGAAGGTTTCGGTTTTGAAAAACAGCAAGGTAAAAAGCATAAAAACGATCAGGGTGATAACTTCCTGCATCACTTTTAGTTCTATCAATGAGAAAGGGCCGCCATTGCCTTTGAATCCGAGCTTATTAGCCGGTACCTGAAAACAGTATTCAAACAGAGCAATTCCCCAGCTTATGAGGATTATTCCAATGAGCGGCAAGGATTCAAACCATTTTATTTCCTTGAATTTTAGATGTCCATACCAGGCAAAAGTCATGAAGACATTGCTCAGCACCAATAGCAAAATGGTATAAAATGTTTTCATCTTATCTATTTGTTTCTTAATTAGACAGAGGAGATGAGAAAAAAATCAACCAAGCGTTAAATTTTTACCATAAAGCACATAGACCCGATAGCTATCGGGTTACACAGCGTACACAAAGCATAAGTCTTTCATTCTATAGCCTAATAGTAAAGTCTAGCGTCTCAAGTCTTATAGTCTTTAGTCTAAAAAAGCCTGATTTCTACCTTCCTATTTAACTACAGATCCATTCTCCACCTTCTCCTCCGGCTGCACCAAAAAGAGCTTACCCTCAGGCGTTTCGGCAGTGAGTATCATGCCCTGTGACTCATAACCACCCAATTTTCTGGGTTTAAGATTGGCAACAATACAAACCTGTTTGCCAA
Source organism: Saprospira grandis DSM 2844 (assembly GCA_945888475.1). Taxonomy (GTDB): domain Bacteria; phylum Bacteroidota; class Bacteroidia; order Chitinophagales; family Saprospiraceae; genus Saprospira; species Saprospira grandis_C. Next base: position 4,159 of record CAMDAB010000058.1, on the reverse strand, counting down.
CTAAATCTTCGGGAGCATAATGTTCAGCTATACCCGATACGATGGTTCGAATTTCAGAACCCAGGTTAACACTGAGTTTCAGCAGGCGGTCCTTTTTGGGGATACGCTCGGCCGATTCTACGGTTCCCACCCTCAGTTCCAATTTTGCAAAATCATCATATTCCACAGCTTCTTTTGAAGTTTGTTGAGATTCTGCCTTTGCTTTTTGCTCATTGGCTGCAAGGACAGCTTTTTCTTCTGCTTCAAATTTTTTCATTAGTTCGGCAAGGGAGTTTTTCTCTCTATCGACCAATTCCATCCAGCGATTATCTTTTTTATTTTGAATTTTGGCAAAAAGCACCTCGGGTTCATTGATGGCATTGCCTTGCTCTAGTATTGGGGCACCTGCTTTCAATTTAATTTTTAAATGCTCGAAAACGCCGGCTGCACTATCTTTTAAACCTAAGAGTCCTCTCATTTTCGCAGCAATAAAGGGCAAAAATGGTTCGATACAAATGGCCGATACGGCTGCAATTTGTAATCCCAAAGCCAATACAGCAGGAATTTCTGCCGATTCAGGATTTTCCTTGGCAGTTTTCCAGGGAGCATTGCTCTGAAACATAGCATTTCCCAATCGGGAAATTTCGAGTACAGTACTGATGGCATTTTTAAATTCAAAAGCCAAAATATCTTTTTCCAATTGTTCGACCAAGGGCAAAATCTGTTCCTTGCAAAAACTGTTGTAAGAACTGAGTTCATCTTCGGTAGCACCTTTAATACTAATATTTGCATCAAAGGCCGGAGCTTTTCCGTCACAATATTTTTGAATAAAAGAGAGTACGCGATTGAAAAAATTACCCAAATTATCGGCTAGTTCATTGTCGTGCAGGGCAACAAATTCATCCCATTTAAAATCGCCGTCCTTATTCTCGGGCATGGTGCGGATAAGCGCATAACGCAAAGCGTCTTCTTTATTTGGAAAATCGGCAAAATCAATCAAGTATTGATGTTGTTCAATTACCCAACCCTTCGATTTTGAGAATTTACGACCCTCGAGATTCAAAAATTGATTGGCCGGAACATTTACCGGCAGGGCAAATTCACCGTGCGCTTTCAACATTGCAGGAAATACAATACAGTGGAATACAATATTGTCTTTGCCAATAAAATGTATGAGTTCAACATCTTCACCTTTCCAGTAATCTTCCCAGTTTTTATGATTATCCTCCGCCCATTTTTTAGTGGCAGAAATGTACCCGATCGGCGCATCGAACCATACGTAAAGGACTTTACCCTCGGCACCATTTACAGGAACGGGAATTCCCCAGTCGAGGTCGCGGGTGATGGCTCGGGGCTGTAAACCTCCATCTAGCCAGGAAAGACATTGCCCCAGGACATGTTTACGCCAGCCCTCGGGATTATGATGTTGTATGCCGTTTATTTTTCCGGTTTCGATCCATTCGCGCAGCTCATCTCCATGTTTTTCAAGTTTGAAATACCAATGTGTGGTTGGTTTGAGTATCGGAGTTTTGCCGCTCATGCTTGAACGGGGATTGATCAGGTCGGTTGGTGAAAGTGCCGAGCCACATTTTTCACATTGGTCGCCGTAGGCCTCTTCATGTCCGCACTTGGGACAGGTACCTGTGATGTACCTGTCGGCCAAAAATTGTTTAAAATCCTCGTCGTAATATTGTTCCGTTTCCTTTTCGTCAAATTCGCCTCCATTTTCCAGAAGCTTCAAAAAGAAATCCTGCGCTGTTTTATGATGCAAGGCCTCGCTGGTACGGTGATAGATATCAAAAGAAATGCCCAGTTTTTCGAAGGTCTCTTTATTTAATTCGTGATATTTATCGATTATTTCCTGCGGACTGCGGCCTTCCTTTTTCGCTCGGATGGTAATAGCAGCACCGTGTTCATCGGAGCCGCAGACAAATACCACGTCCTTTCCCTGCAGGCGCAGAAAACGGGCATAAATATCTGCAGGCAAGTAAGCACCTGCCAGATGTCCGAGGTGTAAGGGCCCGTTTGCGTAAGGAAGCGCAGCAGTTATCGTGTGTTTTTTCATTATTAATTTTTATGAGGGCCTCTGCCCAATTGCATTATTTTGCAAAAATAACTTTTTGACTCAAAAACATTGACAGTTGGGTATGCTTATTTAAAAGCAATTTTTACCAAAATTCCCATGAAGCAAAAAAAATAGGATTACCTACCTGAGATAATCCTATTCAAAATATTTTGATGCTAGATTAGTCCATTGGAATAGTATAACGGAAACCTACATTCAAACCACCCATAACATTGTAAGCAGGTTGTCTTTCAACAAATGGTGCAGATAGAATAACCTGTGAAGGATAAATCAAAGCTGCATCAAGGTCTTCTGAGTTCAAGTTACCTGAAAGGTGAAGCATAAAGGTAAACTTAGTAGTTTCATTGATATTTGCAGTTCCACCGAATTCAAGTGTTACACCAAAAACAAATTTATTGTAAATATCATAACCATCGAATGGCGAGTCTTTTAATAGATTATAATCCGCATCAATATTCAAAATACTTTTGTCGTCATATGTAAATCTGGCAGAACGTAAAAAATCAAAGTGTGGGCCAATTCTGAAATATGAACTTGAAGAAGCAGTAGGATCGCCATTAAATTTCAACAAAACTGGTACTCTAATGTAGCCTAACTGTCTTGCAAAAACATCTTGGTTTGCCTTTGAAACGCCAGCATAATCTGTGATATAGTTTTGTCCCTGTCTAGAAAAAAGAACACCTGAGGCAATTCCGATACCATCATTAAAATTATAACCAAGAGAAAGGCCGGTATTAAAACCGAATGTACCTCTGAAATTCAAATTGTCACCTTCGGCAAAGTCGTCATCATTCAAAATAAAAGTTACTGCAGGAGTAAATTCAACGCCAATCTCCAATCCTTTTTGGGCAAAGCTGAGTGTTGAACTAAAAAGCAGGGCTGCAAACAAGGTAAGTTTTCGCATGATTTTAGTGTATTTTTAATAAGAAATAATAAGTTTCTTCGAGCTATAATGGCTCAAGTAGCCCTCAAAGCTAAGAAAATTTTATTTAGTGCTTAAAATTTTAACGTAATTTTTGATACAAAGAATGGATGTTGCTAACTAGAATAATAATTTCTTGATTCGTAAACTATTCATCAAGATTTTTTTTGAAGTATTTAGTGAGTCAATAATTTACTTTTTTTTCTCTTTCTTACTTTTTTCATGATAAAAAAGTAACAAAAAATCTAGTCCTCAGCAAGGCGTTTTTGGGTCATTAGCCCATGTAAATCAATAGACTAATTGCAAGGAACCCAATCCTCGATAACCATCGGGACGGAATCAGCATCTGTAACCTTTGCTTATTTCTACTCTCCACTTTCCCATATCTGTAACAGTGCCATTGCCAGCCGATGCTGCTTCCATACGCTGGTGCTTCGGACAAATGGAAGTGGTGCCTTCGGCGATTTTATTTTGGGCAGATATTATAATTTAAAAGTGCGTCCAATTTGTCACATTCAATATCAATGCTTAATAACTTTAAAGGCGGCTCTTTTTCCAGCAGATTCAACTTCGAGTAGATAAAATCCTGCTTGGATTTGTCTTAAGTCCAGCTCATGAATATTGACAAAATTAACTTCTTTTTGAAGACAAACCTGTCCTAAAGTACTGTATAAACTCAAGCGGCAAGAACCATTGATTTCATCCGATCTGATCTGTAAGTTATCGTTGACAGGATTTGGAAAGATGCTGATATCTGTAAACATAGTTTCAGTAACAGCGGTTAGGTCTGGTCTGACAACTCCTAGGGCTTTCCAAAGATTGATACGTCCATGTCCTACCATATTATTAGGAAAGACATCCTGAGTGGTTCCGCCACAGGTATCATTTCTATAAGTATAAATCGTATCAGCCGTCATTTCAAGAATTGTCTCCAGCGAATCGACATTTCCGGCAAGCTGTGGTGCAGCTGAAATAAGTAGGGCTACCGCCCCCGCTACATGCGGACCAGCCATACTGGTTCCCGAATAATTGGCATAGCCTCCTCCCGGCACACAAGAGCGCACATCCACTCCGGGAGCACTGACATTGGGTTTCATGCGCATGCTGCTGTCAACCGAAACGGCTCCGCGACTGCTAAAATTTGCCAATGTATCATTAAAATTACTTGCGCC